>JAOZSE010000090.1 GCA_029939835.1 Pontiellaceae bacterium
CACGGCTGGATCGGCGGCGGAACCGTTCAGTCCGCAACCGTTCACGGCGGCTCGCAAGCCTTGCTGCTACAGGGCGAAACCGCCAGCCACCTCTTTGAGGACACGGCCTCGGCCACCAACGTGGAAATTACGCTTTGGCTCAAACCCACCGCTGGGGGTGCGCCCACTGTGATTCCGGCGGATGCCTCTGCGGTCTTCTACGTCAGCACCAATCTGAACCTAACGGTCTACAGCAACATGACTCCGGTTGAGCTGAGTAGCGCGATCGACACCAACGTCTGGTCTGAATTCACTCTCACCTGCGATTACGGTGTGCAAACGTGGAGCCTCAGCGTCGGCGGCACGCCGGTCGCGAGCGACCTCCCGTTCTACTTCCCGCAGACCCAACTCACCGCCCTGCTCCTCACCGACGGCGGGGTCGAGGCATCGGGCACGTTTGTGGACGACATCACCGTAGCGGAACAGCTCACCGACCCCGACGATGAAGACGGCGACGGACTGCCCAACTGGTGGGAAACGCAGTATTACGGCGGGGCGACGAACGCCAGTCCCGACGCGACCTGCTCCAACGGGGTCAACACCGTGCTGGAAGCTTACGTGGCCGGGTTTGATCCGACCAATCCCGCATCCTTCTTCGAAATGACGCAGCTGGATGGTGAGCCCCCGTCGCTCAACAACCTTATTCTGCAATGGCCCGCTGTCTCCGGGCGTGTTTACACCATCTACTGGAGTTCCAATTTGCTGAACGGATTTGCTGTAGCGCCTATCGCCAGCAACATCACGGGCGGGGTCTTTACCGATACCACGCACAATGCAGATAGTGACGGTTTCTACCGTATAGAAGTTCAGCTTGCGCCTTAGATTTTTCCGCGTGAAAACAGCAGCCAGATGAAGAACGGACCGCCGAGCAGGGCGGTGACGATTCCGACCGGCATTTCCACCGGAGCAACCGCCGTGCGCGCCAGCGTGTCGCAGAGCGCGAGAAATGTTCCCCCGAAAAGCAGGGAGGCGGGCATCAGCTTCCGGTGATCAGCCCCGACCAGCAGGCGGCAGATATGCGGCACCATCAGTCCGACAAATCCAATCGGCCCGCAGAAGGCGACCACGCTGCCCGTCATCAGCGAAGCCGAAAGAAACAGAAGCTTTTTGGTTCGCTCGACATGCAGGCCGCGCGCACCGGCCAATTCCTCGCCGGTCAGCAGCATATTCATTTCGCGCACAAGCAGCGCGAGCAGAACGGTTCCCGCCAGTACGAACGGCAGCAGCGTAAGCGGGACACGAAAGCCGATCAGGAAAAAGCCGCCCATCAGCCAGCGGACGATGCGGAACGTTTCGCCCGGATCGCTGAAGTACTGGATGAGCAGAATCAGGCTGGAAAAGAAAAGATTAATGGCGATGCCCGCCAACAGCAGCGTGGAAGTCGAAAACCCTTTTTGCAGGCGGGTCAATCCATACACCAGCATCACCGCGCCGAGTGCGCCGATGAATCCGGCCAGCGACGTACCCGCCACGCCGAACCACGTCGCCGTCAGCCCGAAACGGAGCCAGAGCGTGGCACCCAGCGCCGCGCCGCCCGAAACGCCGAGCGTGAACGGGGTAGCGAGCGGGTTACGGAAAAGTGCTTGAAACGCCATGCCGCAAAGGGCAAGAGCCGCACCTGCGATGAATGCGGTTAGGACGCGCGGCACGCGAATTTGCCAGAGAATATCGGTTCCGGCTGAATCGCTAAAAATATTCGTGATGCCAAACAACGGAAGCAGCGTCAGCGCCGCAAAAGCAGCAGCAACCAACAGCAGTAAAATGGGTGCGGCTTTATTCATCGGGCACCACCAACGGCAGGTTGTGTTCCGGCTCCTCAATGAAGCGGAATCGGGTTTCAAACAGGGTTTCGAGTTTTTCAGGCGCAAAAAGGTCGGCGGGCGGGCCGTCGAACGCGACCGAACCGTTTTTGATCGCGATCAGGCGGTCGCTCCAGCGCGCGGCGCTGTTGAGGTCGTGATTCACCGCGAAAACCGTTGCACCGTGCTCTGTATTAATTTTTTTGAGCAAACGCATGATATCGGCCTGATGGTGGTAATCGAGAAAAGCGGCGGGCTCATCGAGCAGGATGAGCGACGCGGCCTGTGCCAGCGCGGCGGCGATATAGACTTTCTGCCGTTCACCGCCCGACAATGTGCGCAGCGTCCGGTCGCGGAATTCACCGGTGCCGGTGGTTTCGATCGCGTGCTCGACGGCTTCAATATCTTTCAGGGAGGGCGGGGTGAGCGGTTTGAGGTGAGGGTAGCGGCCCATCATTACGAAGTCATAGACGGAGAGCGGAAACTCGACATCGTGCGTCTGCGGCACATAGCTGATGGCGAGTGCGAGGTCGCGGTAGGCATAACCGGTCAGTGATTTTTCGTTCAGCGAAATGTTTCCGCTGTGCTCGCGATACATGCCGAGCAGGCAGCGCAGCAGTGTCGTTTTGCCCGCGCCGTTCGGGCCGATCAGCGAAATGTATTCGCCGGCGTTCACGGAAAAGGACACGTCGCGTAAGATCGGCGTTTTGCCGAGCGTCAGCGATAGTTTTTCGACGGTGATCATGGCTGAATCGCTTCCTTAAAGTTCTCGAGGAGTTTTACAAAACGGGGGCCGGGAACGGAAGCATAGGTTTCGGGGATGATTGTAATACGGTTGTTCTGAACGGCGGGCAGGGTGAGGTAATGTCGCCAGGCATCAAGGCCTGCCGTGGGGCCGATATCAATGATGATGTCCGGATTAAGCGCGATCAGCCCCTCGGGCGAAATCTCCGGATATTTCTGTCTCGTTTCCGTACAGGCGTTAACGCCACCGGTCAGCTCAATCAGTTCATCATAAAACGTGTTGCGTGCAGCGATGTAGCACCGGTTTGCTGTCTCGTCGCGACTGATGCAGACCAGTACGGTAGGGACGTCTCGCCGAGACGCCCGCTTTTCGACGATGCTCAGGGCTGGCGGCCCGCTCGGCGAACGGATCCTACCCATTTCCCGCCTTAACTCAGAAACCAACTGCTCCGCCTGTTCCTCTGCGCCGCAGGCTTCTCCGATCATTAAAATCGCTTCGAGAATTTCACCAATGTGTTCATGCGAAACGCCGAGGAACGGAATATGCAACTGTTTGAGGTGTCCGGCAATATCCTGCTGGGTGTCCAGTCCAACTACGAAGTCGGGGCGCAGCATGGCGATTTTTTCCCAGTTGGGATCGTAAAGTCCGCCGACCACCGGCTTATCTTCTACTTCCGACGGATAGTTGCAGAACCGGCTGACACCGACTACGCGGTCGCCTAGTCCAAGTGCATAGAGGATTTCGGTGGTGTTGGGCGCAATCGAAATAATCCGTTCGCTGCGTGTCGCGGGTTCATCCAGTCCGCCGCACCCTGCGCTGAACAGCAGGGCGACAGCAAGCAGGATAGTCGCACGCCGAATCATTCATCCGCTCCTTCAAAGCGGAGGCGGTAGAAGCCCTGAGGTGTTGCGGCCGGGAGGACGACTTTCACTTCGATGGATTCAGCCGTTGCGTTGCTGGTGACGGAGTCGGGCGTGGCGACGACCCAGTTGGTTTGGGTGAGGTCGGTGACGGTTGCAATGTCGATGGTTCCAAGCGCGTCGGGGTCGCGGTGGTAGATGATTTTAAACTGATTGGAATACAAGCTTCCGGAGAAGGAGGCTTTTTCTGAGAGGTTGGTCGGGCTGGTTCCCAGAAAATATTCTTCGAGGTCGGCGTTGCCATCGCCATCAAAGTCGTCGGAGGGGTCGCCGCTGAGGCCGTGTTCGGCGGCCCAGTTGGAGAAGGTGTTGGGAGCTTCGGCTTGATAGAAGGCAGCGACGGCTTCGAGATCGAATCCGGCGGAACCGATGGTGGGCCATGGGTCGTAGATGACATGCCCTTCCGCGTCATCGGCATTTCCGTCGCCAACGATGTCGATGAAGCGGATGTGGCTGATGTGGTTCAGATCAAGGTGCGAGAAGTTGTTGGTTAATGCGGTGATAAAGTTAGTGGTGAATACGGTTTCCGTTCCGTTGGTGACGGCATCGTAGGCATCCTGAAGTTCAGAAAGATCGAACGGGGTTCCGTAGCCCTGTCGATATTTGGAAGCGAGTCCATAGATGTAACGCGTGTCGTGAGTGCCGAATGCGCCGACAGGAGAATCCCAGCGATAGTAGTTTGGGAAACGAACAAAGTGCTGTCCGTCAGATGAAACCTCAACCCATGCCAGCTCAAGGAAATAGTCATCCATTGCGTTTTCAAAAACGGCAAAATCAAAGCCGGAACCATTGGTGATGGCCTGTGAAAAGGTGAGTGTGATTTGTCCGCCGCGGCCGAGAGAGACGATATCAAACGAGTCGCCGACAGCTTGTCCAAGCGCTTTCTGCGGGGTTTTCCAATCCTCGGAAACATCTGTGCCGTAGATGACATTCGTGTAGCCGTCGGCCCATCCAGAGATGATCGTATTGGTCCTGTGAACGGCCGTGGTGCTCGCCGTTCCGGGTTTGTCGGGGAAGGGATAAAAGTCATCCGGGTTCTGATATTCGCCATAGACGGTTGCGGCGAGGAAGATCAATAAAAGGGTTGTCTTCATGATTAGAACTCCAGAGAGATGCCGCCGTAGATGCCGCGCCCCGAGCCGGAATAGTAACCGCTAAAGTAGGCGCTGGAGGCGTATTGCTTGTCGAATAGGTTGTTGATCTTTAAAAAGATGTGGAGGTGTTCGTTGCAGGTGAGGTCGGCTCGGAGACCGAAGAGGCTGTATGCTTTGATTTGTCGACTGTCGTTTTCAACGTTTCCACCATTATACTGACGATCCGTCCATGTGTGGGTCGCGCTTAGGCGAAGTGGTTTAACCGGCTTGGCCCAGAGGATGGTTGCTCCGTGCACTGACGGCACAAGCGGAACGGTTTTCCCATCGTTTTCTCCGCTATCAAAGGTGGCGTTCACGAGAGACCAAAGGGTGGAGATGCCATAGTTCTTTTTTTTGAAGGCCAGTTCCAGATCGGCTCCGTATCTCGTGGTATCGCCGATATTTACATTTTGATTGGTCGACGAGTCATATGCGATTTCTCCATCAAGGGTCAGGTAGAACAGTGTGGCAGAGGCCGTCCATGTTTCGTCGCGATATTTCGTGCCGATTTCAAAGTTGTTTCCGGTTTCCGGATCCAGATTTTTATTGAAGGGAACAGAGAGTGCGAAGCCCTGATAGCTGGCGACTTCGTCAAGGGCAGGATAGCGGTAAACACGATCGTACCCGACCCACAGGCTTACTGTTTCGCTGGGTTGCCAGTTCATCGAAATTTCTCCGGCCCAGCTCTTTTTAGTAACCGATGTATCATAGGAGTCTTCAGGGATGAGCACTCCGAAGGTGTCGTACTGCCGGTTTTCCCCGGAAGTACGAGCCGCTTCGAAACGTGCGCCGCCGCTCAGGGTAATGGTTTCAGTTGCGGGCTTCTGGGCAAAAAGAAAGGGGCCCGCCGTGATCCGGCTAAATTCAGCGAAGTTTAATTTTGCGCCCTGATTCCCTTCGAAATCGAGTGTGTCGTAAAACAGGTCAACTCCTCCGCTGATGAAGCCTTCTTCATCACCGATTCGGGCTTCCGGAGAAAGGGAGAAACCCTGCTGTTTGTTTTTTCCCGAGGTGCCGCTCATTTCAAAATCAATATCGCGCAGATTGAATCCGCCGTTGACCTGAAGGGAACCCCAGTTGCGCTCGCTTTCCCACTGCGGGGCGATGCGCATGCCTTTTGTTTTAAAAAACTGATCACCCAGATTGGAGGACTGGGTTGGGTCATCGCGAAACTGGGTGTAGATGAGGGGGCCAGGAAACTGGAGGTAGGTTTCACCACCCGAAAGACGGATGATGAGGGTGTCGGTATCGCCCAGCCAGCAGCCAAGGCTGGCGTTGGCATTCTTGTTCCAGGAGAGTGCGTTGTCTCGATAGCCTTCGTCGCGCTGATACGTTACACCGGCATCATAGAAGAAGCGGTTGGTTCCGCCGGAATAAAAGGCGTTGTATTCTTCGAAGCCGAAACTGCCGCCCGAGGCTTTTAGCTTCAGCTTGGGATCGCCGCCTTTTTTAGTGGTGATTTTGATGACCCCGGAAAGTGCGTGGTTTCCATAGAGTACAGTTTGTCCGCCGCGAATAACTTCAATGGACTGAATATCGTCGAGCGGCAACTGCTGCCAGTCGAGAAGTCCCATATCTGCGCGGTTCATTTTTTGTCCATCGACGATGACCAACACGCGCAGGCCGCTGTTTTCGCCAAAGCCGCGCATAGCGAGCTCCCCGCTGTTTCCCTTGCCGTTGGAGGAACGGAACCGGACATTGGCTTCCTGCTGCAGAAGGTCAGGTATGCTTTGAGCCTGCGACCGTTGAATCTGTTCAGCAGTGATGACTTTGACGTCGGCAGGTACATCCATATCAATGTCTTCAAACCGCCATGTCGTTACCCGAATGATGGGTACGTTATTGGTTGGGCTGTTGTCTGCAAATAATCCGCAAGACATACCGAGAGCAAAAGCGAGAGTCGCTGTTTGTAGAGTGCGCATGGCGAGTTGGAAAGGGCAGCGGGCCTTGCGGCCCGCTGGTTTTCCAAACCTTGGAAACGTTACGCCATGTCGGCTTCTGCTTGTTTGGTTTTTGCCCGCCGATAGACAAAAATGGAGAGTCCGCCCAGAATGCTCAGCAATGCACTGGCCGGTTCCGGCACGGCTTGCATCTCATCGATGGCAAAATAGGACGGCGTGT
>JAOZSE010000091.1 GCA_029939835.1 Pontiellaceae bacterium
TTCTAATCTTCAGAAAATGGGTTGAGTTGCGGGGCCCTCTTTCATACAGTCTCTTTCCTGTTTTTTACGGAGGGAAGAGACATATGCCGGACAACATTCTCGCGATTACTATCGGTGCAATCCTGGTCAACAACTTCGTCCTCGCGAAATTCCTCGGAATCTGCCCGTTTCTGGGCGTTTCAAAGAAACTCAGTACCGCGCTCGGCATGTCGGGCGCGGTTATTTTTGTGATGACGCTCTCCTCGCTGGTCACCGCGTTGATCTACAAATTCGTCCTCTCAAAAACCTTCATGATCGGCGGCACGGCGGTAAATCTGGTTTTCCTGAAGATTCTGGTGTTCATCGTAGTGATCGCTTCGCTGGTGCAGCTGGTTGAAATCATCCTCCAGAAAATCAGCCCGCCGCTCTATCAGGCGCTCGGCATCTTCCTGCCGCTGATCACCACCAACTGCGCGGTGCTCGGTGCGGCTGAGCTCAGCGTACAAGCCGGACGCGGCGTGCTCGAATCGACCATCTTCGGCTTCTGCTCTGCCCTCGGCTTCGCGCTGGCGCTGATCCTCTTTTCAAGCCTGCGCGAAAAGCTCGACCTGGCCCTCGTCCCCAAACCGCTGGAGGGCACCGCCATCGCGCTGATCACCGCCGGGATTCTGGCGATGGCTTTTATGGGATTTTCCGGTTTGGTCTAAAAACAAAACGATAAACACTATGACGATTATACTCACTGCCCTGCTCTTTGCCGCTGTTCTCGGCGCCGTCCTCGCCTTGGTCATCGGCGCGGCCGCCAAAGCGTTCGCCGTCGAAACCGATGCGCGGCTGGAAACCGTCACCGACATGCTGCCCGGCGTCAACTGCGGCGGATGCGGCTATGCGGGCTGCGCCGACTTTGCCAAAGCGGTTGTCGAAGGCCGCACCGTTCCCTCGCAGTGTCCCGTCTGCATGACAGCGGATATTGATCGCATTTCCGAGTATCTAGGCATCACCGCCGGGAAAAAGGAAAAGGTTCTCGCGGTGGTCCGCTGCTGCGGAAGCATTCCCGTCACCGTGCGCTCGCCGTACAACGGAATCGGCGACTGCCGCTCCGCCGTACTCGTTGCGGGCGGCGCGAAAGGCTGCGACTACGGCTGCATCGGTTTTGGAAGCTGCGCCCATGCCTGCCCGTTCGATGCCATCGAAATCCGCGACGGCCTCGCCGTCGTGCACCCCGATCTCTGCACCGGTTGCGGCAAATGTGTCGAAACCTGTCCGAAGAAGCTGATTGTTCTCGCTCCCGCCGCCGTAGATGTGCACGTTTACTGCAACTCGCCAGAAAAAGGCGCACTTAAACGCAAGGTGTGCAAAACCGCCTGCATCGCCTGCCGCAAATGCGTCAAAGCCGCCGACAGCGAAGACCAGATGATGATTAAAGGGTTCCTCGTTGAAACCAACTACAGCAACCCGCCCCTCCCCGATCTCGTTGAAAAAACCGGCTGCCCGACCCGCGCGCTGCGTCTGGCCTCGGAGCACGCCGCCGGCGTTTATGAAGGAGTTTCGAAATGAGCAGCAAACCCCGCAAGTTCAAAGGCGGCGTTCACCCGAACGACAGCAAAGCCCTCTCGGAAACCAAGCCGGTTCAGGAGGCCCCGCTGCTCGAAAAATATACGCTGATCGTCACCCAGAATATTGGAGCACCCCCGGAACTCGTCGTCCAGAAGGGCGACACGGTTAAAAAAGGTGCCCTCCTTGCCAAAGCGGGCGGCTTTGTCTCTGTGCCGCTCCACTCGCCCACAAGTGGAACCGTTACGGCCGTGGACAAATGCCCCGGCCCGGCGGGCGTAAGGGTTCCGGCCATTGAAATCACCGCCGACGAAGAGGACGAATGGGGCTCGCCGTTCGAGCCGATTGCCGACTGGCAGAACGCCGACCCCGACATGCTCCGCCAGCGCGTGGCCGATGCCGGTATCGTCGGTATGGGCGGTGCGGGTTTTCCGGCGCACGTCAAACTCACCCCGCCGCCCGACAAGCCGATTGATACCCTCCTGCTCAACGGCGCGGAGTGCGAACCCTACCTCACCGCCGACCACCGCCTCATGGTCGAGCAGGCCGAAGACATCGTGCGGGGCGCGGCGATTCTTAAGCGTGTTTTCGGTCTCGAAACCGCGATCATCGGCGTCGAAGACAACAAACCCGATGCCATCGCAAAACTCAAAGAGATTGCCGAACCGTACGGCATTCAGGTGCAGAACCTGCGCGTCAATTATCCGCAGGGCGCGGAACGCCAGCTCATTTACGCGCTCACCGGCCGCGAAGTGCCGATCGGCGGACTGCCGATGGATGTCGGCTGCGCCGTGCAGAACGTCGCCTCCGCAGCGGCCGTGACCGAAGCGGTCATTAAAGGACGCCCGTCTATCGAACGTATCGTCACCGTCACCGGCGAGCCGCTCGTCGAACCAGGCAACTGGCGCTTCCGCATCGGCACACCGGTTTCCAAAGCCATCGAACTGGCGGGCGGCGTGACCGTCCAGCCCGCCAAGCTGCTGCTCGGCGGACCGATGATGGGCATCGCGCAGAAGTCGCTTGATGTCACCATCATGAAAAACACGTCGGGCATTCTGCTCATTCCGACCGAACAGGTCTCGCAGTACAGCTCCGAGCCGTGTATCCGCTGCGGACGCTGTGTCGAATGCTGCCCCATGCGGATCCTGCCCGCCACCATCAGTCAGGCGGTTGAGAACGAACGTTTTGACCTGGCTGAAGAGCTCAACGTGCTGGCCTGTATCGAATGCGGATCGTGCAGTTATGTCTGCCCGTCACACCGCCCGCTCAACCAGCACTTCAAGCGGGCCAAAGCCGAAATTGCGGCCAAACGTCAGAAAGGATAAAACGAAAGTAGGACAGGCTTCCAGCCTGTCTAGACAGCCAGGATGGCTGTCCTACATTTGAAAAGAGAAACACTATGTCAGAAGCCGAAAAACCAACTGTTCGCCTGCCCGTTGCTGAGGAGCTGATCGTCAGCACCTCACCGCATATCCGCGGCAGGGAAAACATTCCAAAGATTATGATACAGGTGCTGATCGCCCTGCTGCCCGCCGCGATTGCCGCCGTCTGGTTTTTCGGACTGCATGCCCTGCGCGTACTGGCGCTCTGCACGATCGGCTGCATTGCTGTGGAAGTGGTCTGGAACGCGGTCGCCAAACGTCCGACCGACACCTGGAAAGACGGCAGCGCCGCCATTACCGGTGTGCTGCTGGCGATGAACCTCTCAGCGGGTGCGCCGTGGTGGATATGCCTGCTCGGCTCACTGCTGGCCATCGGCCTCGGCAAACAGATTTTCGGCGGACTGGGCTTCAACCCCTTTAATCCCGCGCTCGTCGCGCGCGTCGCCCTGCTGATCGGCTTTCCGCAGCTGATGACCACATGGGTACTGCCCCGGCCCGGCGTCATGACCGGCCTCGATGCCCTGACCGGCGCGACGCCGCTCGCGCTCACTGCCGGAGAGATTGCGCAGCAGCCCAATATTCTCAGCGACCTCTTCTTTGGAAATGTCGGCGGCTGCCTCGGCGAAACCTCGGCACTCGCCCTGATTCTCGGCGGACTCTTCCTGCTGGCACGTAAACTCATCAAATGGCAGGTGCCCGCCGCGTTTATCGGAACCGTCGCGCTGATCAGCGGCATTGTGAATTATTTTAATCCCGAAATCACCGCACCCCCGCTCTATCACGTGCTCGCCGGTGGCCTGCTAATCGGTGCCTTCTTTATGGCCACCGACATGGTTACTTCGCCGATGACCACCTTGGGCGCGCTCCTCTTCGGATTCGGCTGCGGCCTCATCACGAGCGTCATCCGCATCTGGGGCGGCTATCCCGAAGGCGTCAGCTTCTCCATCCTCTTTATGAACGCGCTCACCCCGCTCATTGACCGCTGCACCATCGGCAAGCCCTTCGGCTATGTTCGTCCACAGAAAGAAGAATAGTTCCCGCAGAGACGCAACCAAAGAATTTAGACAAAATCATGAAAAGCAAAATCATTTTTAACTGCCAAAAGGAACAGATCCCCATCATTCTGCTGTCAATGATTCTGCCATTTATTTTCCTGATCTCAGCATATATAGACAGCCAGGGAATAAACCGAATCGTAAACGGACTTGAAGAATAACCTAGCGCCTCTCTTGACCGCCATAGCTCAAAGAGCGACGGCTGGTTTGCGCCTTTGCGTGGAAAATATGAAAAAACAGACAAACATTCCGATGCTGGTTCTTACGCTCTCACTGATCGCCGGGATCGCCGCCGCGCTGCTCGGATGGGTCTACCTGCTCACCGCCGATCCGATTGCCGCCGCCCTGCAGGAAAAAACTAACGCCGCACTGAGCGAAGTGCTGCCCGCCTTCGATAACCGGCCCGCGGACGAAACCGTCACGCGCGGCGACGTCAAATTCTACGTCGCCCGCAAAGACGGACAAATCACCGGCTTCGCAGGGGAAACCGTTACGCCCAAAGGCTATAACGGCGACGTCACCGTGCTGGCGGGACTTACGCCGGATGGAGCCGTCACTACCGTGCTCGTGACCCAACAGGCCGAAACCCCCGGACTCGGCACCGTCGTCACCGACCGCAAGCGCCAAAAAACCCTGTCGGGACTCATCAAAGGCGCTTGCCAGATCGGTCTGCCGCCCAATCCCGTTCTCGACCAGTTCAACGGTATGAAAGCCGAAGTAAAACAGACTCCGTGGGCCGTCAAAAAAGACGGCGGTCAGCTTGATGCCGTTACCGGAGCCACCATCACCAGCCGCGCCGTTGGCGGAGCCGTCTTCACCATCGCTGAGACCTTCGCTAACCAACGTGAAACGCTGATGGAGGAAAGCAACAGATAAGAAGAAAATGGCAAAATCATGAACAGCAAAATCATTTTTCAATTCGCGAGCAGGAGTGCTTTTTAAAATGAGAGTCATTCCCCAGTATGCTTCGAACGGGTTGAATCCTCTAAGTTGGTATCCAGAAGTATTTAAGAATTTTGCTGTTCATGATTTTGTCAAAAACTCTCTCACGGGCAATTGCAGCGAAAAACTGATAACTGATAACAGGTAATTGATTATGTCTATCTATAAAGAATTCACCAAAGGGCTGATGAGCGAGAATCCGGTTTTCATTCTGCTGCTCGGGATGTGCCCCACGCTGGCGGTCACCAACAACGCCGTCAACGGCCTCGGCATGGGCATTGCCACGCTCTTCGTACTGCTCGGAAGCAATATCGTCATTTCGATGATCCGCCACCTCATCCCGAAAAAAGTGCGCATTCCCTGTTACATCGTCGTCATCGCCTCGTTTGTAACCATCGTAGATCTGCTCATGCAGGCCTATGCGCCGCGCGCCCTCTACGAAGCACTCGGCATCTTTGTTCCGCTGATCGTGGTCAACTGCATCGTTTTGGGCCGCGCCGAAGCGTTTGCCTCTAAAAACGGCACAGTCGCCTCGATTGCCGACGCACTCGGCATGGGATTCGGCTTTACGCTTGCGCTCCTTCTGCTCGGCGGCGCTCGCGAATTTCTAGCCAGCGGCTCGCTCTTTCAGATTAAATTGATCGAAGGCTGGTCGCAGGACTTCATGCTCATGGGTCAGGCACCCGGTGCATTCATCCTGCTCGGCATCTTCCTCGGACTGATTAATCTGGCCAACATGCGCAAAGCGAAAAAAGAGGGCCGCGACTACGCCCCGCCCGGCCTCGAATGCCGCCAGTGCAACCTCTGCAACCTTGGGGAAAAGGAGGGATAAAATGGCCCAGAAGTTCTATCAGAAGGCGTCGGTTCAAGTAGCATTTATATCTGGTATCTTTATGTTGCTGATAGCAGCCATGTACATTGGGTTCGAGTATTCCTCTGTAAATCAAACAAATCAGGATTTGACTACAAACAATGAGATGCTGAGCAACGATTCAGATGAGGCCAAAGTCGAAATACAGAGGCTGGAAACGCTCCTGACACCATTTCGAACAATTGCACTTGAACGCTATACGGGGCCGGAACAAGAGGCGCTGAGCAAGCTCGCTAACAAAATAAGAATGCTTGAGGATCAAGTAAAAGATGTAGAGAAATTTAAAAAAATAGCGGCAAAACATGAATTCATAGCGCTTGAATCAACCTTAAGGACAGCGACAATCAGTAGATTTGCTCAGATCCGTGATATCTTAAACCAAAGCAATATCGTGGTGAATATTTCCCATGAGCGTTGGGTTTCACCATCAACCAGAGAATTTGCAAAACAGCTGGCTGTCATGATGGAGGAAGCCGACCTTACTATCTCAGGACCAACTGCTTCTTCGGCCTTTCTTTCTCTTCCTCGTGAAGTCTACCCAATTGAATGGGTACCTCACGAGTCCCAATTCGGGATGCCTGAGCACTTGTATTATGCCCTTTCACCTATTATGTCGTACACGAAATGCTCTAGGAGATTGTTAAACACTAAAGGAAAAGTTCGTATCCATTTCGCGGGAAATGCAGTCTTTGAACCTGATGGGAAAGTGGGAATCCAATAAGAAAGCGAAAGGGTCGATCCAACAACTCCGAACAATCGGAGTCCGACGCTTCGGATCTGACAATTCCCCGTGCCTCTGCGTGTGGTCATGGCGACTTGTCCTGCATAGCTCAACGAGCGACGCGGGAAGCTCCTAGAGGCGAAGCGGATGCCTCCGCATCAACCTCTCATCCTTTTGAGCCCGATTTGAAAGATGCCCACCCTATCCTGTTAACCCAGTTAATCCCGTC
>JAOZSE010000092.1 GCA_029939835.1 Pontiellaceae bacterium
CTTCACGCGCACGGTGATGGCGGGATCCTGCACGTCCTGATAGTTGCGGCCCGCCTCAAAGTTGGAGAGCGGCGTGTTGAGCTTCCAGCTGTAGGGCATGATGCGGTGGGCGCGATAGATGCGGCCCTGTTTCCAGAGCTCGGAAAACACCCACCAGATGGTTTCCATGAAATCCTTGTCCATGGTTTTGTAGTCGTTCTGGAAATCAACCCAGCGGCCCATGCGGGTGACGGTCTTTTCCCATTCCTCGACATATGTAGTAACCATCGAGCGGCACTGCTCGTTGAAAACGTCGACGCCCGCTTCTTTGATCGCGGGGGCCCCGGCGAGGCCGAGGGCCTCCTGCGCGAGGGCTTCGATCGGCAGGCCGTGGCAGTCCCAGCCGAAGCGGCGCTCAACCCGGTGACCGCGCATGGTGTGGTAGCGAGGGACAATGTCTTTGATGGTGCCGGCCAGCAGGTGGCCGTAATGCGGCAGGCCGGTCGCAAACGGTGGGCCGTCGTAAAATACATATTCGGAAGCCGCGCTGCGGTTTTCGATCGATTTTTTAAATATATCGTGCTCTGCCCAGAAGGCGAGTACGCCCTCCTCCATCGCCGCGAAATCCACTTTGCTTGAAACAGGTTTAAACATGGCTCATCCTCATTCTATAAAATTGGCCTGCCAAGCCGCAGCCCGGAAACAAACATCATCGTCCGCCTTCGCCAAGGCTCCGGCGTGACAGCCTTCACATTTCGCTGCGCTCATCGCGAAGGCTGGAGCGGGAGACGGGAGTCGAACCCGCGACATTCAGCTTGGGAAGCTGACATTCTACCACTGAATTACTCCCGCCTGTTGGAAAGCCGGAACTTTCCGGCCCGCCACGCGAAGTTTCAAGTGCGAATTTCAAACATTGAGTATGAAAATCTCAAATCTGGATGGACAAGAAAAGAAAATCGACTATGGTATTCGTTCTCTTTTGCAGAGACGGTGGGGTACCGAAGCGGTCAAACGGGGCAGACTGTAAATCTGCTGGCTATGCCTTCGAAGGTTCGAATCCTTCCCCCACCACCAGCCTTCGCTCCTATGGAGCTTCGGCTGGCAGGCTAGGGATTCGCTTCTTCGGGAGCTTCGGATGGAAGGCCATATGTAACGAAGGAAAATCCCGTTCGAATTCGGACGGGGTTTTTGCTATAGTATAAATGATGAAAGATAATCCACAGTTTGATTTCTGGTATGCGGTGAACAATACGGAAGTGGTTGCCGGACCGCAGAGCCGTCTGGAAACGTTTGGCGCCACCATGGTGAATTATCATCTCGTGACTGAACTGATGGATTCAGTGGACAAGGTGCGGGTGCGCGAAGGCAAGCTGAAAGCGTTCCGCCCGGAAATTATCACGCCGCAATCCATTGATGAAATGATGCTGGAAGGCTTCGGCAGCGAAGCGCGCGAGTATGCCGACTGGCTGCAGCACCATGCCGATGAACTTCAGATTCTCAAATATGGCTTTAAAATTCAGAAGCAGGAAATCAATGATTACATCCTGAGCGATCCGCTGGAAGCCGTCATTGAGCGTGTAAAGGATGGTCTGGCCGAAAGCGGCGATCCATTGGGCGCGGTGCTGGTCGGCGTGGACCGGCCATGGGAAGTTTGCCTGCTGAAGCTGATGGTGGAACTGGTGCAGGGCTCGGTCGCGGGCAATATACAGGATATCCGCCAGCAACAGCGCGACCGGAAAACACAGCGGCACCAGCAGATTGAACAGGCGTTTCTGAATGCCTCACGCGACGCATCCAAAGTCCCTGAACTGGCCAGTCTGCTGAGACAAAACGGCCTCTTTGAGCACTACGAAGACCGCTTCTTCGCCGCCGTGTGCGCATCGAAGTGAAGAAGTGGCGTGCCAGCCGCAGCTCCGAAGAAGGGAAGGGTGGTGGGCGATACAGAACTCGAATCTGTGACCTCTTGCATGTCAAGCAAGCGCTCTAACCAACTGAGCTAATCGCCCGGAATGAGAACGGAGAAGGTATAAAAGTCGCCACCGCGTGTCAATGCGTACAGACGGTTTTTATCCGCTCAGTCTACCTTCGTTCAACAGCCGCACCATGGCCGTGTAAACGGCAATGTAGATTTCCGAATCGCCCGATGCCCGCGGGCCTGCAACGTTTAAAGTGATATCCTCAATGCCTAGAAGGATTCCGTCGGTATCTTCAGACCGCTGGAAAACATCCGGCTGCTCCAGTAGGTCAATGTGCACGCAGGGTTTTTGGAGTTCCTCGGCAAACTGCTGCGTCAGCAGCGAACCGCCTGTCAGCGGACCGTGACTGAAAATCAGTGTGAGATCGGCAACCTCTACATTGGCCCTCGTGCGAATGGCATAGTCCTCTGCTTTGGTCTCGCGCAGATGGTATTTTTCCGAAATCGGGCCGTCCTCCGCCAAACGCCCTTTTGGGCACCACCCGCCGTGCGGCACACCCCAGGAAATTGCCGCGTCCAGCGCCGCGCGGTCCGCCCCCGTCTGCCCACCCGAAATAACCTTTGCGATTTTCATTTCAACGAGCAGAATAATGCCATGCAGCGGAAATTTCCAGTCTATGGACGGATCGGCCTCGCCCTCACCGCGGCAGCGTGGCTGCTGAACAGCAGCCTGCCGGGACTGCGCACGCACCTTCTTTTTTTCCCGCTCTGGCTGGGTTACATCCTCACCGTGGATGCGCTGGTTTTCGTCCGGAAAGGCCACTCCCTTTTTAGCCGCTCATGGAAACACGCACTACTGCTCTTTGCCTTTTCCGCGCCCGTCTGGTGGCTCTTTGAGCTGATTAACCTGCGTACGCAAAACTGGGTCTACCTGGGCCGCGAACAATTTAGTTGGTTTTCCTATTTTTTCTTTTCCACGCTCAATTTTTCCACCGTTATCCCGGCGGTGTTCGAAACCGCTGAACTGGCGGGCACCTTCCGCTGGATTCAGCACCTGCGGAGCGGCCCACGACTGCACGCTAACCGCCGGATGTTCGTGGTGGGCTGCTTCATGCTCGGCCTGCTATTGCTCTTCCCGCGGTTTTTTTTTCCATTCGTCTGGCTTTCCCTCTTGTGTCTCATCGAACCGCTCAACCGCCGCTTTGGCTTTTCCAGCCTCTGGGCCTTTTGGGAGCGCGGCGACTGGCGCCCCGCGGTCGCTCTCGGCATCGGCAGCCTCATCTGCGGATTCTTCTGGGAAATGTGGAACCTGCACTCCTTCCCTAAATGGATTTATCAAATTCCATTTTTCGGATTCTGGAAGGTGTTCGAAATGCCGCTGTTCGGCTACCTCGGCTATCTGCCCTTCGCGCTGGAGCTCTTCGCCCTCTACCGGCTGGCCTGCGGGCTGCTGAAAATCGCACCGTGCGACGAAAACCCGCTTACCTCATCCAGAACGGGCAATTTTCAACAGACAGTTCCCCAGCGGATTTTTTGGAGCGGCTAAACGGTATGCACCCCTGTGCACACCAATGAACCGCCGGGATTCCAGCTTGTCCAGATGGCGAAACAGCGAGGGTCTGGCGATTCGCGTCACCTTGCGCAAATCACCGGGCGCTTGCCGGGATTCCGCCAAGGCACGAACGATTGCAATACGGCGCGGATGGGTAAACGCAGTTGCCATTCGGACGACATTTTCAAACGATATTCTTTTTTCATAACATGCGCGAAGTGCGTCCAGCAGCTCCGCTGCATGTTCGACTTCGAGATTAGCCTCCGCACGGTAAAACACCTTCACTCCCTTCCGGCGGGGCGTAATCAGCCCCCGTGCATTCAGGATCCGCAACTGAATACTCGCATTCTCTTCCGAAATACCAATCCAGCGTCCCATCTCCCCTACAGACAGCTCTTCCCCGTCAAAGATCGCCCAAAGAAGCCGGAGCCGGGTCTCCTGGGCTATTACCCGGCAGGTTCGCCATAAAGTCGGCCGCAGTTTTGACAAAACATACTCCTGTCCACACCTTTAAAGGTATAAACAGATTGTCATGTAACTTATATTGATAAAGCAAGTTGTAAAAACATCTGCCTCACACCTTTAAAGGTGCGGTCAAATATCTGCGCAACTAACTCTTATGACGTAAGTTAGAAGAACACCCGTCTCACACCTTTAAAGGTATGAACAGAGAGAAGCTTTATTCGGCCAGGAAGTCGTAATCAAGCGCGCCGGTAATTTTCACGCCAAAGCGATCTCCCGGCACGGCGTCAAACTCCGGCAGAAAAACGACACCGTCCACCTCCGGTGCTTCGCGCTGCGAGCGGGCAAGCAGCCCCTCTTCGCCGGGGCCGTCTATCATCACTTCGATCTCTTTGCCGATCTGCGCGGCGCATCGCGCGGCAGAGACTTCGCGCTGGGCTTCCATTAAAAGCGCGCGACGCTCTTCTTTAACGGCTTCCGGCACGCTGTCATCCATTTTGGCCGATAGGGTTCCCGGCTCAGCCGAGTAGGTGAAAACACCCGCATGGGTAAAGCGCCCTTCTTTTACAAACGCGAGCAGTTCATTGAAATCGTCCTCCGTTTCGCCGGGGTAGCCGGTGATAAAGGCGGTACGAATGGCGCAGCCCGGGATTATTTCACGGATCAAGTCCAGTTTCTCAAGCGTTTGCGCCCGGTTCATCTGCCGTCCCATTGCGTGAAGCATGGAATCGGAGATGTGCTGGAGCGGCAGGTCAATGTACGGACAAAAACGCGGGTCAGAAGCCAGTACTTCCAGCACGTCGCGCGTAAGGTGCTGCGGGCAGGCGTACATCAGCCGAAACCAGACGTCATCCTGAATTTCATCACGCAGGCGGCGCAACAGCAATTTGAGGTGCAGTTCACCGTCCCAGTCTTTGCCGTAGGCCGTGGTGTCCTGCGCGATCAGGTTGATTTCACAGCCGCCCGCCTCAATGAGCGCGCGCGCTTCATGGATAATGTCGTCCATCGGGCGACTGATCTGTTTGCCGCGGATTTTGGGAATGGAGCAGAAGGTGCAGGGATTGGAGCAGCCTTCGGAAATTTTCAGGTAGGCGGTGTGCGGCGAACCCATCCGCAGGCGCGGGCGGATGAGAAAATCGCTGTAGCCTTCCTCAACCACCGGCTCCTGAATACAGGAAGCCGGTCCTACAATCGTTTCGTGACGATTTTGTAAAAGATCCGAGCAGATTTCCGGCAGGCGGCTGTAGTCGTGAAACGAGGCCCGCGCATCGGCGGCTTCCAGAAAATCTTCCAGCCCGGGCTGATCGGCCACACGTTTGACGAGGCAGCCGAGCGCGACGACGGCGCGCGGGCCGCCGCCCTCTTTGAGGCCGCGCAATTCGTGCAAGACGTCCGCAGCCTCTTCGCGCGCGTCCTTAATAAAGCCGCAGGTGTTGACCAGGCAGATGTCCGCGTCGGCGGGTTCTTCGGCAATCATCCAGCCGCTTTCGACGAAGCGCCCGAGAATGAGTTCGGAATCTACCGTGTTCTTAGCACAGCCGAGGCTGATGAGGGAGACAATGGGAGTAGGGGGATTCTTTTTCATCGTTTCAATTCCATTACTCCCATACTCCACGACTCCATCACTCCCCTACCTCTTCCAGAAGCTGGGCAGGAAAAGAATGAGGACGGTGTACAGTTCAAGACGTCCGAGAAGCATGCAGAGTGTGAGGATAATCTGGCCGGGTATCGGAATGGCCGCATAGTTCTGCGTGGCGCCGACGGCGGCGAGCCCCGGGCCGATATTGCCGAGCGTTGCGATGACGGAGGTGGCGGCGGTTTCCAGGTCGGGTGTGAAGAAGGTCATCAGAAATGAGGCCAGCGCAAAGACCACCACAAAGATGGTGAAGAAGGCCGCGATATTGGCAACCGCTTCATCCTCGACCGGCTTGCGGCCCAGCTTGAGCTGCATGACCGCCTGCGGACGCATAAACTGGCGGACTTCCTTGATCATCTTTTTCCACATAATGAATATGCGGACGATCTTGATGCCGCCGCCGGTGGAGCCGGCGCAGCCGCCGACAAACATCATAAGCACCAGCAGCAGGCGCGAGGCCTGCGGCCAGGAGTCAAAGTCCGCCGTGACAAATCCGGTTGTGGTCAGAATCGAAGTGCCCTGGAAAAAGGCGGCGCGCAGGGCGAGCCCGAAATGGTCGTAAACCGGGCCCCAGACGTTAAAGGTCAGAAAGAGCCCGCAGCCGATCCAGAAGAAAATGTAGAAGCGGAATTCGGGATCCTTGAAATAGCGGCCCGGCTGTCCGGTCAGCGCATAGTAATGGAGGGAAAAGTTCACGCCCGCCGCGAGCATGAAAAAGATGATAATGGCATCCACCAGGCCGCTGTTGAACGCTCCGACACTCGCGGTACGCGTGGAAAAGCCGCCCGTGGCCATGGTGGCAAAGGTGTGGCAAAACGAGTCGAACCAGCACAGGTGCCCGGCAAACTTGAGGAGCAGAATTTCGGCCAGCGTCAGCAGAACATAGACGCCCCACAGCAGTTTGGCGGTTGTGGTAATGCGCGGTGTGAGGCGGTCCTTGGAGGGACCGGGCATTTCGGCGCGATAGATCTGCATGCCGCCTACCCCGAGAAACGGAAGAATCGCCACGCAAAGTACGAGTACGCCCATGCCGCCAAACCAGTGGGTGAGCGCACGCCAGAAAATGATGCCGCGCGGGATGCTTTCCAGGGTTTGGAAACTTCCGGACGGCAGCATGGAGGCGCCGGTGGTCGTGAAGCCGGACATCGTTTCAAATACTGCGCTGATCGGATGGGGAATGATGCCGG
>JAOZSE010000093.1:0-4076 GCA_029939835.1 Pontiellaceae bacterium
CTACCGGGGTACTCAGGTTTATCTAGCTGTGGTCTTACTTCCACTATGGATATACCATCGTGCATAGTGGGGTACCGTATTAGCATGGTTTCTGAACTAATGTTGGAGACATGATAGTAGTTAAATTCCATAGCTCCTACGTCTACAGGGTTGTTAACTGCCACAGTTTTATTTAAGAACATGAATTCTTTAAGAGGGATGATATCAAGGCTATGGAACGCCTGCATCATGGGTGCTTTGTTCTTATGGTGCAAGAGTTGTTCGAGTACTTCACCAGCCTTGTCCATAGCTCTGAGTGCTAGTGCTGAATCTTGGTCCATAACTACCAGAGGTATCTCTGCCCAGTGGTGTATTTCAGATTTGTGTACTCGAGCAAGAGTCTTTAGGTAGTGTGCATCTTCACGCTTTGACATTGGTTATGTCCTTTACTGTTAGGTTTCCTAGTTTCATAGCGATAGATAAACGTTTGCGGACTTTTTTGTATCTACGTAGAAGTTTTGTATGAGCTTCTATCAGTTCTTCGACTTGCGTCATGGTAGGTCTCCGTTGTTATTGCTGATAGCCCTGTAGTTTAAGTAAATACTCTGAGGCACTTAGTCTAGTTTTGAAGCCGTAGACTAGTCCCATACCGTTCTCCTGGGGCATGTGTGATATAGCTGCCCAGCCTGATGGTGTGTTACTTATCGTTCCTATTAAGATATTGCCTATTCGAAATGCGTAGAAGTCGTTGACAGTTTTCTTATAGCTAAAGTCTAGGACTTCTTTATTCACTATTACGCTGTACACTTTTCGGTCTCCGTTGTTAGTGTCAGTTTCAAGACCCACTACTGACGGAGTGGTTTGGAAGGCCCATGTCAGACCTGTCTTTCAATCCAATGGTTAAGTATAGCCATATCCTGCTCTACGGCAGTTGAGTATTTCTTGACCATACTTCTTACACGTTTCCAGTCTGGTGTAGACTTAGATGTTTGTTCTACTCTGTCGCGGGTTAAGCCACGAAGCAGCCCGTAAGCTAGATGTGTTGCTCTGGCTTCAGGACGTACATGGTGAATACGATGCGTGTGCAAGTCATTTCTCTTTTGTCCTGAAGTTTTACGTTCTTCCTCTCGGATGATACGTGCTTCAGCAGTTAGAGATTTAAGTTTTATCTTTAGTTCTGGTATTTGTTTCATGGTAGTGCCTCTTATTTTGTATTTTTATTGTGCTGCATAATTCTGATACAAAAACCAGGTGGTGCTCTAATACGTAGTGTTACTAGTAAGGTAGCACTTAATACTTGTTCTTCAACACATAGGTTTTTCCTTGTTTGGTGAGTGTGCTGGGTGTCGAACCCAGTGCAAATCAGGATTGAAAGCCTTACACAGCGCCCGCCACACTCTTGTTAGATTTTAGTTAGTAGTGCTAGTGTTACTTTTCGTAAGTCCATTAATAAATTATTTTGCGTTCGTAGCTCGTTCATGTATTCACTTTGTACTTTCATGTTTTCGCAAGCTACTTTATAGTCTTCTTTGAGTTTTTTATTTTCAGATATTAATTCTAACTTAGTCATTAATTTCTCCGTTGTTAGTGAACTCTCGAGCGGGCACAACCCCTCACCTAGTTCATGGACTTATCGCATTTAGGTTAGTCTAGCCTAACTTCTGCTGTTTATCGCAACGCAGATTCATACGCATCTAACTAAGACCGTAGATGAATAGCACTACAGTTTTGAGTCACAGAGTTCTGACTGCTACGTCTTTACGAGCATGCTCTCATTGTGCCCCTAGAGAGTGAGGGTGTGTTAGGCCGAGAGAACACGTCTGTGCTAGGCGCACACCTTATACCCCTGTGCGAGGGTACTCTCTCGTAGTCTCCTGGTTGGGAGATGTTAGTGCAAGTGTTTAACCTACTTTCAGTGGCTGACGAGGCATCCTTTAGAAGAGTTAATCAGACTCAACGCCTCATTCGGTTCGAACGAGCTAGGTCTTCCCCGCCATTCCAACCCGCCTCCGGTCTGTTAAACTATGTAGCTTGCTCTACAGATTTACTGTTTTCTCATGAAGTTTGTTTACAGAAACAACTCTGTTTTCTTCGTCGGAGCCTCACCTCCAGACTATTCAGCAGTCAACTGACGGATATTGGGCGGTGACAATCCAAAGCTTATCTAAGGCTTTCTAGGCTTTTGTGATGTAATTAAGAATCCGTTTCCTTGAACAGAGGCCAACCTGCTCGTATCTTAACCTTCTTCCGTCGCCTCTAACGACCTTCATCTCGTGGACTAGTAGATAGATTGTCACCTATTTTGTTATATCAGTTAGCAATAAGTGTTGGTGCTGACGGATAAATGCTTTAGCTGTATCACTTATTGATAATTCGATATTGTTTTCATATGCTTTGCGTATGTAGGCTATTTGCTCACGTATCGGGTGCTGCTTAATTCTGTGCAGTTCCATGTTGAACTCTACTTCCGTCATTTTCTTTCTCCGTCGCTTCGAGCTTCATAGCGAGCTCTATGTTCTTTGCTGTAAGGTCATCCATGACTCTTATGCACCACTTGAGCTGGCGTACCATCTTAGCGTTATCTTCGTACATTGATTTCTTAGTGGGTGCTCTCATCTGTCTCTCTTGTCTAAGCTGAGCTTACAGTCTCCTGACTTGTTTACCCATTTGTTACTGTGTTCTTCGAGACCGTACGCACAAAACATGCATGATTTCTCATGTGGCCTTGCTTTGAACTCTGTGTCATTGCACATTTCGTTCATACGTCTGTCCCACGAGGCACGGAAGCGTTCACCTTGAGCTCGTGTGAAGTCGTTCTTAGCAGGCCCGTGTTTCTGGTCGAGGTACCATAGCTCTGTTGTAACGCTTTGCAGAGACGGGTAACGCATAAAAGCGGCAAGCTGGTAAAGCTGTGTTTGTTGTGCGTGTTTAACTTCATTGCCGTAACGCTTACCTGTCTTAAAGTCAATCACACGGGCGTGAGTCTTATCGTTGTCTGTGAAGATTAGCAAGTCGACGATTACACGTAGCCACGGTGTTAGGTCATGTTTGGGGTCTGTGGGTTCCCAATTTTGGGTAGATGTCCATAACTGCTCTGTTTGTATTAAGTCGGGGTTAGCTTTCACTAAGAATCGTACGTTGTTCATTTCGTCTTTGTATCTATCGAGCTCAGATACTAAATCGTCACGTCGGGCGTTGATAAAGTCATCTGCAGCTTCGTGTACACGAGAACCACGTTCGTTAGCGTGCTCGCCGACAGTCTGTCCTCGTTTAAGAGCAGGTGGTGGTCTTGCTGGTTCAGGAATCTTGTTTAGGTATTTTAGCTTGGCTGCAAAAGGGCAGTTCTGGTAAAAGCTTAATCTGGAGAACGAGTTGCTCTGAATTTTAGAGGGAGCTGTGTCTTGTGCTTGGTCAGGTGTCATTGTAGGGTCCGTTGTTTGTGCCCGCCGATTAAGAAGAGAACCTAGACTCTTAAGAGTCTAGACTCAATTGTGGGCTTGCAACGGAACAAATACCACGGACTTAGTTTAACTTAGGATTGCCCTTATAGTCCAGTTTTTGTATTCCATCTAAATCGAATAGATTAATTTTGTTGGTATATCCGAAGTCTAGATTGAGTTCTATACCGTGGTATAACGTGCTTAAATTGTTGTTTGTATGCTTAAAGATTACGTGCTCCTCGCGTAGGCTTTGCATGAGTCTGTTAGGGCTTAGTGCTGAGCGTATATTGTTAACTCTGCACCATAATTCGTATATCTTATAGATACTATCGTTAGAGTAATATGTACGGTCATGTAGTGTTACACCCATAGGACTCGGTACTAATACTAAATGCTTACCTTCGTTCACGAAAGCTTTGAATGGACTGACTGTACATTCCCAGAGATTGATTAATTCTTGGTGATTAGCCGGTATTGTGAATTCTTGGTTTTTCACTAAGCGTTTAGCACCTTCTAGTATCCATCCAAGTATCTGGGGCTTCTCTGCCTCGATGATTGAGTCAGCGAAGTCCTTAATACGGTCGGCTACTGGTATTTCATGTTTAAATTCAAGGATAAGCCATCGTGAAAAGAAGGCTTGGTCTGTTGCAGTCGTAG
>JAOZSE010000093.1:4086-6490 GCA_029939835.1 Pontiellaceae bacterium
ACGTTGAAGATGTGTGCGGCTGTGTTGGTAAAATTGAATACGCCCACATAGAGTTTGCGCCCTTCGCATACGTCGTTGCCGATGACTTTTTTGAATTCGTTTCCGGACATGCGTTTTTTAACATCCATCTCTCCTACTGAGTTAAGTGCTTTACCTGCGATGTTGCCCATGTATTCTTTGTTGGCCCAGTCGCTGGGTGGACTTGCACTTTGTAGCTCTGATGGTATGAAAGATTGGAGTATTGCGAGTATGGTGGACTTGCCTGAGTCTCCTGTACCTTTGAGTAATGCTGCTTTCTTTAGTGTTGGAAACATACCGAAGAGAGTGGCAGCGAATATTTCTTGAAGAAGCATTTGCTCCGCTACAGTGTCAAAGGTTTTATCAAGAGTTTGTAGCCATTGCGTTGGTGGTGTTTCGCTTATCTCTATGTCGTAATGTATCCGTTGCTTATGTTCGTGGTCCAGAGGGTTGTCGTCTACGTTTCCGTCGATGTCTACGCTTAGAAATCTGTTGTTAACTGCGATGCCTTGACTGGCTGACCTGAAGAAGTCAGTTACTGTATTACAGTGAGTGTATAAAAGCTCTGTAAGGCTTCTATAATCAGCTCCACGTTTACACAGTGTGTTGGCTTTGTATCTGTTAGCGATAAGAGTCTGGTGTGCACTTACTTCTGATGCTGACCATACTCTGTTTTCGTATGCATAGAGCTGTCCTGCGTATGCTACGGGTTTAAGTTCGTACTGGCTCAGATAGTCATCTATGATGTCTATGTGTGTATCAAGACCGTCGTCGTTTTCACGGTCAATTTCTGCTTTGAAGAACTTTGATTCGTCTTTAAGCACGCCCATGGTTAGGTCGAGCTTAACTTTAAGTATCTTACGTATTACTGCTTGCGTCTGGGGACTAGTAAAGATAAGTCCACGATTAATATCACTGAGTATCTCGTCGTCGCTACAGTTGTTTACATAGTCACGTATATCTGTAGGTTTCAGTGTCTTTAATGCTTGGCCAAGGGATAAGTTGTTTGATATTTTGTGTATATCAAACGCATCGTGTGCTTCACCGTCTGCGAGTGGGTCATCGGCGTGATGACTGTACATCAAGTCGTCGAATACTGTTATACCAGCTGTACCTGAGGAAGACTTAGAATACACAAAACGGTTATAGCCTTGTTCGATATCCCCACGAGCACGGAGTAGGTCGGGTATAGAGTTGAGTAAGTTGAAGATACGTATGAGTCCGTTGCCGAGGGGGTTACCTTTGTCTGTTTGTGCTTTGGCCAGTGCTTGTTGCGTCGTAGCGCTTACAGGTGCTGGTTCAAGTACGTTTATGTCGTATTGATTTGTTGTCTCCAAGTACGTAAACGTCTCTATGTCGTTGACGTCTTTACGCGGGATGTACCATGCAAGTGAGAAGTTTAAGTTTTCAGGTGCGTTGCGTAGATATAAACCAGCTTTGTGTAGTTCTTTGAATATTTGGTCGAGTGTGGGCCCTAGCTGCTCTTTGGTATATGGCTTATCTGTTGGGAACACAATGCGGTAGCGATAGCCCTTAGTGCCGTAGCTGTGAGTGCGAAACAGTAAGTAGTTCCATCCTGCTGATTTTAGTACACCCGATACAAGATTTGGGTCAGGTGCACCATCTGTAATTGTGCCTGTATTTGGGTCAATTGAGCTATCTGCATCTACTACCAGCACTTGGCTTAGGGGTGATGCGTTTGCGTCTGTTTTCTTGCCTAATTTTATGTCAATAAAGGCACTTCTTGTGAAGAAACTACCGTCTTTAGCACCATTGCTTACTAGCTTAAGCATGGGTATGAGATTGGTATAGGATATGTTTGTTAAGTTATGTAATTTAGCAGATTTTGGTGAGTCAGGGCTGTAGCCTACTTCTAGCATGAGAGATTTCTCCGTTGGGTCTAACACTAATCTCAGCACTTGCTGATTTCGTTTTCTTTAAGTCTAAACCCCATACACATATTTTTCAAATTAGCGTATACTGATTCATTACTCTATTTACTCTGTGTTATTCCATAGAACCAATAGAGTAGCTAATTCTAGGAAGGGTATATAGTAAGAAATAATATTTACCTTTTTTTTATTTTTTTATTTGAACAAATTTCTCTTTTACTACTCTACTTACTCTATACTCTTAGTTATCAACCAGCATTGTTCATCGGAGAACGTGTATGTCACAAACAAAGCTTTGTATGTCCTGTCCAGATAAGACCTTATTAAAACTTCTGCAAGACGAACGTGACAGAGACGGTGTGTCTATGTCAGACGTGATATCTAAGTACGTACATTTAGGCTTAGAGGCTGGTAAGTCTGAGGAATCTGATAGCCCTGAACCTGTTGAGTTAGTCCCTGGTATGACGTTTTACCCCTAGAAGTTAGTGCTAGGT
>JAOZSE010000094.1 GCA_029939835.1 Pontiellaceae bacterium
CCCCTTGACGCGACCCCTTTTCGCCGCCCCAAAAACCCGATGAGTTTTTCCAAGGGCAGGAAAACCTGCAATTTCCAGACATTGGATCGGCGTTTAGTTTGGAGCAACCCATTCCGTGGTTTCGAGCAGAGTTCTCGGGTCAGCAAATTCGATCATAGCTAGGTTGCCGGACGCGGTCGGAATGGACAGCCGGCAGCGGATGCCAAGGAGTTTCCCGCGGAGCTTGCGGATCAGTCGTGTGCCGTTATAGCCCGTTGGGTTATGAAAGGATCTACATTCTGTGGCTCGTTTGACAATTCTGAGGACACCCGTGTAGTTGGCCTGTTTTCTCCGGTCAGCTAGCATGGGAATTATGAATGAGCCGGTGGTTGTGTGCTGAAGCATGCGGGGTGGATACTGCTCTGTAAACTTGCCCCGGGCATCCGTGTTTCTTTCTCTGTAGTTGGTTGTGTATCGCTTTTCACTGACGGAGGTCTGATGATAAATACAATATTCTATCTTTACGTTCTGCAGAGGCTCCCCGCTCCGGTTTTCCACAAGCACTTCATACAATACATTATTATACGTTGAGCCGGAATCTGTGGTTTTCCAACCCTGTCTATATTTCAGGGCTGGGAACATGGGAGCCCAGTCGATGAGTTCTCCGGAATAGTTGACTTCGTCGTGTTTTATCTCCTTAACGGAGGCGCGCAACCTTTTTCTTGTCAGAAGGGAATAAACAGAATGCCACTCGAGGATGATCGCCTGATCTGATTCGATAAACGAGGAGAGGCCGCGCCTTTGCCGGGATCCATCCATAAATTCCAGTTCTACTTGGTTGGCGTCTTTGTAGAACTCAATGAGTTGCGCCCGCAGTTCCCGATGATCTGTCGTGTGAAATCTCCGGTATTTTGAGGCCTGCTCCGGAGTAAGGTTGGTAAATTGACCACTGGTTGTAGCCGCCGGGCCGCTCAGGCGCAGGATGCCGTTGCTGTAGAGCTGGGATGTGTCCCACATATTTTCCGCAGGCGGAACCGGAAGGATTACGTCGTTAAATTTTCCCTGAATGGCGCCGTCTGTCCGGAGTAATTGAACGCTGTAGTTTTCTCTGGGAGTAAACTCATCGCTCGCGCGAACGATAAGTGTTCCGCTAAGAGACAGGCCGCCTTTTGCGATCAGCTGTCCGCTTTCATCGAGCGCAGTGCTACAAGTGAATGCTAGTGTGGAGTCGGATGACTGGTCATATTTCTTCGTGGTGTTGACCTTGCTTTTCAGTCCGAGGTCGATGGTGGACCCGCAGTGACTGTATATATTATTGTCAACGAAAACGGCTCCTCCCCGCTGTACAGACAGTGTGTTTCCCGGGCCACCGAGATCCTCGGCGCCGAGATCAGAGTCCCATTCGCATCCAAGGCAGAGGCGGCGGTCAATTTTGATTTGAGACTGGTCGCCATCAACAAGCACGGTATTAAAGGATGCATCACCCCGCCGACCGATATATAACGAGAAGGAGCAGTCCACTTTTCCGCCATTCGTCACTTCCAGCCGGTTGCTATGGCCATAATGGCCGACCACCAAAAAGCCTGACTGCCAAAGTGAGCCCGAGCCGTCCACAAGAGCAGCATTCTGATCTCCACCAATATGATAGCCTACAGAAGAATAATACCGGTCGCCACGAAAGGCGCCCCCGTTCAGGATTTTCAGCGTATTTTTTTTCCCCCGATAGCCAACGCGCATCCCGCGGCTTTCCCATAAAGAACCTTTTCCGGTGATCACAGCCAAATTGTTGTCTGCTTCGTCTTCGTGACCCAGACAACTGTATGACTTGCTGGTTACCCGTCCGCCATTGGTGATGATCATGCTGTTGCCGCCGGTCTCTCCGCCAACATAGAGGTTTGTTGAGACCTTCCAGGTGCCAGTGATTGTTTTTGCCGTTTGATCTTCCAGCGCCTCGCTGAAAGCAAGCGTCGGCAGTGCGGCCAGCAGGCACACGCGCAGGCGGATCAAGCTTGTCTGTTTCATATCATTCCTGTCGGGCGGATATTTTTAGTTTTGGCTGGCGGAAGTATGTCCCTCTGCGGCGCGGAGAATATCTTTCAAGTCGATATCGATTTCCATTGAACTCCGGAGGGTCAGTAGTGCCCGATCCACCTCTGCGAGGTTATCTGTTTTGCGGATCATATATTCAATGTTTCTGGACATATCACGGGCCCCTTTGGATGAGGAAGAGAGTCTGTTCAGCGCGCTCTCGGCCAGCTCGAACATCTTCTCCCGCATCTCGATGGACTTGTCCATATTCCCTGTAAGGAGCTCCGCTGCAGCAAACAGATGAGTACATTTCGAGTTGATTTGCTGTAGAATGTGTTCCGCCAGAGATTGTATGCGCTGTTGCTTGTCGCTCGCAGCCTGAATATCGGATATGGCGGCGTAAGCCCTCCGTTTTATTTCCTCCATCATGCCGAACAGCTCCTTTTGCGCGGCGAGATCTTCGAGGTGGGCCACCCGAAGGCCGCTCAGCTCATTGCGAAGCTCGGACACCTGCATGACCTGCCCGACTTTTACAGAGGCGAGCTCCCGAGGGGGCGTGTCTCTCAGCTCGTCCGCAAAATCTATGGCGGTTTCCTGCAGATCTACGAGGAACTGCAGGATGTCCGGAAGAATCTGCCGGCTGATTTCGTAGTCATAGTGAATGATCAGATCGAGATCCGTTGGCTCCGGCACAAGAGAATCTTCATTTCTTTCGTTCTCCACAAAGGAGAAATCCCTCTTGCCGGTGTTCGAGGAGGCTATTCTGTTTTCATCCTCATCTTCGTCCTCTTCTTCATCGCCCTCCCCATCTTCATCGGGGTTCTCGCCCACTTCTTCCTCCTCCTCGGGTTCATTTGGATCTTCGATATTGAGCCTCTCAGCTATAACTTGCTCGAAGGTGAGCACAACCCGCATGTTGAGGTACGCGCGGTAGAGCCGGGCGGTTTCCATGTCCGGTCGTATGCTCAGCGCCTGCGACAGCGCGGTTTCGGCGGGGCGATAGAGGCCAGAATACAAGCTGGCGGCTCCGAGTCGCATGTTGAATAGCGCGTTTTCCTGGTATTGCCAAGCCGCACTGGCAAGGTGCCATCTGGCTTCTTCGTATTTCCCGCGCTCATAATCGGCTTGTCCCACATCGTTGTGCAGTTTGGCGAGCAGCTCCTGACTCACCTGCTCTTCCGAATCCGAGGCCTGAAGCAGCCGGCTCAACCGGGTGTAATACTCCAGGGCTCCACGCGCATCGCCCTCCTCCACCAGTTTATCCGCGACATCACGGTATATCTGGACGGACAAATCGCGCAGGTCATACCGCAGATCCGGGTTTTCCTTTATTGCAGACTCCAGTTGTGCCAGTGCGCCGCGCGTGCGTCCCGCCGCCATATTCTGCTGAGTCTTAATCCGCCATGAACTCGCGTGGGCCTTGCGTTCCTGTTTGGTTAGCTCTGCCTCTGATTTTTCAAAGAGGTCGGTGTCGTTATAGTTGCGGCGAAACTGGTTCGCCTGACTGAGAATTTTGTCATATTCCGTTTCTGGGGAAAGTTCCATCAAATCGGAGAAGAGCCCTTCCGCATTCCGCTCGCGCAGTTGGCGTTGCAGCTCCGGTTTCAATGATGTGATCCGCTCTGCCACATCCGTCTTGGGATAGAGGGTTTCGATACGATGGAACATCTGTTGCACCTCTTCCTGCGGCAGACTCTGACGCTCCATCTCTTCCGCTTTCGCGAACAGCTCTTCTGCTTCTTTTTCCCGTCGTTGAGCGATTGCGGATCGCACATCGAGCAACTCCCGTTCGACGCCGGCGATTTTCGAGAAGGACGGATGATCCTCGGTGATCTCCATCAGTTTCGCGAGCGCGACATCTTGATTGTCTTCCGCGAGGGCCGCATGGGCCTCCAAATAGAGGGTCTCTGCGCGCTGTTCGGTCACAAACCGATCCACGGTTCTTTCCATTCCTTCCAACTCAAGCCCCACGGTGGTCAGGGAATAGTCCTTGCGAAGGCGTAGCAGAATCCGCTGCTTTTTTTCCTGATCGTCCGGGCTAGAGGAAAGCGCCTTGGCGTAGTTCAGCACATCTTTGGCAATTTCGTTGTCGATTTCGTAATACGCACTTCGTTCACCCTGCAGAGCCGGAAGCATTGTTGCGATTTGTCCGAAACGCTTGCCTTCTGCATCACCGCCGCGAATCTGTCCGAGCTGATCAATCGAAAAGGTTCTCCCCCCAGTTTCGTTATAACGGATGGGCTCTGCAACGGCTAAAAATCGGCCTTCTGACGCCTCACGGATTGTAAATTTGTATCCGTAGGCCTCTCCGTCGGCAAGATCCGTGTCAAAAAACGGGGATTTCATTCCTGCGAGAACAGAGAGATCACCATACTCCCCGTGCCCGTCAGCGTCGGCATCATAAATTTCAATTGTGTGGGCAAACTTCTGTGCGCAGGCCAGATTTTTGAGCGCCCGAATCACCTTCGCCTCGTAAACCTCCACGTTATCCAGTTGCTCGCGCTTGTGTTCCCGCCGAATAGCTCCCCCCACAGCAACTACGCCCAGCATGAGCCAGAGCAGACCCAGACCAACCGACCATTTTGCCATTTTCTGGTCCCGAACGGTTCCCCCGTGCCGACGAATAATCGACAGCGTGATCAGGCCGACCACGAGCGCAACCGGAGCCCCAACAACCGTCAGAGCGGCCAGAAAAGCTATGACCGGCAAAATGCCGGGGCCAGCCTGATGTGTCGGGACAGGGGGGATGAAATCTCCCTGTATTACCGGAAGGGTTGAGGTGGGCTGGCCGCATTGAGGGCATGCCCGCGCGTCTGGTGTCAGCGGCAGACCACATTGAGGACATGCCATAGGCCTGTTCGGGTGGGCAAGTAACGCGGTTGTCTCCGCCACTAGCGGTGCAGGCCGCCTCATTTCTTCCGGCACAATTTCATCAATCGCCTCTGCATCCGTCAGCACAAACTCCGCCGATACCCCACCAATTTCAATCTCATCACCGTGCATCAGCTGGTGAAACGTTGTTTCGACCCCGTTGATAAAAAGGTCGGGTGCGGCCGAAAGGCTAATGAGATAGTACCCGCTCGGCTTGTGTTCAATACGTGCATGGCACTCCGCCACCCGATCGCTTTCAAGACGGATGTCCGCATCCGGTGCGCTGCCAATCATCATCGAAGGCTTATCCAAATGAATAAGTCGCGAAGCCTCTGTCTTCGGATGCAATACAAGTATCCCCATGATATGTTCCTTACTCTGCCTACTGTTATTTTCGTTTCCGAAATATCCCACACTTTAACGAACACTTTTTTTTTGCATAGGTAAAAGCCGGAGGCTTTGCCGTCTTTTACAATCCACCATCTACAATCTTTTGACACCTTTGGCCTCTTTTGTTAAAAAAAGTTCCTACACACAGACTCTTCCGATACAAAAGGAGCATTATGAAAAAACGAATCCTGACCACCATCGCACTGCTTTCCATTGCTGCCCTTTCCGCCAACGCCCTGCCGCCGCCGGAAAAAGACGACATGACCATGGGAGAACTAACGCAACAGATTTTTAATCTGGATGGGAAGGTCATCGAAACCAAAATCAACGCCGTGTTTTCTTTTGAGCAGATAAACGAAACCCAGTATCGCGCCTATTGCCGCTACTACACGGGCAACAGCTCTCTCTCCGGAGAGTACGTTTTGATTCCGAAAGAGGGCAAGGAGCTCTTTGAAAAGATGGCGGCGCGGGGTTCCCGTGGATCGACAGAAACAGTCTACTTTCTTGTACACAGCAAAAAACCAGTTTGGGTCAAAGGATCGTATTCGTATAAACTCGAGGCGGTCGGAGAAAAGTACCGCAAGAGCAAGGGCACCTACCTCTGGTAATGATTTAAATCAAATAGCGCGTCAGCCCAGATATCCCAGAGGAGCATTATGAAAAAACGAATCCTGACCACCATCGCACTGCTTTCCATTGCTGCCCTTTCTGCCGGCGCCCTGCCGCCGCCGGAAAAGGATGAGGTGTCAATCATCGACCTAAAAACCAAATCGTTTAATCTTGACGGGAAAATTGTCGAGGTGGAATTCACATATCTGCACAACTTTGAACAGATCGATCAGGGGCAATACACCGCATGTGTTCACTACTATAAGGGACGCGCCAGCGCAACGGGCGAACAGTTCCTTATTCCCGAAGAAGGCAAAGAGTTTTTTGAAGAGATGGCCACAAAGGGATATGGAAGTAGCACCAAAACCGTTTATATCCTCGTACACCGTGAAAAACCCCTTCGGGCAGGCAAGAGAACTTTCAAATATGAAGTCATCGGAAAAAAATACCGAAAGAGCAAGGGCATCTACATCTGGTAATGATTTAAATCAAATAGCGCGTCAGCCCAAATATCCCAGAGGAGCATTATGAAAAAACGAATCCTGACCACCATCGCACTGCTTTCCATTGCTGCCCTTTC
>JAOZSE010000095.1 GCA_029939835.1 Pontiellaceae bacterium
GTATTTGGGCAGAACGATGTCCGGCTTACCGGGAAGCTCTTTGACGTTTTTGCGGAAGCGATACCCCGCGCGGTGCAGCATCGAACGGACAAGGATCTCAGGCTTTGTGTCTGTCGCGCGGATGCGCGACATATTCCAACTGCGCATCTCTGGAGTCAGGCGATCCATACGCAAAGCGTATGCTTCGCCGTGGAATGTGGGAAGTGGAATGTTGTATTCGCGGTTACTGGAATTCTTTATCCTGAGAATCCTGTTATCCAGTCTGAAAAATTATTCTGCCATTCATTATTCTGCGAACACTCTTTAGCCGTTAAGCTTCTGCTATGAAAAAGATTAAGTATCGCGGGGTACAAGTTCCAATTGGCGGAGAGCACGGCGGAGTGGTGAAATCGGGGAATTTGATTCCCCGATTTACACTGTTTTTATAAAAACCCCATCACCGCGCAGCAGGGTGACCGATAAGTTGACTAATAGTCGTCTAAAAGACAGCTTGTAACAACCTTTTGTAAGCGTGGTTTACTAATGAGTTGACTAATGGTTGCCTTATTTAGTATCTTTCCATCATGAACTATGAACCGGTATTTTCTGTAACACCATTGCTTATCAATCGGATAGAACAGATTGCCGCCCTTCGGGAGAGAATCCTGGGCGCGACGGTGAATGTGGCTTGGATTCCTGCCTTACAAATGGATTCAAAAGCACGCAATGCGCATTGCTCAACCGCAATAGAAGGCAATCCGTTGACGCTGGAACAGGTACGTGCCATTGAAGAGGGCCGCGAGGTGCCGGCCGTTGCAGAACGCGCAACGCGCGAAGTGGAAAATTATTTTGCCGGACTCCGGCATATTGAAAAACGCGCAGACATAAAAACGATCCGCCATGAAGAGCTGTTTGAGCTTCACCGCATCATCGCCGGCGGCGGCGTGATGGATCAGGGGGAGGCCGGGCGCTACCGCACCATCAACGTGCGGGTCGGAGCGCATTTTCCGCCGCCGCCCAATGAAGTGTCGGTGCTGATGTTCGACCTGCTGGAATGGTGGAACAAAGAGGCCGCGAAAAACTCGCCGGTCATTTCTTCGGCGGTGTTGCATTACCGCTTTGAGGAAATCCATCCGTTTGCCGATGGCAACGGGCGGGTGGGGCGTACGCTGGCGCTGTGGGAACTCTATCGCCGCGGATTCGATACGCAGCATATTTTTTCCGTGGATGAATTCTATTGGGAGGATTGTCTTCGCTATTATGCAGAACTGCAGACCGTTCAACAGGGTAATGGCGACCTGACCTCATGGATTGAATACTGTGCCGAAGGGCTCTTGCAGACCTTGGAACGGACCTGGGCGCGCGTGCAGAAATTCAGCGCCATAGCCGTTGCTCCGAAATTAATCTTGCGCCCCAAACAGGAACAGTTGCTCGCCCTGCTTCAGGCGCACGGACGCATGGCCCCTTCGGAAATATGGGATGCACTGGGTATTTCCAGACAGGGCGCTATCAAATTGATGCGCCCGTTGCTGGATGCCGGTTTTATCGTTCGCGAAGGCACCCGCAAATCAGGTTCTTACCGGCTAAATACGATGTGATCTCTGACTACTGACCGCCGATTTCCATGAGCACGGTGTGTTCGGTGCCGGGGGCAGAGAGGGGGGGGGCAGATCGCTGCTTACGAACAGACCGCCTTCAGCAGGGTGCGCCGAAGGGGGTCTTTTAGGCGGCGCAGACGGTAGAGGCCTTCCTGTTCTTTTACAAATCCACGGGCCGACAATTTCTCCAAGTGGTGTGCCAGCGCGGAGATGGACATCTCGGTATGATTCCGCAGTTCACCGAAAGTCCGCGGACCTTCGGCCAGCGCGCGGGCCAGCTCAATCCGTCGTTCATGTGTAAACGCGGTGCACGAATAAAAGATAATTTTAGCGGGAGTTTTTTTCGCAAACGCGTTATGAAGCGCCTCCAGCAGAGCGGGGGCGGCAACCAATTCTTCATTTGCCTCGGCCCGGTAGATTACCTTTTGGTTTTCGCGGCGCGGGGTAATCAATCCGCGGGCATTCAGCGCGCGCAGTTGGGTGCTGGCGTTGTGGGGCGATATTCCCGTCAGACCAGCCATCTCCGACACACATAACTCCCCGTTCTCAAACAGAAGCCGAAGCATCTCCAGCCGTGTTTCACAGGCCAGTACGCGGCAGGTTCGCCACAGGGTTGGACGTAGTCGACTCATCAGAATTCTCCTATATTTTGTACCTCTAGAGGTACGGGACGATGGACGCATATTTTATTTTTAAACGGTTTTGTACAAGCATTTTATAGATTAAATAGTCCCGCACCTCTAGAGGTACGGGGATATTTGTGTGATTCAGAGCGGAATGAAAGGGGGCCTCAGAGTTGTAACCATCTGGTTAAAATGAAGATATGAATTCCAGTTAGGAGAATCAGGCGGTGAGAATTATAGTGTGTTTGGTGCCGGGGGCGGAGAGGGGGAGCAGATCGCCGGCGAGTTGTTCGCCATTCACAACAAGCTGCGCTGCTCCGGTGCGGCGCAGGACGATGTCATACATATTATCGCGATAAATTCGGCGAATTTTGACTTCGGGCCACGCGGCAGGCAGGCAGGGGCGCAGATGCAGTCCATCGTATCCGGGTTGAAGCCCGATCAGGTGTTCCGTGACGGCGCGATAGATCCAGCCCGCCGTTCCAGTGATCCACGAGCCGTTGGCCGTTCCGGCGCGATGCGGATTTTCCGGGCCGAGATACTGGTTGGTGACGGCGTAGGGCTCGACGCCGCTGTCCGGATTTTCCGGATTGCCGGGCAGAATTTTTTTGAGCGTGGCGTAGGCCTCTTCGGCGCGGCCGAGTTTGCAATCGGCGACGATCTTGAAGGCATTGCCGTGGCAGTAGACCGAGGCGTTTTCGCAGTTGCCGGGCGTCATGAAGCTGAACATGCCGATGCGCGGGTTTTGCTGACGGCAGGCGGGCTTGCAGAGTACGTATCCCGCGGGCGTGGCGAGTTCGCGCTCGATAAGATCCATCAGCTCCGCACCCTCGGTGGCTGCGCCGCTCAATACGGCCCAGGTTTGCATGTTGAGGAAGAGGTTGGCGTCGGCGCTTTCGTATGCGCCGATTTTTTCGCCGTCGTCATTGAACCCGCAAATAAAATGATTTTTGTCCCACGCGTGGGCGTGAAGATTTTCGATCAGCGCGGCGGCTTTAGTTCGATAGCCCGTTGCTTCGTCGGATCGTCCGAGCTGTTCGAGCAGGTCGGCGAAGAGAGTGGCGGAATAGATGGTCGCTTCGGTAAGCCAGACGCTTTCGCCGCGGCCTTCGAGCCCCGCGCCGTCGATGGTGTCGCACCAGTCGCCGCCGCCCCAGAGGCAGAGGCCGTGTTCGCCGAGCCCGTTCAGCAGAAAGTCCAGTCCGCGGACGCAGTGGTCGAGCACCGTGCCGGATTTCTCGCTCTCGTAAAACGGAACCTCTTTCTGGAGAAAATCAAAAGCGCCGGTCTCTTTGAGGTACGAGGTGACGGCGGGCAGAATCCACGCTGCGCCGTCGCGATAGAGGTGCGGCCACGGCGGATTCCACTGGCGGAGGGCGTTACCGTCTTCGTACTGGTAGGCGAGGCAGGCGAGGATGCCCTCGGCAGCGGCAGACGGATTGAAAGAGGCGACGGCGGCACAGTCCTGAAGCATATCGCGGAAGCCGCGGCCGTAGACGCGGCCCCACTCGCGTCCGAGCGAAATCTGCTGTTTGAGCCACGAGGTGGCGAGGGCGTCGAGATTCGTGTCGCCGGTGCAGACGGAGAGGCGTTCTTCGCGCGCGTTGCGCGCGGCGGCGCGGACTACCTGCTGTTTTTTAAACGCGCCGGGCGCAAGAAGCCGCGCGCGGATATCCGCAGCGGCCGCCGGTGTTTCAGCCAGTCCGCTAACGAGGCGGATGGTGGTTGTTTCGCCGGGCGCGAGGTCGAGGTTGAACTGGAAGGCGAAGCACATCTGCCACTCAAAGTTGGTGCCTTGCGAGGCGAGCTGTCCGGCGCGGACGGCATCGGGATCGGAGAGCAGGCCGTAGACGCCGGTGAAGCGGCGGTCGGTGGTTTCCCACGCATCGGGCGCGCGGTCGGCGGCCATAAAGGTGCAGCGGAACGGGCTTTTCAGGTGCAGGCCGCGATTATGGATGAGCAGGCCGTCGAGTGCGGCATCCCAGTCGGCGGTCATGCAGGGCGAATGCGGCAGGAGGTTGAACGACGAGGGCGCGGTTGGAAAGAGCTGGATGCTGCGCGGTGTGCTGCCGGAGTTTTTGACGGTGATTTCCCAGCACTCGGCGGGATCGTCGGCGGCAACGGAAAGCGCGAATTCGCAGTCGATGCCGTTGAACGAGGAGACGATCCGCGAACGACCCTGTTCGACGACGGTTTCGAATATGTCGAAGGCCTCGTTGTGAAAATTCCGGTTGGCGGCCCAGTGTGCATCGCTGTCGGAGTCGCGCAGAAAAATGAGGCGGTTATCGGTTACGGTGGCGAGGTCGGAGGGCGTACCGGTGACGTTGTGGTTGGCGCGCACGCCTTCGGGGGAATAGAACCAGCTTTTGCCACCGCCGAACTGGTCGATCTGTGCAATGAACGAATCGTTCCACAAAAAGTTGTACCATGGCCGCGGCGGATACATATCCGTGATCGTATAGGCCGAAAAATCGTCACTGAAAAATCCACTGCTCATAACGGCGTGGATTGTTGTGGAATTTGAAACAGAGGACAATCTTTAAGGCCCTGGGACCTGTTTATGTAAAGGCCGGTTACCAAACCTCCTCGATGACATCGCGGACGATGGCAACCCAGTTTTTGAGGCGGTCGAGATCGCCTTCGAGGGGCTGGACATCTTTGAGGTTGATGTGCACGCGGCAGTCGTTGGCTTTGAAGATTTTAAGCGCGTTGCCGACGATACGGCGGATGCGTGCTTCATCAATCCGCACCAGACCATATCGGCGGGGTTGGGCCGCCACGAAATCACATAATCCGGGCCGATCTGCTCGGCACATTTTGCCACATCGGCCAGAGGCGCGACGGCGATCTGCCGCAGGTGGGGAATTTGCCGCAGAATATCGATTTTGCGGGAAAGGTCTTCGCAAAAGCCGTAGGCCGCCGGTCCGAATTTTTCCATGATCAGCATCTGGTACTGCAGCATGAACTCATCATGCATTTCGGGCGAAACGAGCGTGAGTTCCTGCGCCTGGCTGTAGCTGTAAAGCTGACTGCGTTTTTTACCGTGCGCGTTGGGGCGGGGTCTTCGAGTTCTTCACAGTACACTTCGGCCTGATTGCACTGTGTGGTCGGGCTCCAGTCGCCGGCCTCTTCGGCCTCCTGATGGTTGAGCAGGGGGCCGTCGCGTAACGTGGCGGCCAACTGATGCAGTTCATCGGGATGTTCATACATGTCGAGCATGACCGGTTCGATGCCGCGCATCATGCAGAGCGGCTCGGCAATTGATGCGCCGTGACGGCGCAGAAGCGTTCCCTGGTCGAGATCAATGTCGATCAGATCGCCAACCGCATCGTGGAGCATTTCCAGACCCGCCTGCGTTCGTTCTTCATCAACCTGATGATGCGGCACAACCAGTTGATCGAGTTCGGTCCAGCCCTGAATCGGATGAACTTCCTTAAAAGCGCCTCCGGTGTCTTCAGGCCGAAGGAGTTGATGATGCAGGCCCCAGATTTTTCCAAGCGGCACCGCGTGCGCGGCACTCTGGGTGATCCACGGTTTTCAGACGCGATCATCGCCGAACTCCGACTCGAACAATTCGATGCGCAGGGCGGATTCATGCATGCGGTAGAAAGGGTTTTTGCACGAGAGCGTTTCTTCGTTCCAAACTTCGTTACACCACGTGAGCCAGAACCCGAAGTTTTGGACAAAAATCAGAGGACGCATCGGCTTCAGACTGTTATGGGCTCGCCACAGTTCCTTGTTTTTCTCGAAGCGCGGATCGCCACAGACCTCAAGGTATTCCTCTACGAGGCCGCGCAGAACCTGAATGTCGTGCTGATGATTTCCCATAAAACATCTCCGTTAGAGAGGGCTTTATACCACGAACCGTTCGATCACCGGCATCGCCTTCGATTGCGGGTTTGGCCACAGCCAGTACTTCGCCAAGGTCTTTCGCGACTACACCGGCACCCGCACTTTTCGCCGGAGCAAGTCATAAATACTATACCTCTAGAGGTATGGAATGATGGACGCAATATTAAGTTATAACCTGTTTTAATACAGTAGGTTATAGAAATCATATTCCCGCACCTCTAGAGGTATGGGAAAAATAAGCCCTCCGATAATATAACCTCTTCTGAGTAAAGAGATTACGAGTTAGGTTTTGGTGAAATAACCCGTTTCCGGAACAAGGCGGATACGGTCGATTTCGATGCCGCCTTCTCCGGCGTAGATGCGGA
>JAOZSE010000096.1 GCA_029939835.1 Pontiellaceae bacterium
TCTTCATATAATTCAGCCCGAGAGCCTGCAGAATGGCGGAGATGACAAAGTTGAACGGCTTGTTGAAGTGCGGCAAAAAATAGACATCGGTCATGGCCAGCTCAATCAGACTCAGTCTCTTTTGAATGGCAAGGGAGAGATAAAAAATGCACTCGGTATGACTACTCTGTCCATACGAGCCGATTTGTGCACCCAGCAGCCGGAGGGTCTCTTTCTCAAATACGAGTTTAATACCAACCTCTTCCGTATCGTTCATGAATTCAGGCCGGTCATTATCGGCATAAAAGGAACTTCCTGCATCCAGCCCGGCCGCCGCTGCCGCCGTTTCACTCAACCCCGTACTGGCGAGCTTGTTGTCGAAGACGCAAATTGCATTGGTGCCCGTAATGCTCTCCAGTTGAACCTGCTCAACACCATTAATCTGGCTGGCGGCAACTACACCGCCCTTCACCGCATTCGTCGCCAACGCCACATGGCGATGCGTCCCGGTCGCCGCGTGATAGATCGCGGCCGCATCACCGATCGCATACACATCTTTGATGGATGTCTGCATGGCTGAGTCCACGATGAGCGCCCCGTTTTCGATCTTTTCCGCTCCGGGCAAAAGCCCGGTATTCGGCTTAAACCCTACGCACTGAATCACCAGATCCGCATCAAAATTTCCCTGATCGGTGACAATGGCCTTTACGTTGCCACCCTCTCCTTCGAGATATCCCGTGAGTCGGGCACCCAGAACAAGGTTTACGCCGGCCTTCTTGATATCCGACTCCAACCGGTCGGTGAATTCCGTATCGAAATAGGCGGGCACAACCCGCTCCTGCAAATCAACCAGCGTTACCTTTTTGCCCTTTTGATGGTACGCCTCGGCCAGTTCGATCCCGATATACCCCGCCCCGATAATCGCCACGCTTTCAATACCCGGCTCATTCGCCTTTTCAATTAAGGTCGCCGCGTGCTGGAAAAGCTTGCACACATAGACATTGTCCAGATGACTGTTTTCAACGTTAAAATCCACCGGCCAGGAACCTGCCGCATAGATCAGTTTGTCGTAAACGACCACCCGCTCTTCGTTTGTTTTGAGATCACGCGCGACCACCTCTTTTTTGTCCGTATCAATGCGGATCACATCGGTATTCATATGCACCTCGGCCCCGAGGCTTTCTAACTCATTGCAATCTGAATAAAAAAGGTCCTTCACATTTTGGACAACGCCGCTGACCGAAAGCGCGATACCACAGCCGAGAAAGGAAATATTATCGTTCCGATCAAATGCCACCACTTCATGCTCTTTATTCTGCGACAACAGCGTTCTTATTGCAGAAGTCCCCGCGTGATTCACTCCCACCACTACAACCTTGTATCCCATTGTTCTGCCCTCTCCACTATCGGTTTTTCTTTTGCCCTGATTGACGATTGAGCCTAAACATAACCTTTCTGCTCATATTTGCAAGAGTTGTTTCCAAAACATTGAAACTTACGCTCGCGGATGAAACTGCCGGTGAACCCCTTTTAGACGGTCGGGATCAACGTGTGTGTAGATCTGCGTGGTAGCAATATCGGCGTGGCCAAGCATTTCCTGGATGATGCGCAACGGCGCACCGTTGGCCAGCAGATGGCTGGCAAAGGAGTGGCGCAGGGTATGCGGCGAAATCTTTTTGGTGATGCCCGTGTCGCGCGCACATTTTTTAATCATGTCCCAAACGGTTTTGCGGGACATCGGCTGCTGCCGCTTACTCAGGAAAACGGTTTGCTCCTGCGGACCGGGCACGAGCTGCGGACGAACATCTTTGATGTAGCGCTCCACCCACTTGATCGCCGTGTCGCCGACGGGTACGACGCGTTCCTTGCGCCCTTTGCCGATGCAACGCAGAAAATTTTCATCAAAGTGCAGATCGGTCAGCTGCAGCCCGGTCATTTCCGAAACGCGCAGCCCCGACGCGTAGAAAAGTTCGAGAATCGCGCGATTGCGCAGACCGAGCGGCTTTTTGACATCGGGCGCGGCGAGCAGGCGTTCGCTCTCTTTAGGCGTCAGTACGCTCGGAAGCATCTTCCAGACTTTGGGCGATTCCATCGTCTCGGCCACGTTGACGCTAAGCAACCCCTCCTGCACAAGGTAGCGGAAGAACACCTTAAGCGAAACGAGGTGGCGTGAAAGGGAATTGGCGGCCAGCCCCCGCGCCTTCTCCGCGAGCAGGTGGTCGAGAATCTGCTTGCGCGTAACGTCGTTCAGCGACTTCACACCTTTTCCAGCAAGCCAGTCAAGGAAACGGCCAATGTCGTCGGCATACGCCGCGCGCGTGTTGGGGCTAAGCCCCATCTCAAGCGAGACATAATCCAGGAACTGTTCTAAAAGAGCCCTCATGAGAGAGAATTTTAACCACTAACTTTCACTAATCCCCGCTAATTAGTGTCCATTAGTGAAGATGAGTGGTGCAGGCAGATACCTCAGGATGCCCGCTGAATCACTTCATAGCTCTGATTGATCAGCGCTTTGAAGCCGTCTGAAATTGTCGCCCAATCAAGAACATCCACTTTAAACGGCAGGTTGGATTCTGAAAACTCCGCTTTTAACTGTGCCATGGCAGAGGGCGAAAGTGGCTCGGAAGTCATAAGGGCTATGTCCAGATCGGAATGTGGTTTAGCGTTGCCATTCACTCGCGAACCAAATGCACGCACTTCAATTCCGGGAACATGCTTCTTGAGCAGTTCCAAAATGGTTTTCGGATGTTCTTTGGGGATGTCCATTCAGACATTCCGTTCTTTAAGCACGGCCAGAAGAGCTTTTGCATCGGGAAGAAATTTAAGGGCGGTTTTGTAGACTGAAACGGCCTTTTTCTCATCATAAGTATGACTTGTAATATTACGTTGTTCCCGATAGCCGAACCACTCTTCGACATGGGTAATCATTCCGCGCTCCGCGCCTTCGCGAAGGAGATCACGAAACGAATAACCATCCACCGCGGCGGGTGTAGCCGCATCTGCTTCGATCTGACGCTTCAGCATTTTCCAGCAGAGTTCGTAGGTGTATTCGAAGCGCTGGATAACCGCATCGCGCAGTTCTTCATCGCCCAAGGCAGAGGAAGCGCGTTCGACTCCGCGCTCCAGACTACTGACGGCTTTTTCCAGTGCTGAAAAATCGAGCTTCATCATGCCTCCAGTTTTGTTTCGGTGAGCCGCTCGTAGGCTTCGAGGTATTTGGCCTGCGTCTTTTCGACGATCTCTGCGGGAAGCTCCGGCGCGGGCGGGGTTTTGCCCCAGTCGAGCGTTTCGAGATAGTCACGCACGAACTGTTTGTCGAAAGACAGCGGCGAGTAGCCGACTTCGTAGGTGTCGGCGGGCCAGAAGCGCGAGCTGTCGGGCGTAAGCGCTTCGTCGATCAAAATGATTTCGCCATTGAGTTCGCCGAATTCAAACTTGGTGTCGGCAATGATAATGCCTTTGGTCAGCGCGTACTCGGCGGCCCGCTTGTAGAGCGCGAGGCTGATCGCTTTGAGCTTTTCGGCCGTCTCTTCGCCGATGATTTCTTTCGCGCGGTCAAAGGAAATATTTTCGTCGTGGAGCCCCTGCTCCGCTTTGGTCGAGGGGGTAAAGATCGGCTCGTCGAGCTGATCGGCCTGCTGATAGCCGGGACGAAGCGGCATACCGCCAATCGTTCCGCTCTGCTGGTACTCTTTCCACCCCGAACCGATCAGGTAGCCGCGCACGATGCACTCGACCGGAAAGACCTCGGTTTTCTTAACGAGCATGGAGCGGCCCGCGAGCTGATCGGCGTATTGATTAAATGGCGCAGGATATTCGCTGACCTCGGTGGTGAGCATGTGGTTCGGCACGATGTCAGTGGTGCGTTCAAACCAGAATTTGGAGACCATGTTGAGCACCTCCCCTTTCTGCGGAATCCCGTTGGGCATTACGCAGTCGAAGGCGGAAATGCGGTCGCTGGCGATAAACAGCAGGTTTTCACCCGCGTCATAAATTTCGCGTACTTTGCCGCTGCGAAGGGCTTGCACGCCCGGAAGTTCAATTTTTGTCAGGGCCTGACTCATATTTATTCTCCTTTATTTTAAAATCAGTAGTTTTTGCAACGATACACAGTCTTTGATTCAGCGGCTATCATCTATGATCAGGAACGTATCTCATTCTGGATGCGAGAATCAAACCCATCCTTTAGTTTTCACTTGAACCGTTGCGCGGTTCAGCGTAGACGAGCCATTGTCACTCCCTCCGCTTCGGCTCCGCGGGAAGCGTCGCCCTACCGATGTGGTGTTCGAGTCAGAAGGTGGGGCAAGCTTTCCAAGCGAGCCGATCTCGCCCGCCGTTGTGAACTGGATCATGGACAGGCAGGATGCCTATCCTACTTTATTCGCGGTTAAAAGGGTTAAGAAACAAACGGTGAAAGTTCACGTAAACGTTTTACAATTTTCGGCAGTTCGGTCAATACCGCATCGACATCTTCATCCGTATTATAGGTGCTCAGGCTGAAGCGGATGGAGCCGTGAACGGAAACGCCGGCCACATTCATCGCCCGCAGGACGTGTGAAGGTTCCAGCGAACCGGAGGCGCAGGCCGAGCCGGTGGAGGCACAAATGCCGCGGTCGTCGAGCATCAGTATAATGGCTTCGCCCTCAATATAATCGAAACTAATGTTGGTGGTGTTCGGCAGGCGGCCTTTGGTGTCGCCGTTAACGCGCGAGCCAGGGCAACTTTCCAGAATCCCGGCCTCCAACCGGTCGCGCATCGCCTTCACGCGCGTGCTTTCTTCTTCAAGGTGTTTAGCCGCCAGATTGCAGGCAACGCCGAGACCGACGATATAGGGCACGTTTTCCGTGCCGGCGCGCCGTCCGCGCTCCTGATGTCCGCCGAGCACCAGCGGCTTCACCTTGGTGCCGCGCCGGATGTAAATGGCGGCGACCCCCTTGGGGGCGTGGATCTTATGGCCGGAAAGTGAAAGCATATCCACAGGAAGCTCGCTGATTTTCATCGGGATTTTGCCGACCGCCTGCACGGCATCGGTATGAAAAACACCGCCCGCCTCGTGTACCATTTCGCCGATCAGGCCGACCGGGAAAACTACGCCGGTTTCATTATTGGCCCACATGAGCGAAGTAAGGTTCCTTCCGGCCCGCAGATCACGCTGAAGCGTATCGAGATCAAGTCGGCCCAGTTCATCCACGTCGAGTTTGGTCAGGCGGAAGCCGCGATCCTCCAGATAGTGGCACGGCCCCGAAACGGCGGCGTGTTCCACCTTGGAAGTGATGATATGCGGCGGCTTATCCATCGCCTCCGCCCCGCCGCGAATCGCGAGGTTGTTGCTCTCGGAGCCGCAGCTGGTAAAGGTGATTTCCTGCGGATCGGCCGCGCCGATCAGCGCGGCGACCTGCTCGCGGGCGGTTTCTATATACTTTTTCACCTGTCCGCCGAAGGTATGCATGCTGGACGGGTTTCCCCACAGGTCGGTCAGGAACGGAAGCATCGCCTCGCGCACTTCAGGGGCGATCTGTGTGGTAGCGTTGTTGTCTAAATAAACGGTTCTCATAAATTCCCAGCTCTTTCCTAACGTAGGACAGGAATCCTGCCTGTCTGAACAGGCTGGAAGCCTGTTCTACTTTACCTCCTCGACGGTAATGTCCTCAGAGACGTTTTCCTTGAGCCGCGCTTCAACCACGTCTTTCAGGGTGATTTCCGAAATGATGCAGCCCGAGCAGGCCCCGCGGAAACGAACCTTCACCGTATTGCCGTCCACATCAATCAGTTCAAGGTCGCCGCCATCCTGACGCAGTGCCGGACGGATCTCACGGTCAATCACATCCTCAATCAGATGAATCTTCTGCAGGTTGGTCATAGGGCGTTCTTCCGGCTCGCCGGAGGCCGCCGCCTGTTCCGCGTGAACACGGTCGATGATTTTCTGAAGATCCGGCAAACAGTTTCCGCATCCGCCGCCCGCCTTAGTGGCGTCGGTGAGTCCCTCCAGCGTTTGGATATCGTTTTCCCGGACAACCCGCTCAAGTTCCTTATCCGTCACGCCGAAGCAATGGCAAACCACCTCACCTTCGAGCTCCTTGTCCCATCGTTTACCGGTACGGTGGTTGTAGATAGCGGCCTCAAGCGCTTCGCGGCCCATCACCGAACAGTGCACCTTCTGTTTCGGAAGCCCGCCGAGATAGGCAGCGATGTCCTTGTTGGTAATTCGTTCAGCCTCTTCAAGCGTTTTGCCGATAATCATTTCCGTCAGCGCCGATGATGATGCAATCGCGCTGGCGCAGCCGAACGTCTGGAATTTGGCCTCTTTGATGCGACCGTCCTTGTCCAGCTTAAACATCAGTTTCAGCGCATCGCCGCAGGCCAGCGAACCGACCTCACCGACCCCGTCGGGATTTTTAATGTTCCCGACGTTGCGCGGATGCATAAAATGGTC
>JAOZSE010000097.1 GCA_029939835.1 Pontiellaceae bacterium
AGTTTTTTTCTGGCCTGTTTTACAACCACCGTAAGCAAACCAATAATCAGCAGAACAACACCGACGAGCACCCACGGCACACGGCCTTCTTCAATGCCAGTGGCGACGGCATCGGTGCCGACGACATAGAGAATGGTGCCGGGCAGCATGCAGAGGAACGACCAGCAGACATAGGTCCAGAACGGCACTTTGGTAAGCCCGAAGCCGTAGTTGAGCAGGTTGAACGGAAAGAGCGGCACAAGGCGCGTAATGGCGACGATGATGGCGCCGTTTTTTTCGGTGAGTTCATCGAGCTTCCTAAATTTTTCGTTTTTGCCAAGGCTGCCCGCGATGGCATCGCGCGCGAAGTAGCGGGCGATGAGGAAGCAGAGCGACGCGCCGAGCGTTGCGCCGAAGATGACGGTGATGACGCCAACGACGGAGCCGAAGAGCGCACCCGCCGCGATGGTGAGCGCCGAGCCGGGAATGGCGGCGACGGTTGCAATGGCATAGACCCCGGCAAAGATAAAAGGCCCCAAGACCCCCTGCTCCGCGATCCAGTCTTTGAGATCGCCCAGCTTTTCACCGAGTCCAAAAACTCGTGCGGCAACCACCAGTGCGATCAGCACTGCAATCAACACCACCGGCTTGATCCATTTCTTCATCGTATTTCCTTTCGGCTCATAGAGCCGACCCTGCATTGCACCTTTTCTGTAGCCGCGCTCCGCAGAGCGCGGATCGGGGTCTTCCGCCTACGCCGAAGGCTTCGGAGGACAGGACGGATCCCGACTACAATGTTTCATTCCAGCACTCCATGCATCCAACATTCCAATATTCCGGACAGGATGGAAGCCTGTCCTACATTAGTTCGCTGCAGGAGGTTCCGCCTGCAAAACAGCTGTAACAGCGCGAATGCTCCAGCATCACACGCACATCGGCCGTTTCGGCGAGCGAACCGCCGAGATCAAAAAAAGGATTGTCATCCACCAGCGTACAGGCATACACCCGCAGGTTCCCGTTCTGCTTCACTATCATTCGGCTGAAGGCGCACATGAATTTTGCGCGCGTCTCTTCGGTATGGTACGTCGTCATGCAGGTTTCGGTAATCTCCGGCGTCCCGGTTTGTCCCTCCTTCGCCGAGGCTTCGGCGGGCACGGTCAAATTCGGAAAACTGATGATCTGCGTCTCTTCGGGAAGATCGACCGCTTCAAAAAGGGGGCGGTACGCGGCATCAACCGCCGAAGCATCCTCACCCTCTATGCGGCGGCGCGCCACGGAAACGTGAAAGCCCGCACTGTACAGTTCACTAAGTGTTTCAAGCGCCCGCTGAAACATTCCTCCGCCGCGCAGCGCGTCGTGTTTTTCCACGTCCGGATAATCAAGGCTGACGCGAAATGAGAGCGGATGTTTTTTTTCGACCATTGGAAAAACCTCGTCGATGCGGGACTGGAGCACCCCGTTGGTCAGCATGAGGCAGGGGCAAAAATCGAGTGTATGCTCGAGAATGCGCACAATGTCTTTAGTGACAAAGGGTTCACCACCGGTGAAGGAGAACTGCTCAACGCCCAACTCGACCGCTTCATCAATGAACGGTTTGATCTCGTCAAACGTCACCATCTCAAGGCGGTGGTCTCCGGGTGCGGAGTTTTCGTAGCAGTCGGGACAGCGCAGGTTGCAGACGGTTCCCATATGGAACCAGAGTTCTTTCAGCGGTAACGGATCAATGTAGCCGCGCGGGTCGCCGTTCGAGGTTTTGAGCCATTTTTCGTCTGTGCAATGATGTCTCGGTTGCATGGTTATCTTTCGTTCAGGGCCCAGTCGTAGTCGAGATAGCGGATTTTAAGCCCGTCCAGATTCTGTCCGCTGTATTGCTCAATAAAAGCAGAAACAGAAGTAAAATCTTTTCCGTACCACTTGAAAATAGAAGAGATGCGCGCCTCGCCCTTCGCGCGGTTAATCACAAGCCCGGCCGGAGTGAAAAGATACTGCCGCGACTGATCGTCGAGCTGTTCGTCCAGTTTTTCGGCGGTATAGACCTCGCTGCGCAGGATGGGACAACCTTTAGCGGCACAGACGAGCGCCATGTGAACGCGCGGGTCATCGTACTGCTTACGAATAATGCCGTGCTCCAGTTTGTTGAGCGTAATCCTTTTGCCGAACAGTGTGACAACCGGCTGATCCCACGGCCCTTTAAACATGGTGCCGATGTCTTTGATGCTTTCGACCGGATAGTGTTCGAGAATAAGCTGCAGCGTGGCGGCGTTGTAGAGATTGATGAAAAAGGCCATCTGCTTCGGTTCCGTCCACGCATTAAATTCCGCCTCCGACACCTCTCCCGCCGAAACCAGGTATTGCGTCAGCGGCTTCGGATCGGCTTTGAGTCCCTGATAATCCACCCGCCCGCTTTCAACAAACGTCTTTAACCTGAATTATTCATAAAAACGGCCTTGGTTGCTGTAAGACATTCTAATAGAATGTCTTACGATTTACCACCACGTAAAAACAACCAAGGTCGTTATGAACAAAGAAAACCAGATTCCGCTCCCGTTTACACCTCTTAAAAACCGGAAAATAACGGCAGTTTTTGACGAGCCGCTGGTCAGTTCCGACGGCGGACTCATGCTGATCCGCGAGGCCCTGCATGAAACCGGGATTATCGGAGCGCTGGCCGGTGCCCTTCGTGATCCGCGCCATCCTTCATACATTGATCACACGACCGAAGAGCTGCTCACACAGCGCATTGCCCAAATCTGCTGCGGGTAGGAAGATGCCGACGACTGCGATCACCTGCGCGACGATCCGCTTTTTAAAATAACAGCAGGCCGTCTGCCTGAAGAAGATGCGCTGGCGTCCCAGCCGACGATGAGCCGGCTGGAGAACCGGGTGTCGGCCAAAGAACTGCTCCGGATGGGCTATGCACTGGTGGATCAGTTCATTGCTTCGTTTGATGGGGCTCCGGAGGCCATCGTGCTGGATATGGATCCCACGGCCGGTCACGTCCATGGCCGTCAGCAGCTGGCCTTGTTCAACGCCTATGAGGATGAATACTGTTTTATGCCCTTTCATCTGTACGACGGGCTGAGCGGCAAACTGATCACGACGGTGCTGCGGGCGGGGAAAACCCCGCCCTCTGCTGGATCCTGCTCGGCGGCCTCGTTTACGGCACCACCGTGCGCTATACGGATATTCCTCCGCCCTGCACCTGAGCCCGCCCGTTGTTCTGTTCGGCTTTCTGCCGCTCCTGATTTTTGATTCCTCCCGGCGGCTGCAGCCCTGCAGGCTGCTGGCGATACTCCCGGAAGCAGGACTCTTTGCGATCGCCGGCCCACTGCTCAGCATGGCCGTCATCGGCCTTCCGCTTGCCCTGCTAAGTGATATTCCGGTCGCAGACGCCCTGTTGTTCGGCGCGGCGCTTTCGGCTGCCCTGCTGCTTTCGCTGCCTGCGAACTACGCACACCGCCACGTTTTTCTCTGCATTGCGTTCGTGTTGATTTTCTTCACCCTGACCGTTAATCCACTTCTCCTGCGCGCCCGTCTTAAACGCAAGCCGCTGGATTGAGACACTCCACGGTTCAGAGATCAAAAAAGGCCGTGCCCAGAGCCCGGATCGCTTTTTCGCGATCGTCGTCTTTGACGGCAAACATCATGCTGATTTCGGACGCGCCCTGGTTGATCATTTCAAGGTTCACGCCTGCTTCGCTGAAAGCCTTCGTCGCCTTGGCAGCCATACCGGGGGTGTAGTGCATGCCCTCGCCCACCACCATGATCAGTGCAAGGCCGTGTTCGACCGTCACCGCATCGGGGGCCAGCTCGGCTTTAATCCGTTCCACCACCAAACCCTCTTTTTTATTACTGATGTTTTCTGAAGCCAGAATCACGGAAATGTTGTCAATCCCCGACGGCGTGTGTTCGAAGGAAATACCCTCCTCTTCAAGAATCTGGAGAAGGCGACGGCCAAAACCGACCTCGCGGTTCATCATATATTTATCAATGTAAATGCCGCAAAAACCGGACGCGCTCGAAATGCCGACCACCGTCCGCTCGCCGGGCGCGCGCTTCGGCACCACCATCGTGCCGGGCGCTTCGGGATTGTTGGTGTTCTTGATGCAAATCGGAATACTCGCGTGTACGGCGGGAATAATCGCCTCATCGTGAAAAACTCCGAAGCCAGCGTAGGCAAGCTCTCGCATTTCGCGATAGGTCATGCAATCAATCGCCGGTGGATTATCAATCACACGGGGATCCATCGCGCAAACCGAATCGACATCAGTGAAATTTTCGTAGACGTCGGCTTTGACCGCCGCCGCGAGAATCGCGCCGGTAATGTCGGAACCGCCGCGCGGGAACGTCGCCACTTCGCCGCCTTTAGTGACGCCAAAAAAGCCGGGGAAGATTACGATTTCCTTCGCACCTTTCAGCGAAGAGAGTTTTTCGAACGATTCATCCAGCACCTGTGCATTGCCGAAGTCGTCGCTCAAAAGCATACCCGCTTCGCCGGGATTCACATATTTCGCGGGTGAACCGGCCTTCGTGAACGCCTCAGCGATCACACGGGCGTTGCAGTCCTCGCCGGCGGCTTTCATCGCATCCATAAACTGCGCATCGTTTTTTCCGCGACTGGTGATGCGTCCTCGCAAATCGGTCTCGATGGTTGCGACTACCTCTTCCGGAAGTTTCAGGTCGCGCTGGATTTCTGCATAACGATCCACCACCGCATTGAGGTCAGCCTCAAAATCCCGACCCTCAATCACCGCATCGGCGAGCGCAATCAGCAGGTCGGTCACTTTCGTGTCTGCCTTGTTCCGTTTGCCCGGCGCCGAAACCACTACGATACGGCGATCCATATCCGCGGTAACAATCCCGATGACTTTTGAGATCTGCTCTGCATTGGCGACGGATGACCCTCCAAATTTTACAACTTTCATCTTTTCCCCAAAAGTAAGACAGGCTTCCAGCCTGTCAGACAGCCAAGATGGCTGTCCTACCTTATTCAAAATCCTCAATGGCCATACGGACAGGTTCACCATCCACAACGTCGAGCGCGGCGATCTCTTTCATCGCCGCGACAAAATTTTTCTCCAGCGCATGATGGGTCAGGAAGACGACCGGAACCTGTTCGCCCACGTTCTGTTCTTTCTGCATCACCGCACCGATGCTGATATTGTTTTTGCCAAGCACGTGCGCCACCTGCGCAATCACATCCGGCTGGTCTTTGAGCGACAGCCGCAGGTAGCAGCGGATCGAAACTTCTTGCGGGTTATGAATCGGCAGCTTTTTATGTGCCAGCAGCCAGGCACTGCCGCCGTCCCGACCCGCCGCGGCCTCCATAATGTCGCCAATCACCGCGCTGGCGGTCGGCAGACGACCCGCGCCGCGACCATAGTGAAGGGTCTCGCCCACGACATCGCCTTCCACAAACACCGCGTTGAATGCATCGTGCACCGACGCCAGCAAATGGTCCTGCGGCACCAGCGACGGCTCGACGCGCATTTCGATTTCGCCCGCCACTTCGCGGATCACCGCCAGCAGCTTGATGCGATAGCCCAAGTCATCGGCATACTCAATTTCGCGATGCGAGAGCCCGCGAATACCTTCAACGGTAAACGCGTCCATCGGCACCGGCGCGCCGTAAGCCAGCGACGCCAGCACGACCGCTTTGTGTGCGGTGTCGAGCCCGTCAATATCGAGATCCGGCGGAGTCTCGGCATAGCCGAGCTTCTGGGCCTCGGCCAGCACCGCGTCAAATTCAAGGCCTTCGCGCTCCATCCGGGTGAGGATGTAGTTGCAGGTTCCGTTCAGAATACCGTAGATGCTTTTGATCTGGTTGCCGACCAGTCCGTCGCGCAGCGCGCGCAGTACCGGAATGCCGCCGCCAACGCTTGCCTCGAAATAGAGACCCGCGCCGCTTTTGGCAGAAGCCTCAAACAGCTCACGTCCCGCTTCGGCCAAAAGCGCCTTATTGGCGGTCACCACCGGCTTACCGTTCTTCAGCGCGCGCAGCACAAAATCTTTTGCGGCTTTGACGCCGCCAACCAGTTCGACAATCACGTCAATTTCCGGATCGTCAATCACCGAAAACGCATTGGTGGTCAGCAGCGAAGCATCCACTTTCACGCCGCGGTCGGATTCAATATCGAGATCAGCGATTTTTCCAATGCTTGGAAGAATGCCCGTTCGTTGACTCATCAGCTCGCCGTTCTTGAGGATGCCCTCAACCACGCCCGCGCCGACCGTGCCGAACCCTAAAATACCTATCTTTACTTCTTTCATAAATCGCCCCTTAAATTGAGCGCAGACTTTACCGAAACGGTGTTGCGAGACAAGGCGAAAGCTCATTTTCCAGCAAGCTGAGCCTGCACCCTTTCTTTTTCCAAAGGTTGGAACTTGCCCGCACGAGCGAAGTCCGTAAGATGTGCGGCTTAATTTAAGGAG
>JAOZSE010000098.1 GCA_029939835.1 Pontiellaceae bacterium
GGGCGATCACTTTGATATCGGGTTTGATGGCGTACGCCGTCAGCTCAAAGCGAACTTGGTCATTGCCTTTACCGGTTGCACCGTGGCAGATGGCATCGGCGTTTTCAGCGAGGACGACATCCATCATGCGTTTGGCAATCAGCGGACGGGCAATCGAGGTTCCGAGCAGATAGGTGCCTTCATAGATGGCGTTGGCCTGCATCATCGGGAAGATGTAGTCCTTGGCGAACTCTTCTTCGATGTTGTCGACGATACATTTGCTTGCCCCGTGTTTGAGTGCCTTCTCTTCGAGACCGTCGAGCTCCTCTTCCTGCCCGACGTTCGCGCAGTAGCAGATCACTTCCGCGTTAAACTGTTCCTGCAGCCAGGTGAGAAGCACCGTGGTGTCCAGACCGCCCGAATAAGCCAGTACAACTTTCATAATCATTCTCCTTAAAAACAAAGTAGGACAGCCAGCTTGGCTGTCCAAGACAGGCTGAAAGCCTGTCTTACATTAAAACATATTCAACCTCATTAAGAATGTGTGGGCCCATGTAAGGGCTCAGGCTGTTACGCGTCACCAAATCATAATGATCCCCAATAGTGCGCTCCAAAAACTCACACAATGCGTTAAAATTCCCAAACGTATTTTTCTTGGCTTCAAATTCGACAAGAATATCCACGTCGCTGGAGGCCGTATCTTCGCCGCGCACGACGGAGCCAAAAAGACCAATCGCCTCCACGCCCATGCGATGCAACGCATCCGCATGAGAACTCAGCATTTCTAAAATGGTTTCTTTACGACTCATGATCTTCTCTATCTATCCGAATACAGAGGCAAAACCCAACACTCCATATTTTTTCCTTAAAACGGAATGTCATCATCAAATTCACCCGGGGCTTCGGAATCGTCCGGGATCGGTGGGCGGTCATCGCCTGCCGGAGCGGCGGGTGCCGCGGCGGCTTCGCCAGAATCGATCTTCCACGCCTGCAGATTGTTGAAATAGCGCCCGTTATATTCGCGCCCGCGGATATCAAAGTTAACGGTGACCTCCTGCCCTTCTTGCAAGCTGTCCAACAGACTCACCTTGTCGTTTACAACTTGCAGAGCGATATCCTGTGGATATTTTCCATCCTCAACTGTCACCACAAATTCACGCACAGTAAACTTGTCACTGATTACTTTCGCATCCTGTACGAGTTTCACTTTCCCAGTTAATTCATATGCCATTTGATTTCTCCTAAAATTCCAAAGGCAGGAACTATCCGGCAAGACGCGGTAGAATTCAATCGAATACTTTTACATGGAGAAAACAAAGAGAACGAAGATCGAAACAATCGAAAATCATCAATCATCAATCGTCAATCGGTAGGGTTCACAACGCGGAAGAAGCGACAGCGGAACGCGGACGAGTAGCTCGGCGTTAGGGCCTTCGTATTTCTCTTCGAGCACGGTGGCGGAGTTCTGAAGCAAGGCCAGTAATCGGCCTTCGGAAAGCGGAATCGAGAGCGTCATCAGCTCTTTGTCGCCTTTCAGGCAATCAGACAATTCATCGAGCAAGCCGTCGATATTTTCGCCGGTGATCGCCGAAACCGCGATGGACCGCCCAAGCGTTCGAGCAACCCGTTTCGCGGCGCGCGCGCCCTCTTCGGTATCAATTTTATTGAGCACGCAGAGCACCGGTTTTTCTTCCGCGCCGATTTCCTGAAGCACCACATTGACGGCATCAATCTGCTGTTCCACCTTTGAATGCGAGGCATCAATCACATGCAGCACCAGATCGGCTTCGGCCACTTCTTCGAGGGTCGCTTTGAACGACTCCACCAGATGGTGCGGAAGCTTACGGATAAAACCGACGGTGTCGGTAATCAGGCACGGCTCGCGGTTCGGCAGTTCAACCTGTCGCGTCGTCGGGTCGAGCGTGGCAAAGAGCTGGTCTTCCGCATAAATATCCGAACCCGCCAGCCGGTTGAGCAGCGTGGACTTGCCCGCATTGGTGTAGCCCACCAGTGAGACGAGCGCCCAGCCGTGGCGGCGGCGTCCCCGCCGCTGTTCGGCGCGGCGCGTACGCACCTGATCGAGTTCTTTGGACAGCGTACGAATCAGCTGCTGAATGCGGCGGCGGTCCATCTCCAGCTGGGTTTCGCCCGGCCCCTTCAGGCCGATGCCTCCCTGCTGGCGTTCGAGATGGGTCCACATGCGGCGCAGGCGCGGCAGCAGGTAGAGGTGCTGGGCCAGCTCGATCTGGAGGCAACCCTCACGTGTCTGCGCGCGCTGGGCGAAAATATCGAGAATCAGCTGCGTGCGGTCGAGCACCCGCGCGCCAAGCGCGTTTTCAAGGTTGCGGCCCTGCGCGGGAGTGAGGTCTTCATCGAAAATCACCAGATTGGCGTCTTCTTCCAACACCCGGCAGGCCAGCTCCTCGGCCTTGCCTTTGCCGATATAGTGGCCCGCGTGGATTTTGGACTGCTTGCAGAGAATCTGCCCGCGTACTTCGGCGCCCGCGCCCGCGGCCAGCATAGAAAGTTCGTCGAGCGTATCGCGGACTTCCCACTCTTCGTTCTGCCCGCGAACCCAGACGCCCACCAGCAATGCGCGCTCAACCTGTTTTGAATTGGTTTCGATCAGGCTCATAGGGCAACCGGTACCTTTTTCCAAACCTTGGAAACTTCTTCGGTGGTGTTAACCCACTGAACATTGAGCTGATGGCGGAACCAGGTCATCTGCCGCTTGGCGAGCTGACGGGTGCGAATGATGGTGCGTTCTTTGCCTTCGGCGACGGTGCACTCGTTACGCAAAACGGCGAAGGCTTCGGCATAGCCGATGGCGTGCTGTGCCGTGGAGGAAAGCTTCAGGCTCATCAAACCGCGTGCCTCTTCCAAAAGGCCGCCCGCATACATTTTTTCGACTCGCTCAGCGATCCGCTTACGCAAAACGTCGCGCTCGACGTGCAGCCCGACCACCACCGGAAGATCTTTCGCCCAGTTTCGCGTGATGCGGTCGCCCTGCTCCATCAGGCGGACGAGGCGGCGCGGGTTTTCTTTATCGGCGAGCGCTTCGTAGGCTTCGGGCGAGACTTTCCTAGCCTCGGCCTGCAGTTCGGGGAGCGTCATTTGTTCGGCTCGCTCGCGCAGCGCTTCGTCGGCGGCGGGCAGATCGTCGAGCCCCTGCAAGAGGCATTTGACGTAGAGACCGGTGCCGCCCGCGACGATGGGAGTCACCTGAGGGGTCAGTCCTCGCATTCCAGCATTTATGCTTGAATGCGAGGACTGACCCCTCTGAAAGGCCGGGCGGACGGCGTTGAGCCAGTCGCCGACACTGAACGGCCCAGTGGGTTCAACGAGATCGATACCGAAATACTGAACCGCTGCGCGTTCTTCGGGCGACGGTTTGGCTGTGCCGATGTCCATGCCGCGATAGATGCTCATGGAGTCGGCGGAGACAATCGGCGCACCCGTCTGTTCGGCCAAAAGCTGTGCGACCGAACTCTTGCCGGATGCAGTAGGGCCGACGAGGATATAAGCTTTAAAAAGGTCAGACATCGTTACTGTTTACGCACAAGAAATCAGCGGCATATATCGTTTAAATCGCTAAACGTTAAAATCGAATAATAGAATCTAATCATTCCCGCGACTTCAACGTTTTTAACGATTTCAACGACTTGAACGAAGCTTCTCTTTTCTCGAAATTTGGTTTTACCGTTTGGTTCAAGCTTCGTCACTCTTCAGCGGATGACGGGTGTGCCAAAGGGAAGAGAGCAGGTAGATACCGACGGCGATGCAGATGGCGGAGTCGGCGACGTTGAAGGAAGGCCAGTGCCAGGCACCGACGTGGAAATCGAGAAAATCGGTGACCCAGCCAAGGCGGACGCGGTCAATGAGGTTGCCGAGAATACCGCCGGTCATCAGGCCGAGCGCGATACGGTGGTCGAGGGTCGGGTTAAGTAACCGGCGGTGGTAAAGCGCCAGCATCACCAGCACCGCGATGGAAAGGAGCACCAGCAGTACCTGCTGTCCGCCGAGCATTCCCCATGCCGCGCCGGTGTTGCGGACGTAGACGAGATTGAAGAAGCCGGGAATGACCGCTTGCGGTTCCCCGCCGTAAACAAAGGAGGTGCGCACCCACAGCTTGGTCAGCTGATCGAGCAGGATCACGATCAGTCCCAGTATGAGTACCAGCATGAAGTTCTCCCTCGGGGGTTAGCCGCGCATGGTTCCGCCGAAGGGGCGGTAGTGCGCACGGCCTTTTTCAAGCTCGGACTGCGCACGTACGGTGTAGCGCACGTAGGGCAGCGCCCAGAGCCGTTCGGTGTTGATTGGATCGCCGGTCAGCTCGCAAATGCCGTAGGTGCCTTTTTCGATCCGGCGCAGGGCGGCGTCAATTTCGAAGAGAACCTCCTGCTCGGATCCCATCATGTTGAGTTCCATTTCGCGATCGAAGGTATCGGTGCCCTGATCGGAAAGCGAGGGGTCGCGCTGATTAGCGGCCATATTGTCGCGCGAAAGGGTGTTGTATTCGCTGGAAACGCGCTCCCGCAAATTCAGCAACAGCTCTTTGAACTTTTTAATTTCTCTTGCGCCCAGTTTTTTCTGTTTAACCGGCTTGGCCGTTTTCGCGACAGCGGCTTTTTTGACGACCTTCTTTTTCACAGCCTTTTTGGCTGGAGCCTTTTTGCTGACCACCTTCTTAGCTGGCGCTTTGCGAACCGTTTTTTTTGCCGTTTTCTTCTTCGAAACCTTTTTTGAAGCCATCAGTAAAATCCTTTTCTTTTATCGCAGTACAGACAGTATGTGCGGAAAAATGAGGGGAGCTTTTAGCACGGTGCCTGCCGAAGTGTCAACCGGCATCCATTCTTATTTTCGGAAGGCCGGAACACGGAAAATCCTTGCATTCAGGGGCGGGTATTCCGATACACTGTACTGCCGCTCCGAAAGGCGGTCTTTGATTCCTGCAACCCTGTAATACAGAGGAGCTTTCTATGGTCTGGGTCTATTTTGTTGCCATCGCCGCCGTCATTATTTTTGCCGGCTCGCGCCTCTCAATTTTTGCCGACCAGCTCGCCGACCTCCTCAAGCTTTCACGCTCCGCGGTCGGCATCCTGCTCGTCAGTTTTGTCACCACCCTGCCGGAACTTTCCACCACGATAGGAGCCATTGCCAAAGTCGGCGAGCCCAACCTGGCGCTCGGTAACAACCTCGGCAGTGTGCTCTTTAATCTGATGATCATCGGCATCTGTGACATTATTTTCCGCAAAGGCGGCATCCTCCGCCAGACGGCCAACTACGTTCCCTGTGTGTTTCATTCCATGCTGCTTATTATCCTGATGCTGATCACGCTGATCCTGCCCAATGCCATCAGCCTTTCGGGCTTCAACTTCTCGGTCGGCTCCGTGCTTGTGATCGTCGCCTACATCGCCATTTTCTTTACCACGCACCGGGACGGCAGCACCCATCAGGAGCAAATACTTGATGAATTCCACGCCGTCACCGATAAAGTGGCGCATCCGGACAACCGGCATCCGACGCTGGTCAAAGCCCTGACCGGCTTCGTGATCTCGGGGATTATCGTGGTGATCAGCGGTATCACACTGGCGTCTATCGGTGACCAGATTGCTGAAACCACCGGTCTCGGACAGAGCTTCGTCGGCACACTTTTCCTGGCCATCGCCACCTCCCTGCCCGAGCTGGCGGTCGGCATCACCGCCGTCAGAATCGGCGCCTATGATCTGATGATCGGCAATGTGGCCGGTGCGAATATGCTCAACGTGCTGGTGATGGCAATTGCCGATCTCATCCACCGCAAGGAAGCTCTCCATATTCCGGACAATCTGGTTCCCAGCCAGCTTCTAACCGGCTTTTGCGCCATCGTGGTAACCCTGCTGGTGATGGGGGCCATGAAGCAGAAAAGAAAATCCCGGCTCGGTTTTGGATGGGAATCCGTTGTCATGCTGAGCGTTTATGTCGCCAGCCTCTACGCCCTCTACAGAGGTTTGCTCTGCTGACCGTTCTGCAAAACAGAACCCCGGTTTTTATATTGTCCGCCCTTGCCGTCATGCTACATTTGCGCGTCCCAAACCGGAGAAAACCATGGCGAAAAAGAAAAGTGCATATGCAAAGGCCGGCGTCGACATTGACATCATGATGGATTCGCTCAAGCGGATTAAACGCAACGTCAAATCGACGACTACGCCCGGCGTGGTCAGCGAGATCGGCTCCTTCGGCGGCCTGTTTAAATCCCCCGGAAAAGATTTCCTGCTCGTCGCCAGCGCCGACGGCGTCGGCACCAAGCTCAAAGTTGCGCACATGGCGGGAAAGCACAACACCATCGGGCAATGCCTGATTAACCACTGCACCAACGACATCCTCGTGCAAGGTGCCACCCCCCTCTTCTTCCTCG
>JAOZSE010000099.1 GCA_029939835.1 Pontiellaceae bacterium
CACGATCCATTCGGAAGAATAACCGGCTCATACTATGTGAAGACAGATGTCTTGCACTGTTTCAGGGTCAGCGCATGCGGTGAATGAACAACGGACTGACCGCACCGAAAACGAGGATGGGCAGCCACCCGCCGAGCCATGCCGGAATCAGCTCCTGCTTGCCGAGCGCCTGCGCGCCGAGCTGCAGCAGGTAGAAGCCGAAGAAAAGCATCATCGCCGTCATGATGCCCGTGAACGCGCCGCGGCGGCCGGTGTGCGCACCAACGGGCACGCCGATAAGGGTGACGATGAGGCAGATGAACGGTGTGGAAAGGCGCCGGTGCAAATCAACTTTGAGGCGCGCAACGGTATTCTCGGAAAGGCCTTTGTGCGTACGCAGATAGCGGCGCATCTCGCGGGAGGAAAGATATTCGGGCTCCTTGATTTCGGCCATGAAGGTCTGCGGGGTTTCGCGCACATTGCGCATTTCCTGCTGAAGGATAAGCTCAGGCGCGCCGGCCAGATCGCCGTTTTCGTCGTAGCGCTGCACGGTAAGATCCATAAACCACCAACGGCCGTCGAGCCAGAGAGCTTTTTCGGCCTGGTATTTTACGGCGTCGGAAGTGTCGGCGTTCTGCTCAATGAGTTCCAGATTATACATGGAGCCGTCGCGCGTATCGAGTTTCTGAATCATCCAGACATGGTTCCGGCGGGAGTTTTTGAGCGCTATGTTGCGGGCGAAATAGATGTCGTCGGCGCGGCCGCGATCCTGATAGTCAAGATACTGCTCGGCGCGCCAGGCGGAGTCGGGCGCAACGGTCTCGTTGATGAATCCAGTCAACGCGCTGGCCAGTACGCCGATGCCGATGAAGGGCAGCACAATGCGGTAGATGCTGACGCCACCGGCGCGCATAGCAATGATTTCGCTGTGGCGGGTGAGTTTCGAGAGACTGTAGAGCATGGCCAGCAGCAGACAGACCGGCAGAATCAGCACCATCACCGACGGAAGCGCCAGACTGTAGTAATAAAGCATCTCAAGGGGTGCGGTGCCGTTTTCGAGAAAGTCGCTGAAGTTGTCAAAGAGATCGCCGATAATGAAAAGCAGGGTAAAGCCGGACAGGCAGTACAGCAGCGGAAGAAGCAGGCTTTTGAGCAGATACTTGGTGAGAATTTTCATGTTTGAATGCAAAGACGGTAGCGTGAAAGGCCCGAAGCGGCAAGCCGCTTGTTACGAGTTACGTATTACGTTCACTTGAAGAGTGTGGACAAATAACCGATACTCCCCGCAAGCAGAACGGAGGGGGCTATGGCCACGCTGGAAGTTCATATTGAAGAACCGGTCACGTTTGTTATTTTCGGTGCCACGGGCGATCTGACCCGCCGCAAACTGGTTCCCGCCCTCTACACGCTCTTCAAAGAAGGCGCGCTGGCCAGCGACTTCACGATCATCGGTTTCGCCCGGCGCGACTACGAAGGAACAAAATTCTGCAACCTGATTGCGGAGTCTTTGCACGAACACAGCCGCACGCCGGTGGACGAGGACTCGCTTCAGGCTTTCTGCTCGCACCTGACCTATCACCGGGGCGATCTCTCGGATGCCGCCGCCTACGCGGAGCTGAAGAAAAAGCTGGCGGACAGCGCCCTGCCAGCCAACCGGCTTTTTTATCTTTCGATTATGCCGCACCTGATTGAGCCCGTTATGGATCAGCTGAAAACCGCCGAACTGATCACTCCGCCCGGCACCGGACCGTGGACGCGGGTGGTCGTGGAAAAGCCGTTCGGCCGGGATATGAAAAGTGCACAGGCACTCAACGAAACGCTGCTCAAGTATCTCGACGAAACGCAGATTTACCGGATTGACCACTATCTCGGCAAAGAGACGGTACAGAACATTCTTTCATTCCGCTTCGCCAATACCATTTTTGAGCCGGTATTCAACCGGACCTATGTGGATCACATCCAGATCACCGCCTCCGAAACCGTCGGCATGGAAAGCGGGCGCGGCGCCTATTATGATGAATACGGCGCGTTGCGCGACATGGTGGCCAATCACCTCTTTCAGCTCGTCGCACTGGCCGCCATGGAAGCCCCGGAAGGTCTCTCCGCCCGCTCCATTCGCAACGAAAAGGTAAAGCTGCTGCAAGCGCTCAAACTGGCCCCCTCAACGCCGGAGCACCCGTCGGTTTGTTTCGGGCAGTACAGCGGCAACACAGACACCAAGGCATTCCGTGATGAAGACCGGGTGGATCCCTCATCGACAACGGAAACCTTCGCGGCCTTGCGGATGGAAATCAGCAACTGGCGCTGGGCGGATGTGCCGGTTTATCTGCGCACCGGAAAACGAATGGCAAAAAAGAGCACAGAAATTGTTATACAGTTCAAAACGCCGCCGCTTTCGCTCTTTCAGCACGTCGCCTGCAAGGGCGATGTATGTGACCTGACCGGCGTAAAACCCAACACGCTCATCTTCCGTATTCAGCCCGACGAAGGCATCTTTCTGCAGGTTTCCGCCAAGCGGCCCAGCATGCAACTGGTGGTCGAGAGCGTGAACATGGATTTTTCTTATTCCGGACGCTGGGAAAAAGCGCTGCCGGAAGCCTACGAGCGGCTTCTGCTGGATGCCATGCGCGGCGACTCGACCCTCTTCACCCGTTCGGACGAAGTGGAGGCGGAATGGAACGTGATCGATACAGTTCTCGCGGCCGCGGCAGACACAAAGCCGCTCCCGTACACGCCCGGTGCGTGGGGCCCCGCTGAGGCCAACGCGCTGTTGCTCAACGGTGCACAGTGGAGAAATGAGTGAAAACGAAGCTGATCTATGTCACCGCGCCTTCGCGCGAAGAGGCTGAACGAATTACCGAAACCGTCGTAACGGAACGGCTGGCGGCCTGCGCCAATATTTTTGACGGCGTCATTTCGGTCTATCACTGGGAAGGCAAACTCTGCCGCGAGAACGAGACAGTCCTGATTCTGAAAACGAGAGAGGGACAACTCGACAGGCTGATGGATCGGATCAAAGAACTGCACAGTTATGACTGCCCCTGCATCGTCGCCCTGCCGATCGAACAGGGATATGCGCCGTTCCTGAAGTGGCTGGAGGACGAAACCCGCTGAACCGGATTTCAGCGTTCACTCGGCAGAGGAATACTCTGCTCCCGCATATAACTCATCGCGTGATACAGCAGCTCGCCGCCATCCGTCAGCCCCAGCTTTTCGCGGATGCGTTCGCGATAGGTTTCGATAGTCTTTGCGCTCACCTTGAGTTTGTCTGCAATCCGCTTCGGAACATAGCCGTGGCCGGTCAGGCAAAACACTTCGAACTCGCGGTTCGAAAGCCGTTGAAAAGGCGATTCGGCCGGCGAGCCGATCACTCCCGAATCCACACACAGTTTTTTGCGAAGCGCGGAACCCAAATAGACGCCGCCCGCCGCGATCGTCTTGACGGCCTGAATCAGATTTCCGCCGGGTTCATCCATCGAAATATAGCCGGACGCCCCGGCACAAATCGTACGCTCAGCGTACAAATGATCATGGTGCAGATAGGAAAAAGCCAGCAGGCCGGTTTGTGGAAACGTCCGGTGGATTGATTGCAGCAAAGCCATTCCGCTGCAACAGTGCATGGAAGCATTCAGAATAATTACATGCGGACAAAAGGAAGCCGCCGCATCCAAAGCCTCGTCAGTATTTCCGGCCTCAGTAACAGAAAAGCCCGGGGTTTGCCGCAGGCCATTCGCAAAAAATGTTCTGTGAAAATGGAAGTCATCAACTACCAGCACCCTGCTTGTACTGTTCCTCTCATTCATGGAAACCACCAGTTCATTCTTATCCGCTTTGCTCACTTAAACGATAGAAAGTACTCCATGTTTTAAAAGAATAAATTCAGTAAATAATTTATTATTTATATACTTTTTAATTGTCCGCCTGTTTAAAGAGTAATATACTTTAGTTTTGCTGCCCAAGCAGGGGCCAATCAGCCTCCCCGAAAGTTTTTTCACTGTTTTGAAAAAAGTGCTTGTGTAAGACCGGATAAAGTCTATCTTCCCCCATCGCAAATAATTGCGGGTGGCGTGTTCGCCGAAGCCTTGGCGAAGGCGGAAGCAGCGAAGCTGCGGAACCCCGCGCCGATAAAATTGAATAGTTGCGGGGTGGAGCAGTCTGGTAGCTCGTCAGGCTCATAACCTGAAGGTCCTGGGTTCAAATCCCAGCCCCGCTACCAACCCACGCGTCAAGGCCAACTGAAAGGTTGGCCTTGCTTGCTTCGGGTGGCACGCCAGTGACAAACAAGCAAGAGCGGAGGTTGCCCGCCATAGCTTTATGCGAAGGCGGGCTTTTCTTTATCAACAAAGTTTTCTATTCTCTTTGCATGCACCGCGTCTACATCCTTAAAAGCATTCCATACCCCAAACAGATCTACATCGGATTTTCATCGGTTGATATGGAGACCCGGCTGGAGCGGCATAATCAGGGCGGGACTTCCGCTACACGCCGTTAGAGGCCATGGGATGTCGTGTGGCGCTGTACCTTTAAAGAAAAGGCCCGTGCATTAGATTTTGAACGCTACCTGAAAACCGGATCAGGCCGGACTTTTGCTAAGAAGCGCCTTCTTTGATCCGAGGTCTTTCCGTTTCAACGACGTTGGCGAACGGCTTCGTAGAGAATAATCGCGGCGGAAACCGACACATTCAGCGAATCATTTTTCCCAAGCATAGGGATTTTCACATTCAGATCCGCACCGGTCCGCCACACATCAGAAAGTCCTGCATCTTCCGCGCCGACCACGATCGCCGTCGCTCCCGTCAGATCAAGTTCCGTGTAAACCTTTTCCGCGTCCGGCACGGCGGATAGAATTTTGATCCCCTTCCCTTTCAGGAAAACAACGGTCTCTTCCGATGTCGCCTCTGCCACCGGCAGGTAAAACAGTGTGCCGATACTCGCGCGGATTGCATTGGGATTATTCAAATCGGTCGCCGGGTCGCAGATAATTACCGCATCCACACCCGCCCCGTCCGCCGTCCGCAGCAGTGCGCCGAGATTGCCGGGTTTTTCCAACCCCTCAGCCACCAGCACCAGCGCGTTTTCGGGCAGGTCGAGTTCTTCCAGCGTTTTACCGACCAGCGGCCCCATCGCCAAAACACCATCCGGATTTTCACGATACGAAATCTTGTTGAAGACATCCTTCGAACACTCGAACACTTCTGTAGCCGGCTTCAGCAGAGGCCGGCCCGGGGTCTGCGGATCCCGGCTACAAAATCCGTTCGGTAATAAAGCCCCCAGCTCCGGGCAAACCCACATCTCATTCGCCTGCCATCCGTTTTCAATGGCCCGCGTTACTTCGCGCGCGCCTTCAATCACGGTCAGTCCCTCCGCGCGCCGCGCGGAGGCCTTGCGCTGAAGCTTCACGATCCGCTTCACGCGATCATTCTGCACACTGGTAATTTCAGCACTCATAATCGATAACGCGGCGTTCGGCCACGAGCGGCTTCACAAACGCAACAACCTCCTGATGATCAGGGTGCGCCTGATAAACCGCTAAACCCTCTTTAGAAGCAAACTCAGAATAGAGAGACATCGTTTCGCCGGTGAAGTCGATTCCGACCTCGATGATAAGTAACTCCGGAATTTTTCCGACCAACGCTTCGAGCCGGAGCTTCATCTCTTCTTTCTGCTCCGCAGAAATCTCTTCCTTCATTTTCCAGACAACGATGTGCTTAATCATAATAAATTCCTTTTTAACCACAGAGGTCACAGAGGCTCAGAGAACCTTTCTTATTGGTGGAACGCGACCTCCGGGCGCGTTCTGAGCACGCCCGGAAGTCGCGCTCCACTTTTTTAACTCTGTGTCTCTGTGTTCTCTGTGGTAAATTATTTCTCAAACGTCAGATCCATGTTCTTGGCAGCGGCGACTTCGTCGAGACGGCTGACGGGTGTGGTAACAGGCGCGGCGTGCAGCGCGTCGGGATCGGTTTTGGAAAGTTCGGCGATTTCAATCATAGCAGCAACAAATTCGTCGAGTGTTTCGCGTGTCTCGGTTTCGGTCGGCTCAATCATGATCGCTTCGGGTACGTTGAGCGGAAAATAGACGGTTGGCGAGTGGAAGCCGCGGTCGAGCAGCGCTTTGGCCAGATCAAGCGTATGGATGCCCTCTCCCAGCGTTTTGCCGCTGAATACACATTCGTGCATGCAGTGTCCTTCGGTGACCGCACCGAAATACGGGCGCAGTTTTTCCTGCACATAGTTGGCGTTGAGTACCGCGCGGTCGCTGGTGGCGCGCAGGCCGTCGCGCCCGAGCATCAGCAGATAAGCATAAGCGCGAACGATGATGGCGAAGTTGCCGTAAAACGGCGCGATGTAGCCAATGCTCTTCGGGTGTTCATAATCCAACGTATAAAGAC
>JAOZSE010000023.1 GCA_029939835.1 Pontiellaceae bacterium
ACATCCATTGGAATGCCGAGCGGGAGCCCACATTTTCAACCGTATTTCCCAGCATATGGAAAATCAGAAACATCATGCCGATGATTGCCGAAGCCAGTCCAATTTGCACCAGCTCGGCCTGCGTAAGTGCACCCAGCCGCCAGCGTTCACTCCAGATTTTTATAGATGTATGGTTCTGCATGGTCTGCATCCCTAAGATATATAAATATCTCCTCTGAAAGCCCGTCAGTGTATCACATTTCCTGTGAAATCAACATGTTTCATGGGTCGTTTTTCAAGGCGAGGCGGGCAGTCCCGATGGAAGCTGATAAACCCCGCCAAACTCATTTTCGTGTACTTTGACCACATCGGAACGAAGTCGTTCAGCACATGGCTCAACCCGTTTGGCCGACTCGGGAAAACGGTGTTTTAATGCCTCCGGCGGGGCAAAAACATCGCCAAAAACATAGATCGGCCCGCTGTGCCGTTCAATGCGCTCCGCCATCTGCTGCGCCGAAGAGCAATGCTGAAGGTCAATAATTTCGGCACCGGTATGGTGCCGGAGATAGAAAATATAGACCGGATTATCCGCGGTGATGATCAGGCTCCCGTTCAGCTCCTGCGATAAAAGCCACTTTGTTTTCTGGTAATTATAATCCCCGGTTTGCGACCGGATCAGCGCCATGCCGCCTGCTCCGTTATGCAGCGCCAGCAGGAAAACGAAAGTCCCCCACCCCAAAGCAAGTTTCCGGTTTAACGGCGGCCAGCATACGCTGAGCGTCCACCACAGCGGGATCAGCGTAAGCACCCACAACTCCGGGTTGCCGGGCTCCATCAGCAGAACGATTCCGGCCGTCCCGAGCAGCCAGAAAAGCGCTGTCCATCCGTCGGAGCCCCATGATTTAAAAATCGCAAGCCGGGATTCCCGGGCGAACAAGCTCCGGATCAATCCGGTCAGCAGCCATGCGCCGACAATAATCAACGCGGTCAGCGTAACCGGTGCCGCCGCGCGGCTCAAAAACGGGGCGCGCCGACCCATATACAGCTCTTCTCCAAGCATCCGGTAGGGAAAAAGCCTCTGGATCTGCTGCTGCACCCCGGGATAAGCAAACAGGAAATTTCCCGACACCACCGCCTGCCCCGCACCGACCAGCCCCTTGGGAAACATCCATGGATCCAGCCCGCCCTCCTGGGGCTGGGATTCTCCCGTGTATGAAAGGCCCGCCGTCAGGGCCGCGCCGGCATACACGGCTGCCACAAGGATCGTCACCAGCAGGAGGTGCGCACCAGCCGCTTTGAACCGCCGCCGCAGGATGTAATAGAGGGTCATCCCGCCTGCAAGCGGAATCACATTCACCAAATGAAGCAGTATCCCCAGTGAAGCCATTACAGCAGTTGCGACCGTGCGCCAAACCCCTTTTGCTGAATCCGAGGCCAACCAGAAGGCCCCAACGGCGAAAAGTGTGGCCGGGATATAAATTTCCGCTTCGCAGGCATAACGCCAGAACCCATAGGAAAAGAGCAGGCCAAGGCTGAATGGTAAGGCTCCGGCCGCTCCGCGCTGACGGGCAAGCAGCGACGTAAAAAGACAGACTGTTAGCGCACCACAAACCATGCTGACACCCATCAGCAGCGGAAACGCACGGCCTGCATAACCCGCACCCTGCAACAGGCGGAACAGTCCCTGCATCACCGGCAGATAAAGCAGGTGGTGAAAATGAAACAGCTCCGCGCCGCGGCCCTGCTCCGCGAGCCGGGCATACTGATAGGCATCCTCGGCTTCAGTATGGTTGGCCGGGGCGGTCAGTAGAAACACCCCGAGCACAGCCAGAAAAAGAAGCCCTGAAAATATCGCTTTCTGTTTCATCCCTCTTTTTTCCGAACGGTAAAGCGCTGCTTCATGATGCGGCAGAAAAAGAGAGGAATCCCGATCACATAGCGCTTGAAATGTTTCCGGGGCGAGACAAGCAACCGGGCCAGCCATTCAAATCCGTACTGCGTCATCCAGAACGGAGCACGCTTTTCATAACGGGTGTACCAGCGGAAAAGCGCGCCGGTGGCAATGATGACACCCTTGCCCATCCGCCCCCGGGCCCGCCAGGCCCATTTTTCCTGACGCGGCATGCCCATGCCGGTCAAAATGATATCCGGCCTCTGCCGGCTGATCTCATTCATGATCCGGATTTCCTCATCCGCTCCGGGAATAAAGAAGCCGCTGTGATATCCCATGATGCGCAGCCACCGGTGCCTTTCCTTTACTTTCCGGGCAAACAGCGAGACTACTTCGTCGGTATCGCCGATAAAAAATACGCAGTATCGCCGGCGCATACAGAGCTTGAACAGCTCATCCACCCAGTCCGGGGGAGTCATGCGCTGGCCCAGCTTTTTACAGAGAAGGCGGGCGCCGAGTTTAACACCGAACCCGTCGCAAAAAACGACCTCTGAAGCGTTCAGAATTTCACGGAACTCGGGATCTTTGCAGGCAATATTACAGGCGTTAACATTAACGTTGTTCACCAGCGCAGGCCGCTGCGCGGCGGCCAACCGGTCGATTTCCTCCAGCAGATCAGGCTGATCAATTACATTAACATTGACGCCGAGTATGTTGACTTTATCCATCCTGCCTCCTCCTGCTGAACCGATCCAGACATTCCGCCAAAGCCTGCGCAGAGCGTGCGGCGCAGTATGCGGCGAAATCATACTTCCCGGCCCGCGCCGATTCAATGGCCGTTTGAACCGCTTGCGGCATTTTTTCAAGCCTCTGAAAAACTTCGCCGACCGGAACCGGCGAGGTGATCTGATGCTGTAAAAGCGGAAAGTCCGGCGCGATCACAGCGGTGCCGCAGGCGGCGGCGTCCGCCACCGGGCCGGAAACCCGGTAAAAATAGCGGTTGGACGCACTGTTCTGCACCAGAACATCGCACTGCGCCAGCATCCGGCTGTAGGCCTCATCGGATGCGGTGTCCACTATCTGAACAACACCGGGAAGGCCGGAGATTGTTTCCGGGTTGGCAGTTCCCAGCATCAGCTCACAATCCGGAAAACACTCAGCCAGAAGTTTGAGCAGTTCACCCGATCCCTTTTCCGGGCGATTATAACCCGCCACCCCGATCACCGGCCGCGCCGGGGGTGTCAGTCCTATTATTTTAGTATTTTCAGGAGATGCTAAAATAATAGGCCTGACACCCGACTCCAGAACCGGATGCGGGAGAACCAGATTCTGTCCGGAAGGAATGTCAAGGGCCTCCAGTCCGGCAAGCTCCTGTGTTTCGAACAGAACCCAACGCGCGCCTAACCGTGCCAGCGCCGTAAAACCGGCCCGCTCAATCCGGCTGCTCGCGGCCCATTGCAGGTTGTGATGGATCACAAAAAACAGCTTGCGGCGCAACGGAAGGAGCAGCGGGAAAACCAGCAGCAGCGGCCATGTTGAAAATTCTCGAATCAGAATATGCGGATGAGAGCAAACTGCCCAGCAGCGAAAGACCAGCGCCGCATGCCGTAGCATGACCGCCCCTTTCCAGAGCAGTTTCCCGATCAGGCTCCGTCTCTCACCAAACCCCACCAAAGGATTGCGCAGGCAAATCCAGTCGCTTTCAGCCAGTCGGCAGGCTTCTTCCAGTGGGCGCAGGGATGGATGATATTGATCAGGCTTCATTACACACGGCTTCAATCAGTTGGGAGGCAAATACGTCGGGACGGCTTTTCTCAACAAAGGCACGTTGTTTTTCCGCATTGACCGGAATGGGCTTTTCAGCGAAGAGCGTAATGGCGACGGTGAGCGCGGCGGAATTTATTTCCACCGGCAGGCCGAGGTCGTGCCGCCGGATCAGACGGCCGAGCAATCCGGCGTCCGGCCCGATCACCGGGGTGCGGGCTTTGGCGGCCAGCGCAAACATGCCGCTGGAATATTCCGGACGGGTATAGGGCATTAGAAGCACATCGGACTGCTCACAGAGGGCCATCATACGTTCGTCTGGCACAAAGCGGTCTTCCATGCTCAGCTGTATATCAGGCCGGGCTTCGACCAGTTTTTTGCAGGCTTTCTGAAATGCCTCCCGATAAGGCGGCTCGACCTGACCGCAGAAAATAAATGCGCTCTTCTCCACAACGGAGGGGTCAATCTGCTGCAACGCCTCGACCAGCACCGGCGCCCCCTTCCGCCGGGAGACCGCACCGAAGAAAAGAAATACGGTTCGCTCCGCGGCGATGCCGTATTCGTCCCGAAGCGAAAACGAGGCTTCAGCGGCAATTTCGGGAACCGGGTCGGGTAGAGGTATAAACCGGGCACGGGTGCCAAAGCGGGTTGTCAGATAACGGCAGGCTTCTTCGCCGTTCAGCAGAAAAAGATTTTTTACCGGCGCACGCCGGAGCAACAGGTCGGTTTTCCATTCTTTAAGGTAAAACTTCAGTCCGCGTTTCAACTCGGGATACTGGACAAACAGGATGGCGGAGATCGGACAGGGTGCGCCGGTCAGCGCCAGCGGAAGTTCCAAATGAGTCATCTCAAGAATCACAGTATGTGCCGGGCGGTATTCCGCGCAGACTTTCCGGAAAATCCGGTTCAGCCGCCACGGCTTCGTCCAGCGGCCGGCGTTTTCCAGAAGGCGGGCCGTTTCGGCTGAAATCCGGTGCACTGAGACAGTGTCGGATACCGGAACGTCCATTCCGGGGCCAACAACAAAAACAAATAGAACATCCTGTCGGGATTGCCCGCTCAGGTATTCGGCCAGCCAGCGGATAAACTGGGCGCGATGCCCGCCGGAAAGCGGTTCGAAGATCAGAATGGTTTCCATTATTAAAAAACACTCGCCGACAAAACAGGGTTCTGGCGTGCAAAAACGTATTTCATCATGCCCGCCTTTTTAATCCCCTTGTTTTCCGGATACACAGACACTACAGTTCCTATGATAAGTATTGAAACATAAAAAGAAGCGTTAAGCACCTGAGTATATAATGAAAAACCCGTTCAGACATTACAGTCCCGACACCATCTACCTTTTAATTACGGACTGGCTTATTCTGACGGGCACGTTCGGGCTGGCTCTCCACTGGCGCCATTATGCGCCGGGGCTGAATATTATCTCGCGGTCGCACATTATCCCCGAAGCGCTGTTCGTCTTTTTGTATGCCTTTTTTCAGCTCGGTGTTTTCGGCGCATTCAATCTCTATAAACGTAAAGTTCTGCTGAATAAACTCTGGCACCTGACCCGCATTGTCCAAATCGCCGCCGTCTGCATTCTGTTCTACCTGCTGCTGGGAACCCTCTCAAAGAGTCCCATGTTTGTTCCGTCCCGGCTGGTTATGTTGAACTGGGGCCCGCTGCTGTTCAGCGCGCTGGTCATTCACCGCATGATTATCTTCCCCGCGCTGCTGCAGGCGGCTACCCGGGCACAGCTTCAGCGTCGCGTCGTCATTATCGGCACGGAACCTCCGGGTATTGAATTTGCGCGGAAGTGTCTGGCCAAGCACCGTTATGACACGCTCAGACCCATTGGCTTTCTCTGCGACCACCAGCCCGTTGGAGAACCTGTTCTTGAAAGCCTCCGGTGTCTGGGAAGGCCTGAAGACATTGTCGATCTGGCAAAATCCTGCCGAATCGAGGGTGCAGTCATTACACAAACCGATCTTTCCTATCAGCAACTGATGGATTTGATCGAGCGCTGCGTCCACCTGTTCGGCTGGGTGGATGTGCATACCGACAAAGCGGCCGTACTGCACGAAACCCTCGACTCCGACACCCATTTTAATGTGCCTTTTGTCCGCCTGGGAGAAGTCCGCCGCGGCTTCATAGTCCGGATGTACAAGAGAACCTTCGATGCGCTCGGGGCGGCAGCGGGAATCCTTCTGCTTTCGCCGATCCTGCTTGCCACCGCCCTGGCTGTTAAACTCACTTCCCCGGGACCGGTCTTTTACATTCATGACCGGGTCGGCAAGGATGGAAAGCTTTTCCGGTTCTACAAATTCCGCTCCATGATCACGGACGCTGACCAAGATAAAACCAGAGAAAAAAATATACACAGCTTCATTCATGAGGAAAACGGAGAGCCTGTACGAAAGCTGGTCAACGAAACTTATGTCACGCCTTTCGGTCGTTTTATCCGCAAATGGGCACTTGATGAACTGCCGCAGCTTTTTAATGTACTCAAGGGCGACATGTCGCTGATCGGCCCGCGCCCCGCTCTGGTGAATGAATATGAAGTGTACGACGAATGGCAGAAGCGGCGGTTTGAAATTAAACCGGGCTGCTCCGGTTTATGGAAAATCTATACCGCCCGGCACGAGGGAACAGTGTTTGCCCATATCGTTCTCTATGATCTTTATTATGCCCGCAACATCAATCCGCTGCTCGACCTCTACATTGTCTTCATGACCGTCTGGCTGATTATCACCGGCCAGGTCGACGGGTAGCCGCCGGAGGCGGCGTCTACAGAGATCAGACGTCAGAAACCAAATGTCAGCCATTGGCTATCTCAGATCTCTGACTTCCGCCCTCTGACGTCTGTCCCCTGACTTCAGTCCTCTGACATCCGTTCCTCCAGCCATTGGATATTGCGTTTTACGGTTGGATTGTGCCGGTTCAGTTTTGCTGCGTACTTAAAAGTCGCCAATGCCTCTTCATAGAGACCCGCCTTGCGCAGTTCAATGCCGAGCTTCCGCCAGTAAAAATCGTTGAATCGCCGATAATTGGCCGCCGCCCGCAAATACTGAAGGCCTTCCTCCCGATGCCCTAGAGCGAGGTTTGCCTGTCCCAGCCCGTAAACAATCTCCTCTTTTTTGGTGTCATGGGAGTACGCTGCGGAAAAAGCATCATAGGCCCGAAACGCCCATTCTTCCTTTGCCGCCGGATCCAGTTCATAGAACCGGTACCGGCTGTAAACCAGCCCAAGTCCCAAAGGGGCAGACCAGTTCTGCGGATCTATAACGGACGCTGTCTGATACAGCCGTTCGGCACGCGGCAGCTTCTTTTCCGCGCGGCAACGGTCGCCCCAGACCCGCAGCAAGCCAGAGGTCATGACGGGGAGTGACCAGAGAGCGGAGAGAAGAATGAGGACAGAGAACAGAAGACAGAGGACCGCCTGTGCGGAACTTCTAAAAGTCGAAGACAGCGAACTGAAGACCGAGGACTGCTTTTTGTTGCACATAATGCTACCGGCACTCCTTTGGAACCCATTTTTCAGGGTGTTGCATCATATTGCCGAGTTTACGTCCGATCGTTTTACATTTTTCGATTAGAACATCAAAATGTGCCTCGGGTACATACTCACATAGAACAGCCGATCTCAACCAATGACGCGTTTCGTTCTGCTCGCCATCAGAATCACTCAGCTTACTCACAAAATGAGCGGGGTACCGCCGCTTCCCCTCACCGAGCTGTATGCGAATTAAGGTTTTTGTCATCTCAAATATCTCCTGCTGCAATTCCAGAGCCAGTTGATACACTTCCAAATCTTCAAACGACTCTATTCGCTTTCCCATTATATTCTTCTTTCCCGCTTTCTCTCGATCCGTCCTCCGTCTTCCGTCTTCTGTCCTCAGTCTTCTGATTAATAATCGGCCCGACGGCACAGCCGGCCAGCAAGGCCAGCATCAGGGCGTTGGGAAAAATGCGCAGTTCAAAGTCGAAAAATCCGTGAACCGCGGTTCCGGCAAGCGCACCGATCAGCGCAGCGACCGGCCAGGTATGCTGGGTGTGTGGAGAGCGCAGATAAAGGCGCAGCAGTACGATCACCGCGCTGAGCACAGCCGCCAGCGCCAGCAATCCGCCGACGGTCCCGTATTCGGACAGCAGCTCAACATATTCATTGTGCGGGTGAACCGTTATCCTGCGAACAGCCTGAACCCGTTTGCGGTATTCAGGGAAAACCTGGTCGTAATTGCCGGGGCCATGGCCGAAGAACGGTTTGTCGGAAATCATCACCCAGGAATCCGCCCAGGTCTGCGGACGGAAATCCTTAAATTCTGTATCGATATCTGCGCCAGAGGTGTGGTGCTGCACAAAGCGAAGCACCGGCATCATGCGGTCGCGAAACGTATCTGAAAAAGTCCAAAGGCCGCCCACCGTGCCTGCGGCCAGCAGCGGCACCACCAGCAGGGCGACAAAAAACAACCGTCGGCTTTTATGCAGAATCAGTAACAGGGTTGTAACACTCAGGGCCGCGACCGCGCCCAGAATCCCGGCACGCGACAGCGTCTGATAGATGAGGAGCAAGAAAAGCGGAATGGCGTACGCACAGGTGATTCGCCAGAACACCGGCAGACGCTTTACGAACAACAGGACAAAACAGAACGGCAGCCACATCTGGAAAAGATGCGCGATGTGGTTGGGACACTGATAGGTTCCGCCGAGACGCCCACCCTTCCAATAAGTGGTATACCGCTCCATGCCGAAAATTATATTCGGAGCCGCCCGGTGCTGAACCAGGCTGTAAAGCGCGATGAGGATCAGCGCAGAGAGCATCGTCATCAGCACGGCACGGCTCCGCTGAAAGCGCGACAGGCTGTTGGCGAGCATCCAGTAGCAACCGATGTACGCCCCGATACGCAACGTGCTGATTTTGGCTTCGTACGGAATGACTGAGAACGGGATCAGCGCGGCGGAAAGCATCCAGAAGAAAAGCAGCATCATTCCTCCGGGTGGAATGATGCTTCCAGAAATCGGAGATCGGAGATCGGAAGTCAGCGCAGTTTGATCTGACCTCTGGCCCCTGACTTCTGACGTCTGGCCGCGGCGCAAGCCGCAGATCACCCAGGCGGCGAGGGCTAAGTAGATAAGGATCAGCAGCGGCGCATAGAGGAGCACCTTGTCTCTCCACACACCATACAGCGCGGCGGAAGCGATAAGGGCAAGGGTAACAATCGAAACGGTAATTTTTTCAGTTCGGGACATTTGCTTTCCAGTTTGGGAGTTTAGGGGTGTGGGAGTAAGGGAGAAAAATTTATCTGCGCTATTTCCATTTATTTTTACAGCTCATCACTCAGTCCTCTAATACGCTCCTTCGCCTTTAACAACCGCGGAAGCAGTGCGAGCCATAATCACAATATCAAGCCAGATGGACCAGTTGCGCACATAATAGGTGTCCCATTTTTCCATGCCGGCATTGCCGGCTTCGCTGCGTCCGGACACCTGCCAGAGGCCGGTGATGCCGGGGCGTACCCGGTTGCGCGGAGCACGGGCGGCCTCTGCCAGCTGCTTGTGATGATAGGCGGGAAGCGGACGCGGACCGACCAGCGACATCTGCCCCTTCAGCACGTTCAGCAGCTGCGGCAGTTCATCCAGCGAAGTACGGCGCAGTATTTTTCCGATGCGGGTGATGCGGGGATCTTTGCGGAGCTTGCAGTTTTGTTCCCACTCAAGGCGCAGGGCTTCATCACCGGCCAGCGCTTTTTCAAGCGCCGCTTCGGCATTCTTAACCATCGTGCGGAATTTGACCGGACGGAACGGGCGGGTTTTCTTGCCGATCCGGTGCTGGAGAAAGAACGGGTTCTGACGCTCCGCCAGCAGAATCAGCAACGCAATCAGCGCGAGCAACGGAAGCCAGATTGGTGCGGTGATAAGCACCAGCACCAGATCAGCAGTTCGTTTAAGGATGCGGGCAAGGGGATTAAACAGGTTGCTGCTGATCTCAAGCCCGACCAGACTGCCGAAATTACGCGGGAACACGGAAAGGAATATATCCTCTTTGATATCCGGCAGCAGAATTACCCGCTGATAGCCGGCAAAGGTGTGATCAAATGTCTCCGAAAGGGTGCGGTGTTCGGTCTCCGCCACCGGAGCAATCGCCACGGAGGCGGTAGCCGTATGTTCGTGCAGACCGCCCAGCACCGGAACCCCCTCCATCTCTTCCCCTGGTGCGCAATCCGCCGTAAAAACTCCCGCCGGATAATATCCGATCGCCGGATTCTGACGCAGGGTTCCTATGACCGTCCGGACGGTATCGGCGCTGCCGTAAATCACCGCCGGGCATCCCCACCAACCGAGCCGGAGCAGGATTTTTTTGATGCCGACACGCGCGAGCGGCATGAAACACGCGCTGAAGAGATACGATGCCGTGTACACGATACGACTCGGCAGCACCCGCTCGCGGCTGAAAAGATACGCCACGCCGGCCAGCGCAAAAATAACGATCAGCAGCAGCTGGATCCGGCGCAGTTCCTCCACGGCGCCCAGCCCCCACCCCGGAACGGCCCGGGCAATGATAACGCCCGCGCACCACACCGGAATGATGAGCATGGAGTAGCGAATGGAGACCGGAGTCTGGAAACACAGATAGAGGATGATGTTCCCGAAGAAAAGCCCGGCGGTCAGCACCGCCGAATCGCTCAAACACAGCATCAGGGTATCGAGCATCTGTTTTCGGTGAATGGAATAGATTCTATCTTTTGACATGTGCAATCGGCACCTTATTTTTGCTCCGATGTTTTCCGGACAAGCCCATAGGGTGATTGAACCACGAATGGACACGAATTTACACGGATATTTTTCACCACCCGGCCCTCTAAGCAAAACCGCTTGTTTTCCGAAGGCCGGGACATTACACTTCGGGCACTTTTTAAGCGACAAACTCAACCCCTGAGGATTCATGAAAAGTCTGCTCCGAAGATATGGACGAAGTACAACCTATCTCTTAATCACAGACTGGCTCATTGTGGTCGGTACGTTCGGGATGGCTCTCCACTGGCGCCATTATGCGCAGGGAGTGAATATTATTTCGCGCTATCACATCATCCCCGAAGCATTGTTCGTTTTGGTGTATGCCTTTTTTCTGCTCGGCATTTTTGGAGCGCTCCGGCTTTATAAACGAAAAACCTGGATGAGCCGTCCGTGGCATCTGCTGCGCATCACACAGGGCACGGTGATCTGCATTGTGGGCTATCTGCTGCTTGGAACGCTCTCAAAGAGCCCCGTTTTTGTTCCGTCCCGGCTGGTTACATTAAACTGGGGCCTGCTGCTGTTCAGCGCACTGATCATTCACCGTATCATTCTTTTCCTGCCGATGCTGCAGGCGGCCACCCGGGCGCAGCTTCAGCGTCGCGTGGTGATCATCGGCGCCAAAGAGCCCGGCATTGATTTCGCAAGGAAGTGTCTGGCGCAGCATAGCTACACCACACTCACTCCCGTCGGATTTCTCTGCGGTGACCGGAGCAGGGAAGAGGCCGTTTTTGAAGATCTGACGTGCCTGGGAAAACCTGAGGATCTGCCGGATATAGTGAACCTCTATAAAATTGAAGGCGCGGTGATCACGGAAACCGATCTTCCCTATCAGGCTCTGATGGATCTGATTGAGCGCTGCATCCGGCTGTTCGGCTGGGTGGACGTCCACACCGACAAATCGGCCGTGCTGCACGACACGCTGGATACCGACACCTACTTTGATGTGCCCTTTGTCCGTCTGGCGGAAATCCGGAACAGCTTCCTGACCCGGGCCTATAAGGAAACAGCCGATGTGATCGGCGCGGCGATCGGCATCGTTTTGCTCTCCCCGATTCTGCTGGCCACTGCGCTGGCCATCAAGCTCACTTCACCGGGGCCGGTTCTCTACACCCATAAGCGCATCGGCAAGGGCGGCAAGCCCTTCCTGTTCTACAAATTCCGGTCCATGTCGGTCGGTGCGGATCAGGATAAAACCCGTAAAGACAGCATCCGCAGCTTTATTCAGGAAGAAAACGGATCGCCGGTGCGGAAAGTGGTTAACGAGGCGTACATTACGCCCGTCGGACGGTTTATCCGCAAATGGGCGATTGATGAACTGCCCCAGCTTTTCAATGTGCTCAAAGGAGACATGTCACTGATCGGCCCGCGCCCCGTGCCGGTCAATGAATATGAAATGAACGACGAGTGGCACAAACGGCGATTCGATATCAAGCCGGGATGCACCGGTTTATGGAAGGTCTATGCCGCGCGGCAGGAAGGAACCGTCTTCGCCCACACGGTGCTCTATGACCTCTATTACGCCCGCAACATGAATCCGCTCCTCGATCTCTACATCGTCTTCATGACGATCTGGGTGATTCTCAGCGGCCACGCAGACGGATAAACTGCCGCCGGCAGTTTATCCGACAGAGGTCGGAGGTCCGGCATCAGAGGTCAATTTGTTTTCTGCCCGCTGACATCTGAATTTTGATCTCTGAGATCAGGCGACTCTGTCGCCTGATTCATCCACCTTGCCGATCACCCGCGCGGGATTGCCGGCAACCAGCGTGAAAGGTTCAACTTCCTTGGTCACCACGCTGCCTGCACCAACCATGCAGTATTTGCCGAGCCGGATGCCCGGCAGAATGGTGGCATTGGCACCAATAGATGCTCCCTCTTCCACATGCGTTTCGACCAGCCAGTCCTTTTCCGAAAGTTCTTTCTCCTTCATCTGCGGCATGCGGGAACTGCGCGGACGCAGATCATTGGTGAAAACCGCATTGGGCCCGATAAAGACATAATCGGCAATGTGAACGCCCTTCCAGATCAGCACATTGTTTTTGATCGTCACACCGTTGCCAAGCACAGCGCCCGTTTCAATAAATGCGTGGTCGCCGATATTACAATCCGCGCCAATTTCGGCACCTTCCATCACGTGGGCAAAAGCCCAGATTTTTGTGTCTTCACCGATTTGGTCTGTTTCGACCAGTGCTTTTGGATGGATCGTTGGTTTCATGATGCTTCAGAGTTAACAGTTAAAAGTTATCAGTTATTGGTTAGCTACAGGAGAATTTTCTGCCCCGGCAAAGCCGGAACCAAAGAGTTTTGCCCGCGAAAAACGCGAAACTTACGTGAAAGCGGCATTGTTCCGTCAAACAGCATCTGTTTTGCCCTGTACGAAGCAGGAGTGCGCTCTTCCCGCATTCACAGCACACCTCCACTGAATTTTTCACACTCCACGGAGCCTCGGAGTGGAAAAATTGTTATGATTAATTAAATTAATTCCTTAGGTTTTAAGAGAAGCAAGGGCTCCCAGATAATGAATGGTTCTCCCCTCCTTCGTTTAAAAAACCTGCCCGGCATATAAACGCTTCAAGAACTGATCAACCGGAAGCACATCCAGCCCGTCAAAATGGTAGGCCTGTTTACCGGTGTACACTCCGATCATTTTTTCAACACGGATTCCCGCCAGATCGTTTAAGTCACGCATGGGCCGTTCCCATTTACGGTTCCAGCGCTCCGCCATTTTCACTTCAATACACACCACCGAAGGCGGAGTCTCCGCAGCCCGTCGGGCGGTTTCGATAACAAAATCAATCTCCGCACCGGCGGCCGTCCGGTAATACGCCAGCGGACGGTGTCGTCCAAAAACAGCGTTAGCCGTGCGAAGCTCATGGAAAATCAACGACTCCAGCGAAGCTCCCAGCCAGCTTCTGTCCGGCGGGTCACGCAACAGGCCGGCGGCGGCGCGGGCCATTCCGGAATCCGTCCAGAAAAACTTGGGATGGGCCGTTTCCCGCACTTTCAGGTTTGGACGGTACGCCGGCAACTGGTGAGCCAACAGGGTATCGAACAGCAGCGAAAAATATCCCTCCACACTGGAGCGCGGTACGGCGACCTCCCGCGCGATATTCTGCAGATTCAGCACCTGCCCGTGAACCTGTCCGGCAACGGCAAGAAAGCGGAGAAAGGGAGCCAGTTTGCGGACGGCCCCTTCCTCCCGGATTTCCTCCCGCAAATAGGTGTCCAGATATGAACTCAAAATATCCGGTGCCAGCGAAAGGTCACTCCAGACCACCGGCAGCAGGCCCCATTCAAGAGCCTTCGACAGATCAAACCGTTCGCCCAGCTCCGCAAAAGAAAACGGCTCCATCGTCAACGTCAACGCCCGCCCGGCCAGCAGATCGGCGCCGCCGCGGCGAAGTTTGCGTGCGGACGAACCGCACAGCACAAAACGCCACCCCTTAAGCTCCATCAGGCGATGCACCTCATCCAGCAAAGCCGGCGCTTTCTGCACCTCATCCAGAAGCACCCACGTATCCGGCGAAACATTGCCAACCAGTGCTTCGAGATGAGAAGGGAACGCAATCATCTCCATCTGCAAGGACGTGTCCAATAAATCGAAGCGGACGGCATCGGGCATTTTCTGCCGAAGCCAGGTACTTTTCCCCGTTCCCCGCGCACCGAAGAGAAAAAAGGAGCGCTCAACCGGCTCAAGAAGTCTGGTTAATTCTGCCTTCATTTCGTGTATTTATACATTACTGCCGTCGTTTTTCAATGTATTTTTACATCACAATGTGAATTTTCTTATCCAAAATTTTTACCCTTGCCCCGTGGAGTGACAGGCGTCAGCCTACTTCACCGGGGCGCGCTGCCGCCGAGGCCTGTCCATTTTTTGGCCAGCTTCTCAAACTCTTCGCGGCTTCGGATATAATCGGCCTCATCGTATTTCATATTCGCCACGACCAGCAAAACCGTATCCGGCTCAAAATCACGCATCACACGCCAGATGTGCGGATGTAAAAGAAGAGCTTCTTTTACATCCGGGTTATTAGTTATTGGATATTGGTTATTAGGGCTGTTCCGGACACCCTTACCCCCATACTCCACTACGCCACTACCCCCACACGCCCCTACTCCCACACGCACAGTTTCTGTGCATCCCTTTCCGTCATCCATCTCAACAACACAGCCGCCGGACAGGGCCACAAGGATTTCCTCGGTCTCGTGGTGAGCATGGTTGCCGCGCACGTCGTCGGTCCGGATGTCCGACATCACCAGCACCTTGCCGATTGCAAACGGCAGTGCGTTTACTTCGACGTCACCCGCCTGAAACTGGACGAGCGAACCGCCGCAACTTCCGCAGTTTCGCTTAAATTTGATGATTCTATATAGTTTAGGCATCGCTCACTGCTCCAGTTGCCAGAGGTCAGAGGTCATACCAAATTCAGTTTGCTTTCGGGACAAGGCCACCGAGACGGCGGCGATACGTACCGCAGGCGTCCCGCCTGCAAATACCGAAAGCTATCTGAATTTGGTATCAGACATCAGAGATCAGGCTTTGGGTTTAAGGAGAAACGGCGCGGGATTATTCAACATACTTCCAAGCATCTTTCCCGCTTCGGCAACTTCACCCGCCAGCTCAGCATGCTTCTCCACAGAGATGTATTCACAGTCACGAGCATAATCCAGCCATGTGTCTGTTTCACCGTTTTCCCCGTCACAGTCTGAAAGTTTTGAAACAAAATGCGCCTCGTAACGTCTTTTCGCCCATGCTTCACGAAGGTTGCTGCACACAGAACGGGAACTGCGACGAATTTGATCGGTCAATGAGTACTTTTCTTCAGCCGGCCAAGTCTTACTTAAATGAAAAATTTTCATCGAAAGCGTAGCGCGGCAAAGCCGCAACCGAAAATTAAAACCTCGAAATACAGAAACAGAGAAGAGAATTTAGACAGAATGATGGTCGACAGACCTGAGCTATTGCGAACGTGCTTTTTGTATTCCCCAAAAAGAAGCGACCAGCGGCAATCATTTTAACAGCCGGAGTATATAAGCTTCTTAATGATTCTGTCGAAAAAAGACCCTGTTAAGTTGTTGTTAAGGAATGGGTTGCCAGTAAAACGTACATGAAAAACAAGATTTGGGTGGATAGTATTGCATAGGCTTTCTTGTAAATGTCCAAATCCGTCGCCGAATTAATTCGCATTTCTATCCCTCTGACCTCCGATTGCCGCCGTCTGTTCTCAGAACTCTGATTTCTGACGTCTGATCTCAGTCTTCTATTCCCAGCCCCCCATCTTCCGTCCTCTGATCTCTGACTTCTGATCTCTGCCGTCCGCGCGTACCGCGCGGCGGCTACTCGTGCGAAAGTTTCTTTTTGTAGAGACGAATGTATTCGGGAATGTATTTACGAAGCGTCATTTCCGGCTCCCAGCCGAGCGCGCGGACTTTGGCGCAATCGACGGAATAGCGCAGATCCTGCCCGGGCCGGTTCGGAATATGGACGATGGCATCCTCCTCTTTCACGCCCATCTCTTCAACAATCATGCGTACAGCGTCCAGCACTGAATGCTCCTCAGCGGAAGAGATGTTATAGATCTGGCCTGGCGTTCCTTTTTCCAGCACCGTCATAATGCCGCGGCAGTTATCCTCGGCATAAATCCATTCGCGGCGATAAGTCCCGTCGCCGTGCACGGTCATCTTCCTGCCGCGAAGCAGATGTTCGATCGTTTTCGCCAGCAGTTTTTCCGGATACTGGCCGTAGCCGTAGTTATTACAGCTGCGGCAGATCAGCACCGGCAGACCGTAGGTGTGCTTCCACCCGAGAATCAGCTGATCAGCAGCGGCCTTGCTGCCGGAGTACGGGTTGGACGGTTTCAGGCGGTCGAGTTCGGTATAGGCCCCCTCGTGCGCCGTGCCATACACTTCATCGGTGGAGATGTGCAGCAGCAGCGGCTGATCCGTTTCATCCTTGGCCCGGATCAGTTCGAGCAGATTATAGACACCCTTCACATTGCTGTGGAAAAAGTCGTGATTGGCCAGAATGGAGTTATCCACGTGCGACTCGGCCGCAAAGTTGACGATGGCGTCAATGCCGACCGGCAGATGGGTCAGTTCAACGATATCCGCCTCAATCAGCTCATAATGCTTTCGGGTGTCAAAATCCAGATCCTCCCGCGCCGCATAGGTCTTCTTATCCACATTGACCACGTAATAGCCCGATTTAAGCGCCATATCGATAAAGTACGATCCAATGAACCCCAGTCCGCCTGTTACCATTAGTTTTTTCATAATCAGTTCCTTTCATTCTTGATGTTACGGTCTAGTGAAAATAAATCCCTCGCCCGGTGAAATAAGTGCGTTAATTAATGAATGGTCTGGATCAAACGCTGTCCCAATCTATTCCGCCAGCACGCAATCCCTGTTTGATGTCGATGACCCATTGAGATACTGACTCGACCAGCGGAATCATCCGTTCAGGTTTGATATTGAGGGCGTAAGCATGCGTAAAGAAATGACGAAACGCCATGTATTCTTTCGTACGTTCAAAAACAGCCCGGTTGATAACTCCGGCATTAAACGCCAAATCCAGCAGGTCGCGGTGCCAGAACGGGCTGCTGGCAGGGAGCTCAAATTTTTGTTCTCTAAGCACCTGTTTGAGTATATTTTCGATACCGTTGTAAATTGAATGTAGAACCGCTCCAAGTCCGGCCAGCTCCAATGCAGACAGTTTTTGAACATCCTTTGGAATCAACAGCAGCGCCCCGTCAATGTTTTCAAACTCGGCGGCAACCTTCTGTTCAATTCGCGGCATAAAGCAGTTTCCCCTCCTGTTCGATCAGCCGGGAGAAAAGGCTTTTTTCGGCCAGATCAACCAGATCAACCGGCTTTGACAGGCTCCAGAGCAGATCACTATAAAATTTAAAGAACTGCTCGGGAAGAATACCCTCTACAGCCAGATCAATATCTCCGGCATCGTCTTCGGTCACCGAAGACCCGAAAAGAAGCACCCGGCGCACGGAATATTTCTCCGCGAGCTGCCTTATTTTCATTCTGTCTGATTGCTGAACCATGATGTCAATCTAGTTTTAGAGACCATTGATACGCAAGGAAAAACCACCCTGCTGAGATCAGTCCGTCAATTTAAAATACTCAATCGTTGAGTATTTTTACTCAGTCGAAAGAAGCTTCTGAGAAGCAGCCGCACCGTTTATTCCTGACACGTTCAGCATCCCATTTTCTACATCCTACAATTTTCTGTCCTCGGAAGTCCCTCTCTATTCCTCAAGTAAAACGGTTGTGAAGACTCTTTACCCTGCTCCTATACCCCCAATGAGCTCACTCCTTCTTTTTCTTATTGGAGCAACCCTTGTTTTCGCAAATTTTGCGGTGGAAAATTTCTCCGCAAACGTTCAGCAACAGAAATCCAGCATCTCCAGAGCCTCTTGCGCCTGCCAGCCCACGGGTCGCAGCGGGACATCCGGATAGCCCTTCACAAAAGAGGCGTGCTTCGCCGGGTTGAACCGTTCGGCATCGACCTTCAGCTCGAAAGCGCGGGCTCCATCCAAAACAAAATCCACCTCTTTCCCATCCTGTGTCCGCCAAAAACGAATTTCCTGCACACCGGCCTTGCAACATTCTGAGAAAAAAAGATTCTCCAACGCTACCCCGGAATCCAGGCGATCAGACAGCCGCCCGAACGAACCGAGAATCGCATTTCGATACCCCGGGTCGTAGAAATAATACTTCGGCATTTTACTCAGCTCTTTGCGGACGTTCCGGTGGAAGGGCGGGCAGCTCTCAACAATGAATGACTTCCGTAAAACATGCAGATAACGATCCACCGCTGTTCGAGAAACCTTAACCGTATTTGAAATCTCCAGTGCATTCACCAGATTTCCCGCCTGATCCGCCAGCAGCTTCAATACAGAATAGAAGGCGTATTCGTTTTTAATCCCGGCATCGGCCACATCTTTTTTGAGCAGACTTTGATGCAACTCCTGCAATCGAAACTTTTTCTCATCGACATCCGGCTCCAGAACCACCCCGGGATACCCGCCAAAGCATGCATATTCCTGCAAATGCGCCAACAACTCTCTTCGAACCGGGCGGAGCAACTGCCTTTTCTTTCCCGTCACAAAAAAATGATTCTTCCGAACCTCTTCCGCCAGATCCAGCCTGTTTTTTGAACGAAGAAACTCAGAAAAACAAAAGGAATAAATCGGCACGATCCGCTTGCGCCCCGCCAGCGAATCATGGAATTTCTCATCGAGATAGAAGGCGGACGACCCCGTCACAACCAACTTGATTCGATCCTTGTAAACGTCGTAAATATACTTCAGAAAATTAGACGGGTCTTCCAGATGCTGGATTTCATCCAGCAGAACAAAAATGTGTTCGGTGTCCGGCTTGGGCACGTACTGAAAGAGATTCTCAGGATGTTGATTCACCTCGCCCAGAAAAAGCGGATCTTCAAATGTCAGCAGCCGGACCGATTGGCTTTGACCCTCTAACTGCTTCTGCAAATGGCGCAAAAGGGTTGTCTTCCCCGTTTGCCGGGCCCCCGCCAGAAGCAGTATCCGATCATCCTTTAGCAATCGGTCAAGCAAGGGTTGAACATTTCTATCAACAAACATAAGTTAAAATTATCAGATAAATTTACTTTTGCAAGATAACTATACCGATTCATTGGACGTTTAAAGCCCCCGACTCCTCCGCCCTGCACCCCAACTCCTCCACGCCTTTACCCTTGCCCCGTGAAAGCTTCTTTCACTGGGGCCTTCAACGCGACGCGAACGCTTCAACGTTCAACGCGCGTCAGCGTTTCAACGAACAAAGGATATCCACCACTTCCTTCGTTAAATCCGGATTCCGAACTCTGAACTCTGAACTCCGAACTCTGGCTTTGATCTCAATCAAAGCGACTTTCTCAAGCGTATCAATAAACGTCAGTCGTCCCTGTTCCGCCAAATACTCATCCAAGTACGGTTTGCGACCGGTGAAAATGGAATAAACCGGCACGCCCAGCAAACCCGCCTCACGGTTCATCGTCCCGCCGCCGCTAAGCAGCACATCCGAATTCCAGATCAGCTGTAAGCCGTCCACGGCCTTCTCGAGAAAATTCACGCGATCGCCAAAGCGGTTGCGAATGAATTCCCTGTCCTTTTCAATCCGGCACACAATCAGCGGCCATGCATCCGGCGTCTCCAGCGTGCGCTCAATCACCTTCAGCAGAATCTGCTCGCTGAGCGGATCGTGATAGTTCGCATACATCGCCGAAGGCCGGATCGTCACCAGCGTCTTGTCTTTCGGCACACCGAGTTCAGCCCGGAAAGACAAATCCGGCTTGAAATACGGCAGATAGAGTTCCTCTTTAAATCCGGAATAACGCCTCAGTTTTTTCAGACTGAACCCGGATTTTTCCAGCCGCTCTTCCGGAATATATTCCGGCATCAGCAGCCATGTGCACAGGGTATTAAAAATCTTCGACTCCGTGTATTCATAGTCGAGCATCAGCACCGACGGAATTCTGAGCAGCTTGCAGGCCGTAAGCTGGGTACGGGATCCGTGGCTGACCGCCAAATCAATCTTCTGATTCCAGACATGCGCCATCAGCTGCGAAGAACGCTCAAACAGATTCAACACCTTGCCGACCTTGCTACTGCCGCCATGCCGGCCGATTTTCGCATGCGGAATCTTCCACATTTCAAGCAGGGCCAGCGTCTGGGCAAGGTCACGCGCAGTCACCACCGTTTCAATGCCCCGCCGATGCAATTCTTCAATCACCGGCCGGAACAGCGGCACATGCGGCGTATGGTCCAGATCAATCCAGATTTTCATAGCTCAAACTTTTTTTTCTTCCGGTTGCGCCACACTTTCACAGATACGGCGTAACCGTTCAGCGGCTTGTGAAGCACCAAAATGTTTTTGTGCATAATCTCTGTTATATACGGCTACGGAAATTCGCTTGTCTTTGTCGCCAATCATTCGACGAAGCACCTTTGCAATTTCATCCGCTGTAACCTCGTTCAAAAATGAACCCATGCGCCCATCCTCAAAAAAGTCCGCCACACCACCCACCCGGGTAACGACAACCGAAAGCCCGCAACCCATTGCTTCCAGCAGCGCGTTGGGCATCCCCTCACCATGGGAGCTGGGCAGAATAAAGATGTCAGCTTCCTGGTAGGCGCGGCGCTTTTCTTCGCCTCGCAAATACCCTTTAAATTTGATGAACCCATAATTCTTTTCTTTTACATACCGCCTGAAACTTTCCATTTCATCTCCGTCACCGGCAAAATGACATTCAAACGGTATCTCCGTCAATTGCGCCATGCCATCGGCCATTTCGTAAATACCCTTATCCGCTTCGACCCGCGATAAAAACAAAATTTTCACCGGCCCCGAGTCATTGGGCTCCCGCTTCTCATCTGCATCAAACCATGCATCATTCATCACAGTAGTTTCACGGTAAACAGTTCCTTGATACCCCCACTGCCGAAGCTTTTGTTCAAATTGCGACGCCAGCACTATCGTCGCGTCAACGTGCCGGAAAACCCATTGGAACAGCGGCTTGAACCAGCGGTCTATTTTCTGCTCAAAATGAAGACCCCAGCCTCGGAAAAAAACAACCACCCGCCGACGTTTCCACCGGGCCAGCAATATGAAAGGAATATCTCTGCAAAAGCAGCGCGCGCCAAGGGTGGGATTAAAAACCACAACATCACATTCCCTCAAGCGTCCACGAAACAGCCGCAAATCAATAAGAAGCTGGACAAAAGACAGCCTCTGCTTGCGCGCCATCCTCCCTGTTGCAAGATATTCCGCATCATCCGTCAAATATGGCAGCACAAGACAATAATAATTCTGTACACCGCCCAACCCGCTTAAATCGGGTCCAACAAATAGTATTTTCATTTAACATCCCTTTCCCTCCCTTAGCGTTGGTCTCTGCCACACATCAAAGACAGAGCGAACAAAACAGGGCTTTTGATTTTTATG
>JAOZSE010000100.1 GCA_029939835.1 Pontiellaceae bacterium
GGTTATGCAGAAGGCCAGAAGCCACGGGCTTCAGCCCGTGGAGCGGTTCACTTTTTGCGCAGAAGAACGGCGCGGGCGGCGGGTTCGGTCAGCCGGTCGTTGATCTGCAGGAGCCGGTGATATTCATCAGTCGGAATAAGGGCGGGTTGGAGATCCGCAGTTTGCATAATGACAAGTCGTCCCCGCATCATGGCGGTTTTCATTTCAACGAAGCCTCCCCCGGCGGGCAATTCCACCCGGAAGGGTTTGGGAGCAAGGGCCGGTTCCCATCCGTCGGGCAACGCAACTTCATAGAAGACGGTTCGGCGGACGGGTTTTTCGAGGTAAAATGGATTTTCACGGCGGCTGGCTTTGAGGTTGAGCAAATCGCCGAGGCCGGCGGGAAGTGTGAGGTAGAGATGGCCGCCGTCGCGCACGGCGTAGGCGGGCAGGTCGGCCTGGAAGGTGAGCAGTCCGGGGTGGTCAATGACCGTTTGAAGTTCGCCGTCGGCCGTTGCGCTCTGGGAGAGCCGGCTGAGCAGGTTCTGATGCTCGCGCTTACGCTCCTCGGGCGTGAATTGCGCAAACTGTTTGTTGAATTTTTCGAATTCGGTTCCGGCAAACTGCGTCTCTTTACGGATCTGAACATTACCGTCTTCCTGCACGTTGAGGTAAAAGGTGGTCTGAACGGCATCGGGTAGCGGATCGGGCAGGGCGATGATTTTTCGTGTGCTGAGATCGAGAGCGGGCTGTTTGCTGTGAAAGAGGGTGCCGGGCTCGGCATACTGTCCGCTGTCGCCGAGATAATAAACCGCGTCGCCGTCTTTGACCGCCACGAGGACGGTATCGAACGGTTTGCGCTGGAAGGTCGCAATGACCGGATCGCTCATGCCTTCAATGCGCGGAAGGCCGGAGGCGAGCAGGAAGCGCGGTTTCAGTTTGGCGGCATCGAGCAGAGCGTAGAGCAGAACGGCGCGGTCGCCGGTGTTGCCGTAGCCTTCGGCGAGCACTTGATCGGCGGGTGTGACGGCGGAGAGCGGCAAGGCGGAAAAGCCGGGTCCGGCGTCACGGATGGCGCGGTCTGCAAAATTACGCAGTGCGGTGATTTTTTCGAGCCTGGTTTTCAGACCTTTGATCAGCGCTTTCGCTTTACCGGCGGCGGTTTTATTTTTTCCGGCGGCTTTAAGCAGGGCTTTTTCGACTTTGTCGGCATAGCGGTTCATGTCGCCGGTGGAGATGAAAAGGTAGGGTTTGATGATCCAGCCGGGCGGAAGACGATCTTCTTTTTTTATCATGGCGCGGTCTTCGGTGTGCCATTCATAGACCGCGGTTTCGTTCCGGTGCGAGGTACGCCGCCGGATGACGGCAGGATCCATGTTGCCGAACTTAAATTTCATGGAGTGCGGCGCTTTGATTCGGACGGTTTTGCTGACGAGCGGATTGAGGCCGGCAAACGGTTCCATGGCGGAGAAGAAGGGCAGGTCGTGATAAACGCTGGTGAAGGAGTATTCAATGACGCTGCCGACCTCAACGCCGGGCAGGCTGGCGACGAGAATTTTTTCGGCAGGATAGCGCGGTGCCTCGCCGGCCCATTTGGCATCCATTACGTTGATTTCTTTTTCGGGATCAATGTGCTGTACGGTGCCGTCGGGTGCGGTAACGGCGGCGCTGTGGAGCACGGTGCGCTGATACGCGGGGTTGTACGTAAGCTTGAGGTCAGACGCCTCTCTCTTACCGGCATAGGTGAGGACTTTTTGGCGGACGGTACGCGTTTCTTTCCAGTTGTAGGGATCATAAAACGTATAAACGACCTCTTCGCTGAGTACGGCGAGGTCGGCTCCCGGGAAGCCTTTGCTTGAGAGGATAACGCGTTTACGGGCATTGCGTTCGGCGGTTTTAAGATTCTGCTTCAGCGCCCGATACTGTTCAGGGCTGAATTCGACGGTGCGCAGCAGAATGTCGGCGCGGCTGATGAGCAGGCTGTTGGTGGCGGTGATCGCGCGGCGGATAAAAAGCTCAGAATCATCAACGGTCTCATACGCAGGCAGCGCGACGGGGCTCAGGCCACTGCGGCTGAGGTCGAGCCGAACGGTTTCTGCGACGCCGCAGGTAATTTCGGTGTAGAGCGGATAGCGGCGCTCGTCGAGACCGGTTCCGTTGCCGAGCACGCGTCCGAAAAGTCCGAAGTGGTTGATAAGCGTTGGCACCTGCAATAGCGCGGTGTCCGGGCCGGACGCCAGCGCGTTTTTAACTTCGAAGCGCAGCGTGATGCTGAGCGGCTCCGTGGTGTCGCGCACATTCGCAGGCTGGATGTCGAGCCGGGTCAGCTCGGCGCTGCCGAGCGCCTGTTTAAGGCGTTCTTCAAAATAAGGCTCGCGCTCTTCGGGTTTGAGTCGTGCAAGACGTCCGCGGTAGGCCGTGTCGTTAATGCCGTTAAAGTGCAGAACGGCTTCGCCGGTGATGAGATTATCTTCATTAAGCGCGGCATCTACCTCAATGGTGAGCAGGTTTTTTTCGGGAGGAACAATGGCCGAGGTCTGGAGTGTTTCGCCGTCGGGGGTGGCGACGAGATAGCTTCGATTGGAGAGGTAGGCCGGAAGCAGGTCGCGGGTATTTTCGTTGGTCGAATCCATCAGCAGCCAGCTGCCGTCCTCGTTGCGCACGGCGGTGATGGCGTGATTGAACCACGGCTGCGGAACGTCGGGGTCTTTTTTTGGGCCGACATAGATGAGCACCGGCCGGGCATCAAACCCGGCTAGCCGCAGCATTGCAGCCAGCAGCGCGGCCTTGTCGCGGCAGACACCGTAGCGGTTGTCGAAAGTAAGGCAAACATCGTGCGGCTCAAAGCCGGGCGCTTCGTCCTCGATCGTGATGCCCATGTAGCGGATATCCTGCGAAACAAAGCGGAAGATTACTTCGATCTTCTTCTGGCGGCTCAGTCCGGCCGTCAGCTCTTCGACTTTTGCGACCATATTGCTGTTCACCGCTTCGAGGCGCGGCAGGGAAAGTTCCCAGTACCATTTAGAGAGGGTTTCCCAGTCGGGGATGGTGCTGAGCAGCAGGCGTTGAACGACGGTGTGGCGCTGCGGCATTTTGGGTTCTTCGAACATTCGCGGAACATCGCGCACCTCCCAGCGATAGCGGACGCGGTCGCCGTCCTCTTCCTGCCGGAAGGTGACGGCGCCGGGAATTTCATCCCTGAGCACTATCCGGGCGAGCGGCCGTGCGGCGGGTGCATCAATTTCATATACGGCGCGGCGGGTCGGGAAGGTTTCCTCGAACGTAGAGACATCGCTCCAGGTGCCGGGCACGACCGGTTTGGTGTGTTCACCGCTGTAGCTGTAGCGCAGCACATCGCCGATTTTCAGGTCGGGCACACTCAGCCGGATCGTTTTGTGATTGGGATCATAAATATTGGCGTTCATCTGGCCCGCGGAGATCGCTTCCCGGACCTGGGTTTCCAGATCAATATCCGTCACAGAGCCGTCCGGTTTGATAACCTGCGCACCGGTGAAGCGCAGCGAGCCGTAGGCGGCACTGTAGCCGAGATGGACGGTGCTTTTTTCCTGCCGGCCTTTTTCGGTCAGGATTTTGAAGGCGATGTCGCAGTCAAAGCGGTCACTGCCGTCAGCTTCATAACGCTGGTAAGTCCGGTCTTCCACCAGAAGCACATCGGCGTCGGGATAGGTTTTTGCCGCCGGTTCAGTCGCGGCGGCCCGCAGTGTTTCCGCGGCAATCCGGCTGCCGGTTTGGGCTCCGGCAGTCAGGGAAAAAAGGAGCAACAGCGCGATAAACAGTATCTTTTTCATAGAAAGGTTCCCAGTTTTTCAGATTCGACATGTTAACGGGCGTGCCGGTTCAATACAACCGTCGCTTTGTAAAACCCGCACGACTCGAAGCTTGCTCCCGGCCCGCTCCTTCGGTATCCTCCCCCGCTTCACTAGACGCGTCGCCAGCCCATTCTGTTGTCTGATTGAAACGGCGGCGCACCAACCCTGAAACAGAGAAAGGAAGAACCATGGGGCTCTTCGGAACAACCAAAGCAACAATGGTGGTGGATGTCGCCGCCGTTCTCAAATCCAAAGGCGTACGTGGCCGCGCCGCGCCGCGCCAGCAAATCCAGATCCTGCGCACACTCTCCCGGTTTGTGCAGCGTGAAAAACTCAACGTTACGGCGGTCATCGCCGGCAAACCGCTCAATAAAGCACCGCACAACAGGAAATTTGACGGTGTGCGGGTGCGCTATGCCAAATCGGATAAGGCGCTCACCAAAGAACTGATCAAGGCGCTTAAGCAGGCCGGAAATTTCGGCGTGCTGGTGACCGAAGACGCGGCACTCGAAAAACGGGTTCTTCGTTCGGGCGGCCAGACCCTGCGCGTTTCCACCTTCCGTAAAACGCTGGGCGAAGGCAATGAGCCCTCCGGCGACAATCGCCAGCGCCCGCCGCGCCGCGCGCGCGGCCCGCGTCCGGATCGCGCACCGCAGCTCGAAAAGGCTAAGGAGCCGGAAGGCGATGATGCCATCAGCCAGATGATTGATTTGGTGGAATAAGAGAGATCGTTGAAACGCTTCGCTCGTTAAAGTCGTTGAAATCGTTGAACGATTTGAACGAGACCACTAGGTCATTTTAACGGTTTGAACGAGCCCCGAACATTCGGGGCGTTTTAACGTTTTCAACGATCTTGTTCGCCAAAGGTTACTTCAGCGATATGGGGTAGTTCGCGGTAGCGGTTGTCGTAATCCAGCCCGTAGCCGACCACAAAGACGTCTTCGACCGGGAAACCGGTATAATCCGCCTTGATCTCCACTGTCCGTTTGGCCTGTTTGTCCAGCATCACACAGGTGCGGACCGACCGGGCACCCCGTTTCAGGAAAAGATCCTTGGCAAAGGAAAGGGTGCATCCGCTGTCGAGAATGTCGTCCACCACCACCACATCGGCGCCGGCCAGATTTTCATTGGTGTCGTGCAGAATACGAACCGATCCGCTGGACTCCGTACCGGAGCCATAGCTGGCCAGTGTAATGAAATCGATGCGCGGGTGGAGGTCGTGCTGTTCAAACCCGCGCACCAGATCGGCCAGGAAAATAAAACTGCCGCGCAGAATGCCGATCATCACCAGGTTTTCCGCTTCGCAGCTCCCGGCGATTTCTTCGATCAGGGTTTTCACCCGCTGTTCAATCTGTTCGCGGGTAAACAATATGTCGCGGATGTGATGGGGTCTCATAAATCGGCCTCACAGTCTGTTGCACAACCCTGAGAGTAAGTCTAATATGCGTTTGATGAAACTCCAAATTGACAAAGAGGTGCTGGAGCAGGCCGATCGGTGCACCAAAGGACATCGCTGTCTGTCGGGGCGCCACGAAGATCTTTGTGAAGCGCAGATGCAGCTGGTCGGTGATCAGCATTTTATTTGCAAGGATCCCGATCCCTGTATTTATAAAGAACCGTTCGGCGGCGGCTTTTTCTGTGCCTGTGCGGTGCGCCGTGCGATTTTTAAAAAATACCGGAAATGAAGGAAAAAAAGGAGGATGCGATGAGATTCCTGTTGATTGTACTGATTATGGCTGTGATTGCTTCGAGTGCATCGGCGCAGCTCCGCCCGTTCCAGAGCAAAGCCGCGCAGCAAAAAGCCGCCGAGGCAAAGGCCGCGCGCGAAGCACTTGATGCAGTGCCCGGCGCACCAGTCGATGACCTCACCGTTAATGAACTTCAGCTGAAACGGAAGGAACTGGCCGGTCAGGTGGTCGAGCTGACGTTTGACAACGTGATCAACCTTAAACAGACTGGCGAGGGCTATTCCGCCCGCGTTACCTATGAAAGCGCTCGCGCGGCCGAAGGGCTCGCGCTGATCATTCCGTCCGACGGTCTCGAATTTTTTGAGCCGCTGGCCGATCACCGCGGCCCGAAGCGCGAAAAGGTCTATGTGCAGGTGCTCACCTCCAATGCGGCTAAAGCTCTTGGCACGCGCTACAGAAAAAACAAACCCGAAGGCGAGCGTTATACGTGGTAGTTATTCGTTATTAGTGGTTGGTTATTCGGGGGGATCATCGTTACATTTCGAAACTTCCAACATCCAATAACTAATATCCAATAACTAATAATCATGAATATTCGCACTCGCTTTGCTCCCAGTCCGACCGGCCATGTGCATATTGGCAATATGCGCGCCG
>JAOZSE010000101.1 GCA_029939835.1 Pontiellaceae bacterium
CGCGCACTTCCTTCGTCCGTGTTTCCTTTAAATTGCATCCAGACAGTTTTCCAAATAGTGGAAAAGTTGACACGCTTTTTTCCAAACATTGGAAAAAGAGAAGAGGTAAATCCCTACTCTACAGATTTTTTGTGTCGATGAGTTAGAATTCGTATTCGAGCGTGGTGACTAGTCGGTTGTTTCGTTTCCATCCGCCGTAGTTGACTGACAGATTGTTAAGTCCGGCTACGCTTCCGCCTTGATTCCCTCCAAAGAATTCGGCACTGAAGGAGAGCGTTAGGTTGTTCATGAACTCCCAGTTTCCGCCGAACCGGTTCAGGTAGCCCCATTTTTTAAACTGGAGGTGGTTGTTGTATTCGAAGTCGAGCTCTTCGTTGACTTTGAAGCGTGCCCGGGTGATTAGATCGCGCCGTCCGGCTCGCGCGGTGGAGGAGTCGGTGATGTAGGCGTCGGCGGTCTGGTCGCCAACGGTCCATTCGCAGGCACCTTCAACGGTGAGCTCTATCTGTTCGAGCCCGAATTTTTTAACCATGTCGCCGTCTATGGTGTAGGTGGTTCCTTGTACAAAGGCGAGGTAGTCTTCATCGTCGTTGTGATAGGCGTTAAAATAGGCGGCTTCTCCATGAAACTCCCACGCATTGTGGGTTGTGGAGTAGCCGATTGCTGGATTAAAGACGTCTGGAACGCGGCGTACGACATCGGGAAGTAATGCGGTTCCTTGATCCTGCATTACATAATTTCGCCCCGGCCCGATGTAGAAGGAGGCGAAGAGATCCCAGCCGTTCTGTGTGGTTTTTATGCGTCCGAAATATCCGAAGTTATCAACGCTAGTTGATGGGAATTCCGTTGGGTTAGGCGCTGCCGCTGCGTTCACCCAGCGGGAGCTATTGTCCGGCCCTTTGTCGGGTTGCCAGACGGGGAGCAGGGCGAGGGTATAGGTGAAGTCGCCTTTATAAATATCAGAGCGCACCTGCCAGATGCCGACATCGCGGGCATTAATCGGATCGACGCCAGATGCGGGGCGGAGTCGATCGGCGGGCGAGTAGATGGTCGAGAGTCCGTTTTTGAATATCTTTTTACCGAGAGTGAGATCCCATGCATCAAAGTTCACCGTTAGGAAAAGCTCGTTGATTGTCAGGTAGCGGTGTTCCTGCTCGGAACGGTCAACCCAGAAGCGGTTCGCGCTGAGGTTGGTGCCGCGGAAAGCGTTGTTCTGGCTGCCATTCTGAAGCCACCCACTCATATCTACGCGCCAGTCATCTCCGCCAGTCCACGTTTCAAAGTCCATGGAGAGGTTCCAGAAGTCATCTTTTGGGTCGCCGCCTGCGGCAGGGGTGTGTTCAGTAAAATAGTGAGACCCTTGGAGCTTGACACTTCCGCTGACATTCTCGGCTAATTTACCAATGATTCCAGCCTCTTTTTTGGAGGCCGCAACCGCAGCATCGGCTTCAAGCTCGGCAAAGGCATCGAAGGGGTCGTTTTGAGCCTGGGCGGTTAGTGCGGCGCAAAATGTCGCAACAATCAGTATTTTTTTCATGGGGCCTTTCGTTTAGCTTCGAGTGGCTTCAATCAGTTTCTTATCGGTTTGAACGAGGCGGTCACCGAGAACGGCGGCTAGGTTCAGGAAGATCTTGCCTGCGAGACGCGGGAAGCGTTTTTGCATATTCTGTAGACTTTGCCAGCTGATTTCGATGTACTTAAGCGGCTCGGTTGCCACAACATCCGCCGAGCGCGGCCCTGGGTTGACGAGTGCAATTTCGCCGAAGATATCGCCGGGTCTCAGCGAGGCAATTGTTTTTCCTTCGGCTTGTACGTCTACAGATCCCTCAAGTAATAGGAACATACTCGATCCGTCTTCACCGGCGGTTACGGCTTTTACACCCGTTTCCGCTTCATGGATATCGCCGAGCAGAACAATTTTTTTGACCTGTCCTTTCTTCATTCCTTTGAAGAGCGGTGATTTTTCAACGACATCGGTATTGAGGCTCAGCGCAACCATATCCCAGAGGGTGATTAGTTGTGTTGAGGAGAGAAGAATGGGTGTGAGGAACATATCGCCGAGCAGGGCAAAAAGCATGACCAAAGCGGAGAGGAATCCGAAGTTGATCACGGGAATGAAGCTCGACATGCAAACGACGGAGAACCCGAGCGCGAGTGCGATGGAGGTGGAGAAGACCGGTTTAATTTCAGATCGGATGCAGATTTCCATCGCCGCACTTTGACATTGGAGTTGTTTCATCTCCTTGTGGTAGCGCGTCATGAAGTGGATGGTGTCGTCCACAGCGATTCCGATTGCGATGGCGGCAACCATGGCGGTCCCCGTATTTAGCGCGATATCAAAAATCCCCATAATTCCAAAGAAGAGCATAATGGGAAAGATGTTCGGAATAAGTGATAGGAAGCCTGCTTTAAAGTTGAGAAATAGAAGGCTCATTAGAACGAAGATGATGACGAGTAGCAATGAGAGCGACAGCGCCTGTCCGGTCGCCATACTATCCGCTGCTTTGTTGACAAGAATGTTTTCACCCGTCAGTCCAACGTGGAATTGAGGCGGCACAGTTTCGTCCATGAATGTGCGCAGCTCACCCAGCGCCTGCTTCAGTTCGTAGGAAGAACTCATATTGTGGCGGACGAGGATGTTGACTTCGCTGTAGTCTGGTGTGACGAAGCGCTCGATTTCATCACGGTTGAGGAAAAGAAGGTACTGGGGAATGAGCCCTGCATTTTCTGGGATTTTGCGAAACTCTTCTTTCCCATCATTCATTTCACAATGGATCATCGACATGTAGTCAGCCAGCGAAATGGTTTTGTCGAACCAGCCTTTTTCATCCATGAACTGTTGAATATCGTAAACGATTTTTAAGTTGTCCGGGTTTTTAAAGGTATCGGGGTTGTAGCCGTTGATGCGGATGTAGAAGGGCTGAGCTCCGCAGATGTTTTCGTGAAGGATGTCACTACGGACGCGGATGTCGGAGCTAGGTTTGAAAAAGCCGAGCAGGTCGTTATCCACTTTTACATTGAACGTGAAGAGGGAGAGAACTACAGCGGTTCCGAAAATGACAGTGAACACAGTCCATTTTTTGCCGTGGATCAGGGTAATAATACGTTCGCCGAGAAAATTAATCAGCTTGTCTATCGCGCTGACTTTGGCGGTTTTTTCTTTTGGTTTTTTTGCGCCGAAAAGTCGCAAGTAGACCGGTGCGATCATACAGGTGAGGATCGGATTCACAAGCAGTCCGAAGGATGCGACAATCCCGAATTGTTTAAGAATTACGATTTGGTTGAGGCTGATGGATAAGAACCCGAGAAACGTCGTCATGGCCGTTAGCATGACTGCGGTGCCGGTTTTAGTGGCCATATAGTGTAGCGCGGCATTTTTGAAGCCTTTGTGTTCGAGCCCCTCCATGTATTCGGAGAGCAGGTGCATGTCTTCGGTGGATCCGATCACGATGATGAGTGACGGAACGATGACCGTGAGGATATTAAGCGGGATGTCAAAGGCTCCCATGAAGCCTATTGTCCAGAGAACACTGGTTCCTGCGGTGATCACGGGCAGGATCGGTGCGCTTGGGGTTCGCATCATAATGAGCAGGGTGCCGAGCAGAACCAACGCGGAGAAAGGTACAAGTCGAACCTGATCTCCCATGATATTTTCGCTGATCAACCTTTTTGTATAGGAGTTTCCCAGCTGGAAGACGCGATCAAACATGCCGCCGAGTTCTTGAATCTTCTCATCCACAGCTCGAGAGAATTTGGTGTTGTATTCCGGATCGTCTGGGTCGCCGCCGACAAACAAGTTGATGGCGGTGACACGGCCGTCTGGCGAGACCACATTGTTGACGAGCACTGGATTGCGCAGAGCATCGGCCTTGATCTGGTCTGCTTCGTCTTGTGTTTCTGGGAGCCAGTCTACTAGCGGCGCGGTACTCAGGCTGCCGTCTTCTCCTTTGAAGTTTGTGACGGTGAAGAGGCTTTCGACTTTATCGACCCCGTTGAGCTCTTCGAGCGCAAAGGCCAAGTCATCGAGCGCCGTCATTTTGTCAGGGGAGAAGAGTTCGTCATCTTCGACATAGACAACGGTGATGTTATCCGTTCCAAATTTCTCGAGCGTCTCGGCATAGTAGTCCTGCTCCGGGTCGCCCATCATCATCATTCCCTCTGCGGAGGCGTCTACGCGTACGGAAGGAATCTTCGTTCCGGCAAGCGCGGTGATAACCAATACAATAGTAATCACCAGCCACGGGTGATTCTGACTCCAAACCATAAATTTACGCATGAGACGACCTCCGTTTCGGGTGGGATTATTGGGTATGTTTTCCGGTCAAGATGAAGCGTTCAGTGAAGACTTCATCATCCATTGGGTTATTCACTTTTCGGGTTGTGACCATCGTTAGGGTCTGGCTAGATTTCGATGTGTTATCCATCAGTGTTTTCTTGGCACGCCAGACGGTTCCGGTGACGTTGCTGATCTCGAAGATGGTTTGGGTTTTGATCAGCCGCCGACGGCGGTCGAAGAATTCTGCCTTGAGCGTCACATAGCGATCCTGGTCGATCCACATCAACCGTTTGGCATAGCCGCTTTTCTTTTTCTTTTCCGCATTGGCCGGCACGGATTCGATCACCCAGCAGGGGCAGTCTTTTCCGTCCACGGAGAGGGTTTCGGTCCTGAGAACCGTGTAGTTGAAGTTTTCAACATCTTCCGGTTCCATATCTTCATAGGTAAAATCGGTTCCCATGAAATAGTTCTTTTTGCTTCCCGAAGCGATGCGTTGCATCTTCTTGGTGGCGGGCATATAGAGCCACTGGTCATCGTCGCTTTCCTGTTCCCATGTCAGTACGGCGGTACCGGCGATATCCGCGGGGGAGAGGAAGGCGAACATAGAGCGACCCAGGCCCTCTGGAGTGTCTTTTGCGTAGCGACGCGCCTCACGTTTTTCCTGGCTACCGGACTTCATGTCCTTGATCAGCATTAATTCTTCGCCGTATTCAGAATCCACCTTTTGCAGGTCTTCCTGTTTTTCCATAATCTGTCGGCCGGTCATCTCCTCCGCGACCAACGTTGCCGCACATCCAAACAAAACCGCGATTGCGATACCTAGCTGTTTTTTCATCCTTCGACTCCTTTTAGTTCTTTTTCCAATTTTATCCGCGCATTGGGCGTGCCCATAAAGATGAGCACGCTGTTTTTTGATAGCGTATACTTTTCTTCTGGATTGTACACCCAGTCGGTTCCTTCCTGTACTGCCATCAGCAATAAATCACGAAAACGTTCCAGTTTTAAATCAAGTATTTTCTTTCCAGCTAGTGCAGCGGGAATTTTAGCTTCTTCAATGCGCAGGTTTTTATCCTGATCGCGCAACATCACATCAAGAAATGAAACCACAGCGGGTCGAGCCATTTCCGAGGCCATTCGGAGTCCGCCGATTTGTTCCGCAGATATGACGGATTCTGCACCCGCCCGCTTCATTTTGTCGATATTCTTTGATTCGCGTGCTTGAGAAATCACGCGCATTGTCGAGTTAAGGTGTTTGGCGGAGAGGCAGATGACCAGATTGCGGTTGTCGTCGTCCTCGGTGGCGAAAAGGCCGCAGGCGCGTTCGATACCAGCCTTCAGAAGGGTTTCGTTGTCGGTGGGATCTCCGAGGAGATAGAGCGCGTCCGGATGGGTTTCGAGCAGTTCATCAATATGTTCCTGATGTTGTTCAATTACGACAAACGGCCGATTTGTGGCCGCCAGTTCATGGACGATATGTGTTCCCACTCGCTCGGCACTGCAAACAATAAAATGCCCGCCAGACTGTTCGATCATTTTTTCCATTTTTTTTCTCCGGAATGAATCGGTCAAGTTACCTTCTACGATCAGCGCGGTCACCATTGAAAAGGTATACGTTAAAGCACCGATCCCTGAGAGCGCCACCAGCATAGTAAAAACACGTCCAACAGGCGAGGTGGACAGGTCGACCACCTCACCGTAGCCGATCGTTGAGATCGTAATGAAGGTCATGTAGAGGCAGTCGAGAAAAGAGTAGGCACGTTGGCCGATGAAATAATAAGCGACGGCACCGCCAAGAAGAATGAAGAGCAGAACCACCCCAACACCGGCGATCCGTCGTAAAACAGTTTGAAGCACGCTTCCTTTCATAAACAGAA
>JAOZSE010000102.1 GCA_029939835.1 Pontiellaceae bacterium
TTCGCCCGCCTGATTATGCTGGAGAACGTTGCGAATCTCTTCGCCGAGAGCCGTGCCGCCGGGCTCGCGAGTGTACATGGCCTCAATACCGACTTCGGCCAGACGACGTATCATCATCTTCGCCTGCGTCGATTTCCCCGAGCCTTCCGGACCTTCGAGCGTTATGAATTTTCCAATCATTGGAAAAAGAGGATAGCGATGCGGACACCCTTCGACAAGCTTCCTCCTTCGCTAGTAGCTTCGGCGGACAGGCAGGGCAGACGAGAAACCACAAAAAAGAGAAGGGGTGGTTTTTTCAATGATGAACGGGGCTTATGGAGCGGATCCGAGATAGAAATTATCCACGGCGATGAATTCATCGGTTCCCGGGGCGATGCCGTCGGTCCAGACCAGGATCACATGATAATCGTAACCGGTGCTCCCAAAATTAACGCTGCCGGAGAAGGTCATCCAGTCGAATTCACTGACGGCGACATTAGAGGAATCGTATAAAAGCGTTCCTGTGGAGACCGCTGTGGTGGAGGGCGCATAGCTGAACGATCCGGTGATTCCGTAGACCCGCACCTGCAGCAGATCGCCGGAACCTTGATGGACAGCCCGAAATTCTATTTTTTGCGTGCCTTTGGTGGCCTTGGCATCCGCAATCACTTGGGCCATCGCTATATCCCTGGCCTCCGCATTTCCGCAAAAAGCAAAACTCCAATCATTGTCCCGATCCCACTGCCATGCTCGCCGCGTTCCCACGATCCAGCCGTCGCCGGCCTCACCTGTGCCGATGAGGTCATTTTCCGGATGGGCCTGCTGCATAAACGGATCCACAATCCGGTTGGCGCCGGATTCAATATACACGGTCACCTGCCCAGATGCCGTTGCCCCGAGTTCATCCTGTGCGGTATAGCTGAACGTGTCGGTGCCTGTCCAGCCGGCTTGCGGAGTATACGTAACATTGGCGGCGGTATGCGAAACCGTTCCGTGTGTGCCGTCTGTCGCACTCTGAACCGATAGCGAATGGAAGTCAGGATCGATGTCGTTGTCCAGCACGTGAATGACTACCGCCGTATCGGTTGCGGTGAAGGCTTCGTCATTACGTACAGATGGAGCGACATTCGGTGGCGGCTCAGGGGTGTTCAGTGTCATCTGCAACCGGTAGAAATAGACTCTATTGCTGCGCACAGTGGTGTCTAAGAACGTGTTGAGCGGCGGGGTGGCCGGCAGATGGTGCGCAACCAGTTCGTTCAGGCCGCTGGTCAGATTGGACGACCCCCAGATCGAATAGGTTCGGTCGGGAGCACTTTCCCATTCCAAACGTATCTGTCCGTCAGAAAGCGGCTGCCCCTGAACGTAGAGGAGAGAATCCGCGTTTGCCGGGTCGCTTCCAGCCATAATTTCCAGATTATCAGCAAGTCCGTCGCCATCGGAATCTTTCAGGAAAGGATCCGTTCCGTAAACGTATTCCTGTAGCGCGGTCAGACCGTCATTATCGTCATGATCTTCCGGATTCATAGAGAGGTTGCCGACCTGCTCTATTTCCCAGTCGTCCGGCAGGCCATCGCCGTCACTGTCCGTAGCCGCAGATGTGACGGACAAAGCCGCTGTATCGATGCCGAGCATCCCGTCATCATCGGACACGGTAAGTCGTATGGTGCGCGCTCCAACGGTTCCGAACGAAGTGGAGTACAGCGCATTCGTGGAAACAAGCGAACCGTTGATCCTCCATTCGTAAGAAACAATTCTTCCATCCAGATCCTGACTGCCCGTGGCATCGAAGGTAAATTGTGTCGCCGTGGTTCCGAAGGCTGGCTGAACCGATGCGTCGGCGGCCGGCGCGGTTTCGGGCTGACCAAGGCAAAGTACGCTGCCATCCATGGTGGACAGATAAAGGCTGTGTTCCGCAGCGGCGAGTCCGTCAAACACCGGCGGCGAAGTCAGGCTGTATTCCGCGAGCCGGGTACCGTCAGCTGGAGAAACGCTCCAGAGCGATCCGCCGGCGCGGCCTTCAAAGGCGGCAAACGGATCATCGCGGTCGAATACATCCGGTTGCCCGGACACAAAAAGATAGTCACCCGCACGCACCATGGACTGAATGCGAAGCGGCACCCGCTTCCACCACAGATGCTCCTCATTGGCTTGCGGACGCAATTCGTTTTCGACCCCGGACTCGGGAATGACGGTAGCACCCGCATTGCCGATATCCTGAGCAAACAGGATGTAGCCCGAGCCGGGTTGAAACGTGCTCGAAAAGGATTCCCACTGCTTGTATTTGGTGTAGGCCTTAATGCCGTAGACATTTTGGTCGTCCACGCAGAGATGCTGGGCAAAAATTTTGTTATACGTCCAAGCCTTCCGATGATGCCAAGAGGGATCTGTAAAGCCGTTGAGCATAGAGGCCACATGATCCTCGCGGCTTGTAGTCGTTTTTGTGAGAGCGGTGGTGAAAACAGCTTCGCGCAGGAAGAGGTTGCTGCCGTCACTGACGAAAAGATCATTTTTGATCCCCTCTTCATCGTTGTCGCCTAGATTAGCCGGGGCTGGTACAGGCGGCGACACATGGGATATCCGGTTTGTGGCCAGCACCCCGCCGGTAACCGCATCGAGTTTGTATATCCAAAGGCCGCCATCCAGTCGCGATGAGTGCCCTGCCGAACAATATACCGCGTTGTTGTCGATCAGCACACTGCCGGGCACTGGCCAGACGGACGTTACGTTTTCCATCTGCATATTACGACAGTCCCTCGGTGCCGCCTGAAAACGCCAGACGAGCGCACCGTCGGCGGTTCGCAGGCAGTACACCCGTCCATCCGCACAGCCAAAAATGACACAGTCGCCCCATACGGAGGGCGGACTTTCCACCTCGCCACCCAGTGCGTATTTCCACAAGATTCCTCCTGTGATCGCATCCAGCGCATACACGGTGTGATCCGTCCGACCGGCCACAAAAAGACGTCCTCCGGCAATCACCGGAGGCGTTAGCGTTCCGCCGAGATCCGTTTTCCACATCTGTTGAAGTTTTTTCGGTACAAATGAATCCGTAGTGCTTTTGCGCTGCGCATCATACCGGTACATCGGCCAGTCATCAGCCCCTGCGGATCCGCCGGTCACCGAGCCAAATGCCGGGCCGGTCACGAGCCGCTCGCCGTCGGCAAACGGTCGTCCGGCATCGGGGGCGGCCGGGGCGTAGCTGTAAAACCCGTGCAGCATCGATTCGGAAACACACGCACAGGCGGCTGGAGGTACATAGAGCAGGCCGTTGGCGGGCACCACTCCTATGTTGCAGGTGCCCCGCGTCCAGTTGTTAATATGATTGGTTTCACCGGTCAGGGAGACGAGTTCAACCCCTTCCTGCGTCGAGACAAACCAGCGATCCGTCGCCCGGTCTTCATTGCATCGGTGATGATGCGAAGAATGAAAAACATTTTCCGCATCCACCAGCACCTCCTCTGCACCCGTCAGCAGATTGAGTCCCACCATGGTAAATTCATCTTTAAACGTCCAGACCCGGTTGGTCGTGGCAAAAATCTGATCAGGAATCGTCGCTCCGGTGCTGGAAACAATTGGGTATGACCACAGGTACTGCCCGTCGCTGGCGCGAAAAACAAGCCAGTTGGATGAATTCCCTCTGGTAATAATCACAGACCCGGCATCAATCAGGCATCTTTTATAAGCTTGTATGGATTCACTGTTCCCGCTGGACACCCATTGTTGCGTGAAGGTGGTGGCATCCAGTGCCGTTATGGGATTGCCCAACAGACACAGCCGGTTGTTGTTAATACTGATCCGGGTTCCGGCACTTGATCTTGAGTAGAGGAGTTCGCCGGTCTCGGGGTTAAAAACCATCAGTTTCGGGTTCTCGGCGTTGGTCAGATAGAGTCGATTGTTATAAACATGAACTTCGTTGCAGCTCTCGGTTCCCGGAAATGTGCGGAGGGTTTCTCCGGTGGCTGCGTCCAGCATCACGATTAGTCCGTCATCGTCAAACGCACCGAAGAGCCGGTCACCGGCCACGGCGAAACGCCGTTGCTGACGATGCAGCGGTGCCGAAAAATTTGCGTTCACGACTGAGGCGTCGAAAAAGGCACGGTAACTGAACTCCGCCATACCCCACGCACCCATCGGTCGCTGCCACAGCAGCTTGCCGTTGAACGCATCGCGGGCGATCAACGTCCACTTTTCCGGGAAGCCGCCGCCACGGGTGGAGGTGGGCGATTCATCCACGACGTAGAACATCCGTCCGCCGTCCGAGATGATCAGCTGCACTCCCGGGCCCGAAAAATGATACCCATCCCAGAGCGGCCATGCGACCCATTGCATCCGGCGCAGCGGCCCGACCAGCCGGTCATGTGAACAGGGATTATTGGCGGCGGAATAATCCCAGTGCGTCCAGCCGTCCATCTCCGGCGGCCGCGGCTTCACTTCGGTAACCCAGTTTGTACCTTGCAACCGGTAGGCCGTTCCGTTGGGTATCAGCACTCGCAGAACCTCCGAGGAACTTACGTTGCCCGGCTCCTCCAGAATCAGTGCGTTCACAAAGTTTTCGATAAATGGCAAATCTGTTCCATTCCAATCGTCCACCAAAACCTGACTGCCGAATCCCTCGTCGCGAAGCGTTTCCCGCAGAGCCGCTACATTCCATGTATTGGTGTCCAGACCGATCGTGAAAAACGCTTCATTGGTTCCGACCTGACGCAACAGAGAGCCGTTTCCACAGCCGACATGAACGACAACCCCGCCTGAATGGCTGGAGATATCCGGTTCAGACGCTACGACCTGAAAAATGAGCAGGTGAACACATACACCCGTCAGCAATAGTCTGATTTTAAATCCAGTATTCATAAGAGCTCCTGTCCAACCGATTTTTCACTGTTAAATAACCCTGTTAGTATACGTTTAAAGCGCAGGAAAACCAAGCCCCGCCTTTCAAAACAAGCGGACTGCCCTGAGAAAGTGATGTTCGTTACGCTTTCGCGTGAGCTAGAGCTTTTTTAGTTTCGGGCCGGTGGGGGTGTCTTGAATGGTCCAGCCGGCTGCTGCGACGGCGGCGCGCAGGCGGTCGGCTTCGGTCCAGTCTTTATTCGCTTTAGCGGCAACGCGTGCTTCGGCCATTTCGACGAGCTCAGCCGGAACATCTTCCTTCGGCGGTTCGAGGAAACCGAGGACGGTATCGAGTTTTTTCCAAAGGTTGGAAACGGCGAGGGCTGTTTTTCCAACCATTGGAAAACTTTTGTTTCCTTCGTGGACGCTGTCAAAAAGCGCGCCGAGTGCCCCGGCAATATTGAGATCATCGTCGAGCGCGGCGGCAAAGCGTTTTCCGAGCGTAACGGCCCAGTCGGGTAACTCAGGGGTCAGTCCGATAATTTGAGAATCACGATTCGTCAAATTATTCGTACTGACCCCATTCGCCGCCTCTTGCAGTTTGGCATAAAACTCGTCGAGGCGGGCGAGGGAGGCGCGCACGGCTTTGAGTGAGTCGAACGTGAAGTTAAGCGCCTGGCGGTAGTGGGTGCCGATCAGTTCGTAGCGGATTTCGCGGCCGGTGTAGCCTTTGTCGAGGAGCTCGCGCAGGGTGTAGAAGTTGCCGAGCGACTTGGACATTTTTTTGCCATCAACAATCAGATGCGCACAGTGCATCCAGTATTTGGCGTACATCTTGCCGTTGGCGCCTTCGCTCTGGGCAATCTCGTCTTCGTGATGCGGAAAAATGTTGTCTATGCCTCCGGTATGCAAGTCGAAGGTTTCGCCGAGATATTTCATGCTCATGGCCGAACACTCGATGTGCCAGCCGGGGCGGCCTTTGCCCCACGGCGAATCCCAGACGACATCGCCGTCATCCTCATCCCACGCTTTCCACAGGGCAAAGTCGGCGGCGTTTTCCTTGTCGTATTCATCCTGTGCGACGCGCGCGCCGGAACGCATTCCTTCGCGGTCGAGGCGTGCCAGTTTGCCGTACTCCGGGAATTTATCGATGGCGAAATAGACCGAGCCGTCGTCGGACTGATAGGCGAGGCCGTTGGCAACGAGTTTTTCGATCAGCGCGATCATTTCGGGAATGCAGTCGGTCGCGGCGGGATAGTGCT
>JAOZSE010000103.1 GCA_029939835.1 Pontiellaceae bacterium
ATGACCTTGATCAGGTCGAGCACCTTGCAGGAGTAGCCCCATTCGTTGTCGTACCACGAGACCACTTTCACGAAGGTGCCGTCGAGCTGGATACCTGCTTTGGCATCGAAAACCGAGGTGCATTCTTCGTCGCGGAAGTCAGTCGAAACGACCGATTCGTCGGTGTAGCCGAGAACGCCCTTCATCGCGCCTTCAGAAGCTTCCTTCATCGCCGCGCAAATGTCTTCGTAGGACGCTTCATTTTTCAGGGAAACGGTCAGGTCAACCACGGAAACGTCAGAAGCCGGGATGCGGAAGGCCATACCGGTCAGCGTGCCGTTGAGTTCCGGAATCACTTTGCCGACTGCTTTAGCAGCACCCGTGGAAGACGGGATGATGTTTTCGAGGATGCCGCGGCCGCCGCGCCAGTCTTTCATCGAAGGACCGTCAACAGTCTTCTGCGTCGCCGTGGCAGCGTGAATCGTAGTCATCAGGCCTTTTTCAATCCCGAACTTGTCGTTCAGAACCTTGGCGACCGGTGCCAGGCAGTTCGTAGTGCAAGAGGCGTTGGAAACGATGTCCTGGCCGGCATAGCTATCGGTGTTGACACCGCAGACAAACATCGGAGTCGCGTCTTTGGACGGAGCAGACAGCACCACTTTTTTGGCACCCGCTTCGATATGTTTGCGGGCCGTTTCATCCGTCAGGAAGAAACCGGTCGATTCCACGACCACTTCGGCTTCGACTTCGTTCCATTTGAGATTTGCCGGGTCTTTTTCCGCCGTGATGCGGATCGCTTTGCCGTTGACGATCAGGTTGCCGTCTTTGACGTCCACCGTGCCGCCGAAACGACCGTGAACCGAGTCATATTTCAGCATGTACGCCAGATAGTCGATATCCAGCAGGTCGTTGATGCCGACCACTTCAATATCATCGCGATCGACCGAGGCGCGAAACACCATGCGACCGATACGTCCAAAACCGTTAATACCCACTTTAATAGCCATTCTGTCTCTCCCTTTACTGTTGTTTTTCGGCCCCGAACGGGGCCTGTTTTTCCGTAAAATTCCGCGAACCCTACCGGAACACCCTCAAAGCGTCAATCCCCCGCCGAGCTAAACTTGACACGCCGCGCCCCACCCCCGAAACTCTCCTAAACAAAGGAATTTTTATGATTAAGAAATCGTACCTGCTCGGCCGCGTCATGGGCATCCCGATCCGGGTGCATATCCTGCTCATCATTTTGCTGCCGATTCTCGCGCTGCAGCTTGCTCCATGGTTTGGCGTAGCCAGGTTTTTCTGGGGCCTGCTCTGCGCGGCGGGCGTTTTCGCCAGCGTTGCGCTGCATGAACTGGGTCACTCCTGGGTAGCCATCCGCAAAGGATGCCGCGTGCGCGAAATCATGCTGCTGCCCATCGGCGGCGTCGCCAAAATAAACAACATCCCCACCCGGCCGCGCGATGAATTCCTCGTCGCCATTGCCGGCCCGGCGGCCAGCGCCCTGCTCGCTGCGCTCTGCGGCCTGACCGGCACACTTTTTGCCGCCCTCGGCGCCATATCGCTGGCCGTCACCTTTTTTATTCTGTCCGCCGTGAACCTGGCGCTGCTCCTCTTCAACCTGCTCCCGTCATTTCCGATGGATGGCGGGCGTATCTTCCGCGCATGGATGACTCCAAAGCTCGGCCGCCTGCGGGCCACTGCACTGGCCACGCGGATCGGACGCATTATGGCCGTAGCCTTTGGAATCGTTGGCTTGTTCCACGGAAACTTCATTCTGGTGCTGATCGCCATCTTCATCTACCAGGCAGCCGGAGCGGAATACCGAATGGTGCAAATGCAGCACATGCAGCAGAAATGGTTCAGTATCGGCCAGGAGGCCGATGTCCACGTGGGGCCCGCGCCCTACGCGCGCAAGGCTCCGTCGTTTTGGAAAGTATGGAGAGAAAAAACCAACGGATTTTTCAACGACCTGTTCAAAAACTGGAAGTGAGCGCCCCTGCTTTGGAGTGCGGTGATAAAGGCATAGCCGTATCACCGCTTTTTCTTCCTGCGGCAGATCCGCCTTTGGCGGAAAAGCGGCGCATACGAAGCGCCGCACTCCAAAAATTATTCGACAACAGCGCGGTAGACATCATCCGTATAAGCGGGTTCCGGCTTGGGATAATGGAAGAAAAGCTCCCACGTCAGCAAAAGGCCCAGCAACACAATCAGTACCACCGCAGAGGTAACCCAGAACCGGCGGCTGAAGTCCCCTCTTTTCATCAGATGACGGAAACGGCGAATGCCCTGATTGCGGCTGCGGCGCCGATGGGTTGAGGCGAGATCCCGCCCGGTCGCTTCATCAAATGTCTTCTGTTTGCGGCGGCGGGAGCGACGCCCGGAAGTCGGCGACGTATCTTTTTTCACCCACGGCGGGTCTTTGATTTCATAAATATCAGTCGACATGTTTTAAATCCTTCCCAAAAAGATACACTAGTCTGGATCACAATCACAATTACAAACCGCGCGCAAAAGTCGCCGCACGCTCAGAAAGCAGCTCTGCCGCTCGGTGCATGGATTCCCCCGGGCTCATCGTTTCCGGACAAATAGATGAAACCGAATCAATACCAGCAGCGCGCCACTCCGCCTCGGAAAGTTCAACCAAACCGGCGATGACCCCCGTCTTTGCCCCTGCTTTTTTCGCCAGCCGCGCCACACCATCCGCCACCTTGCCCTGCAGCGACTGCGAGTCAAACCTTCCTTCGCCCGTCAGCGCCCAGTCGGCCCCTTCCAGTGCGTCGGCCAGCCCAGTCACCTCCATCACAGTATCAATGCCCCGCACCAGCCTGCCGCCCAGAAACGCCACTGCGCCCGCGGAAAGGCCACCCGCCGCGCCCGCGCCGGAAAAATCGGCTGTTTCAATACCGAGTTGCTCTGAAACTTTCACCGAGAGCTTTTTGAGTCCTGCGTCGAGCTCCTCGACCATTTCAGATGTTGCGCCTTTCTGCGGACCGTAAATATGTGCCGCGCCGTTCGGCCCGCACAGCGGATTGGTGACATCGCACAGCACATCAATGGTAGGGACGCCTCTCCGAGGCGTCCACGGACGGTTCGGAGAACCGTCCCTACCTTCCGGAGGGCAAATCTGCGCGACCAGGCCAAGTCCTTTGCCGGATAACGGAATTTCGCGATCTTCGGCATCAAGAAAACGCCAGCCAAGCGCCGCCGCTGCGCCGATGCCACCATCCACCGTCGCGCTGCCGCCAACTGTGAGCAGAATTTTTTCCGCACCCTTTTCGATCGCCGCCTTGATCAGTTCGCCTGTGCCGTACGTTGTGGTTTCCATCGGATTGCGTTCACGATCCTTCAAAAGCGGCAAACCGCTGGCGGTCGCCATTTCAACCACAGCGGTTTTTTCGTGTTCCAGCCATGCAAAACCGGCTTCCACCTTCATTGAAAAAAGCGGGCCGGTCACGGCGAGCGGAATCCACTCACCGCCGAGTGCGGCCCTCATCGCTTCCGCCGTACCCTCGCCGCCGTCGGCCATCGGCAAAGAAACGGTTTCGATATCCGGACGAACGGAATGAATGCCTGCGGCAGCGGCGGAACAGGCTTCGCGCGCGGAAAGACACCCTTTAAACGAATCAAATGCCAAAACGATTTTCATCCGACCTGCTCCACCATTTTGGTAATCACGCCTCGGCGGTTTTCTATCACGCCGCGGGCGGCTTCGCCCAGCTCTGCGCGGGCCGAAGAATCCGTCAGCAACTCCGAAACGGCTTTTTCCAGATCTTGCGGATCCGCCACCTGCCGCATCGCTTTTGCCGAAAGAAAATCATCCATCACCGCCGGGAAATTTTCCATATTGGGGCCGGTGATAACCGGCTTGCCGAACAGGGCCGGTTCGATCGGATTCTGCCCGCCGTGTTCCGTGAGGCTCTTGCCCACAAACACCACGTCGGCCGCGGCATAAAAGCTCATCAGCTCGCCGGTGGTATCAACGACAAGCACATCGGGTACATCTTCTGTAGGCCGCGTGTCCTCACGCGGCGAACGCCCGGTGAGGTCACCGGGCCTACAATTACTGCGCAGTGTGCAGGAAAGCTCCTGTGCTTCGACCGTTTTTACCACTTCGTCGCGGCGCTCCACATGACGCGGCACCAGCACCAAAAAGAGATCGGGATGTTTGGCACGCAGGTTTTTGTAAATCCGGCAGAGGGCCTCCTCTTCGCCCGGCCAGGTGGAACCGCCCAGCAGAATAAGCGCATCATCCGGGACCGAAACCATTCTGAGCACCGCACGCGCGACGGCATCCGCGTCCGCGACGGGCGGCGGCAGGTCATATTTGGCCGTACCGAGCGTTTTAACCGTTTCGGACCGCGCACCCATAGCGAGAAGGCGTTCCGTATCCTGCCGTCCTTGTGTACAGATCGGATCAATCATTTCGAGCAGCTGGCGGGTGAACGATCTCAAAAACATGTACCCGCGAAACGAAGAAGCGGAAATGCGCCCGTTGATCAGCGACACCGGAATACCGCGCTTATGCGTCTGCCGCACGAGGTTCGGCCAAAACTCGCACTCCACCAGAATCAGTTTGAGCGGATTAACGGCATTGAGGGCGCGTTTCATCACGAACGGCAAATCAAGCGGGAAATAGATCAGCACATCCCGTGGATCGAGCTTTTCTTCACCGATGGCATGCCCGGTCGAGGTCGTGGTGCTCAACACAAAAAGCGCATCGGAATTCTGTTTGCGGTATTCCTCAATGAAACGCAGCGCCACGAAGATTTCGCCGACGCTTACCGCATGGATCCAGATGCGGCGGCCTTTGGCCAGTCTTGCGGCGGTGTTTTTTCCGTAAATGCCTACACGCTGTTCAAAATGGCGGCGGTAGCCGCCGCGCCGCACCATGCGCGACAAAAATTTCGGGAGCATCAGCAGAAAAACAACAGGAAAAAGCAGATTATAAAAAAACCAAATCATGGGCATTTAAGATTTCAGATTTTCGATTTCAGATTAAATACGCAATAAAAGTCGTTGGATTCAGCTTTTTAATGTCCCTATTCGAGGCCCTTTTGACCAGCCCAATCTACAATCGGCAGTCATAAATCTTAACTGCTTAGGCTCTCGGGTGCGCCTCTTCATAAACCCGCTTGAGCTTTTCAACTGAGACGTGCGTGTAAATCTGCGTCGTCGAAAGGCTGGCGTGGCCGAGCAGTTCCTGCACGCTGCGCAGGTCGGCACCGTTATCGAGCAGATGCGTCGCAAAGCTGTGGCGCAATGCGTGCGGCGAAATCGTCGGCTTGAGACCGCAGTAGGCCACATATTTTTTCAGCATCCGCTCGACCGAACGTGCGGTGAGCGGTCCGCCGTTTTTGTTCAGAAAAATGACGCGTTTCGGATCACCCTTCATACCGAGGGAAAGCCAGATATCCTGCCGCCATGCCAGCGCGTTCTGCAGCGCCCCTTCCGCGGGCCGTCCGAGCGGACAGAGCCGCTCCTTCTTCCCTTTGCCGAGCACACTGACGATGCCGGAAAGAATATCAATCTGGTCTTCCGCCATGTTCATCAGTTCGCCGATCCGCATGCCGGTGCTGTAGAGCACTTCCAGAATCGCGGTGTCGCGCACCGGAATATATTCATCGAACAGCTTTTTCGGCGGTTTACTTTTGGCGAGCGCATGCGGTGCGCCCAGCAGCTGATCCACCTCGTTCATCGAAAGGACAGCGGGCAGGTAGCTTCCCTTTTTCGGCAGGTGCAGTCCGCTGAACGGATTGAGCGGAACATATTCCTCGCGCACGAGAAATTTATAAAACGAACGCAGGGCGGAAAGTTTGCGGCCCGTCGTTGCAGGGGCCATTTCCAGCTTTTGGAAAAAGACGAGGAATTTGCGCACTGCGAGCCGGTCGGGCTCCTTCCAGCGGTACGGAGGCCTGGCCTCTTCGCCCCACGTCAGCTCAATGAACTGCTGAATATCCATCAGGTAGTTGCTGACCGTATGTTCCGAGGCGTTCTTCTCCCCCCGCAGATATTTCACAAAATGTTCAACACACGGATCCATAAAATGATTAATTCTTACTGCGCAGC
>JAOZSE010000024.1 GCA_029939835.1 Pontiellaceae bacterium
GTTAAACGTTAAATCGCTACGCTCGTTCAAGTCGAAGAAATACGACGTTCAACGTCTTCAACGATTTTAACGGTTTTAACGTAACGTCTCTTTTTCATTCGCGTTAATTAGCGTTCATTCGCGGTTTTGTCATTCCTTATTAATCCGCACGTAGTCTTCGGTGCAGTTGCAGGTGTATACTACGGCCTGACCGCCTCCGAGATTTAAATTGATGTGAATGGTGAACGCCTCCTGCGAAACCGCTTTAACCAGTTCTTCTTCCGGCGTATCGGCGGGCATGCCGCCCCGCACGGCCGGCACGGCGTCATAGGTAATATCAACCTTGTTTTCCTGCACCTGCGCGTGGGAATAGCCGATGGCGTCCATGACCCGCCCCCAGTTGGGCTTTTTGCCCGCCCAGGCGGTTTTGTTGAGCATGGAGTTGGCAACCGCCCGCGCGGCTTCGTCGGCCTCGCCGTTGGAGGCAGCGCCGATCACCCTTACCGTGACAACCCGCGTAACGCCTTCGCCGTCTTTCACGATCATCATCGCCAGCTCGAAAAGCAGTTTTTCCAGAGTTTGGAAAAAAAGACCCCAATCTTCTGAATTCTGGGTGAGCACTTCGTTGCCTGCCTGCCCGTTGGCCAAGGCGATCACGCTGTCGTTGGTACTCTGGTCGCCGTCCACGGTGATCCGGTTGAAGCTGGTATCAGTGGCGAGCCGCAGTGCGCACTGCAAGGCATGCTTTTCCACGGCGGCATCGGTCAGGATAAAGGCAAGCATGGTTGCCATATTCGGCTGAATCATGCCGGAGCCTTTTGCGAGACCGGTGATCCGTACCGGTTTGCCGCCCAGCTCAATATCTACTGCCAAGGTTTTGCTGGCCAGATCGGTGGTCATCATCGCTTCTGCGGCATTCAGACCGCCGTCCGGGGAGAGGCCCTTGAAAAGGGTTTCAACGCCGCCGGCAATCAGTTCCATCGGCAGCGGTTTTCCAATGCCGCCGGTGGAGCAGACAAAAACATCGAGCGGGTTCACGTTGAGCCCGCCGGCAGTCAGCGCCGCCATCGCCTCGGCATCAGCCATACCTTGCGCCCCTGTACAGGCGTTGGCGTTACCGCTGTTCATCACAATGGCCCGTACGCCGTCGTGTTCCACCACCTGAATATCCCACTTCACCGGGGCGGCTTTTACCTGATTGGTGGTAAAGACCCCGGCGGAAACGGCGGCTGTTTCTGAAACAATCAGCGCCATATCTTTTTTCTTTTTCTTTTTGATTCCCGCGGCAATACCGGCCGCTGAAAATCCTTTTGGAAGAGGCAGCGTTTTCATGGTCTCTCCTTCATTCGCGAAAATGTAATACGGTTTGGTGTCTTATTCCAGAAATTCGATCATGTTAATAAAAGTTTTCCTATCATTCTTCCGTTCATCATTCTGCAAACTCTCTTCTATCCCGCTTTTTTATTCGCAGAATGATGAACGGAAGAATAATGGAACGAGAAACTGTATTTTGGTTCCGGTTTCACCGGTTGGGAGTTTGTTTAATCCATTTCGCGCAATAACGAACGGCTGCGAAAAAGACAAAAAAAGTCCCGGCTGCGGGCCGGGACTTCGAACGATCTGATCCTCCAGATTAACGCTTGGAGAACTGGAAGCGTTTGCGCGCACCCGGCTGACCCGGTTTTTTACGTTCTTTCATCCGCGCGTCACGGCTGAGCAGCCCCGCTTTTTTCAGTACCGGTTTCAATTCCTCTTCGGCCGCCACCAGGGCGCGTGAAGTCCCGTGGGCAATGGCGCCGCACTGGCCGGTTTTTCCGCCGCCGCTGACCTTAACCTTCATGTTATACTGATCAGCGCGCTCGGTGAGTACCAGCGGACGCGAAACCATGTCGAACATGTCCTGCGTATCAAAATAGTCTTTGATGTCTTTGCCGTTGACGGTGATGCTGCCGGAGCCTTTGGTGAGGCGAACCCGGGCTACGGATGTTTTGCGCCGTCCTGTCGCGGCAAATTCTTCAATTTTTTTCGCTGCTGCCACAATGTACTCCTTGCTTAGCCGTTAAATTCGAGGGTCTGGACTTTCTGGGCCGCGTGCGGATGGTCGGGGCCTACATAGACTTTCAGGCGGGTGATCGTGCGGCGCATCAGCCGGTTGTTCGGCAGCATGCCTTTTACCGCCTGCATAATGATCCGCTTCGGATGGGTTTTGCGGATGGTCGCGGCCGTGCGCTCTTTCCGACCGCTCGAGTAGCCGCTGTAATCCTGGTAAATCTTGTCGTTCTCTTTATTTCCGGTCAGCTTGATCTTTTCCGCGTTGACGACGACCACAAAGGCTCCCGTATCGACATGCGGGGTATAGGTCGGTTTATTGCGTCCGCGCAGCAGATCGGCAATAAGAACCGCCAGCCGGCCCGTCGGTTTATCCGCGGCATCCACCACAAACCAGTCCCGTTGAATATCGTTTTCGTTAGCTACAAAACTCTTCATCTCAAATCTTTCCGTTTCAAGTGCAAGGCGGGGAAAATATAGGAGCGCCCCCTGCGTGTCAACCCCCGTCCCGCACAGATTTACTTAAAAAAGCGCGCAGAGCGCGAATGAGGAGAGTTTTGCAAAATTATGGACAGCAAAATGTTTTTCAACCAACGCCCATGAAGGGTAGAGGTAGGGCGCGACCGCCGGGCGCGCCGCTTATAACTGCGGACGGCTCGGCGGTCCGTCCCTACCTGCCAGGCATCCCGAATCCCGAAAAAACTCGCCACTTGCCACCCGCCACTCGCCACTGCTATACAAGACGGATGAATTTGTTCCGTAAAAAGGAGATTTGTGTACCGACAGGGTCGGGGTGGGGGCTTTTTGCGGGTGCGGCCTTTTTACTCCTCTTTTTTATATGGATCGGTCTCTGTCCATTTCTGGCCGTGAACCGGCCGCAGCCCGGAGCCGAAATACTTTTGGTCGAAGGCTGGCTGCACGATTCGGCGCTGGAGCAGGTACTTCACGATTACCGCCCCGGACAGAAAATTGTGACGACCGGCTGTTCCTTCGAGATCGGAAGGCAGCTGCTCGGGATAGAGACCTACGCGGAAGTCAGTACCGCGCGCCTCATCGCTCTCGGTGTGAACGAAACCAATATTGTCACCGCGCCCGCCCGAACCGTGATGCGGGACCGCACCTACGCCGCCGCCGTGGCCGCGCGCGAAAAAATGAAGGAGACGGGTCTTTTCGGTGCACCGGTTACTATTTACACGACCGGTGCGCACAGTCGCCGCACGCTGCTGCTCTTCCAGCATGCGTTCGGCGCCGATTACCCGCTCGGAATCGTTTCGCTCGATCCTGCGGATTTTCCCATCGAGAAATGGCGGCATTACAGCGAGGGCGTCAAACACGTCCTCATGGAGGGCATCGCGTGGGTCTATGCCCGGCTGACGGTGTTTACATATGACTGACCTGCAAAAGCAGCTTGAAGCCGCCGGCGTTTCGGACGAACTGCGCCGGGAGGTCGCCGGCCTGGAAGAGGCCGCAGTGCGCGATCCGCTGACCGGGCTTTGCAACCGGCGCTTCTTTGATGAAGCGCTTACCAAAGCGCGCGCCGCGGCGGAGCGGTATCAGCACGATCTCGCACTGGTCCTGTTCGATCTCGACGATCTCAAAACCATCAACGATTCAAACGGACACGCGGCAGGTGACGCCGCGCTTAAAACGTTTGCGAAGACGCTTGCGGATTCGGCGCGCGAAGCCGATATCGTCTGCCGCATCGGCGGCGATGAATTCGCCGTCATCCTGCCCGAAACCGATGAACCCGGCGCGCGTACCTTTGCTGACCGAGTCAAGAAAACCGCGAATGAACGCGAATTTACCCCGCCGAAGGCCTTGGGGTGGACGCGAACGGAATCCCCTCCTGCGGCCTGCCCACCGAAGCCTTGGCGAAGGTTGGAGGGGTGCCCTGAGCTTGTCGAAGGGCGGGGTGGGTTTAAGATCAGCGCCTCATTTGGTATTTCCGCACTTCCCGGCGACCTCTTCGCTGTCGCCGACGCTGAGCTTCTTCAAGCTAAAGCAGTTAATAATTGAAATGATACAATCTACGATTCTTTGTAGCTGGCCTCCGCAGAGGCCGCTCCGAGGTCTGCGGACCTCGGCTACAGAAGACGTGTTGAGAGTTATAGGTCGGGTAATATGAAAATTCTCGTAAAAGAAGACGGTGACGGATTTCTGGCTCGCGTAAGAGGGTCACAGAATCTCTTCGCTTTTGGCACCACCCAAAAAAGGGCACTCAATGAACTTTCCAATATCATTGATATGATGATGGATTTTCATCTGGAGCAGATTGAACAGGAGCGCCATGCCAAACAGGCTCTTTTGAACGAGCGGGGAGCATATGGCGTATAAATTCAAATCCGCCTTCTCGTTGAAAAAGTGCTATGCGCTCTCGTGGAAATCGTTCAGCAAGTGGTGGATACCGCTTTGCCTGATCTCCGCCTTCATTCTGCTGTTCGAGGTGGCCCCGCGCATTATGCTCCGCCCCGAAACCGCCGCGCTGAAGCAGACGTTTTCGGAGGTTGTTTCTGTTGCGCAGACGGGAACGCTTGAAGAAATTGAAACGATGCTTCTCGACGCTCAGGCCGTTAGTCGGGCATATACCGTGAAGCTTGCAAAACTGCTGCTTGCGGCACTTCCGTTCATCGCGCTGCTCAGCATCATTCTGCTTACATGGGCCAATGCGGCGGTGAAAGACCGGCACAATAAAAATTCAACGGGGCGAATGCTAAGCATTACAGGGATTCACCTGCTGCTTACATTCGTCAAAGGGGTCGCCTTCGCCTTTTTTATTCTTCCCGGCTTCTACCTCTATGTCCGCCTCCTGTTCGTCACTCTGATACTGCTCGAAGAAAAAGAGATCGGGATGATGGACGCGGTCCGGAAAAGCTGGACGATAACGCGCGGAGATTTCTGGGGCCTGCTGGCGCTCATCTGCCTGAACGGAACACTTCAACTGGTGGTTGCACCCACCCTCATCGGCCTCATTCCCGCCACCGGCTTCGCCAACACCGCCCGCGCCGCCGCGTATCAAATGCTTAAAATCAGTGAGCCAGACGGACGCTTCGCGTCCGGGTAACGTCTGCCATGACGCGCTGAGGAAGCCGTGAGCTGAAAGCGCGCGGATCACTCAGTCGCCGTCGATGGTTTTGTTGGAGGATTCTTCCTCTTCTCCAGTTTTTTCAGTGCCCATTCAGCCAAGGTTCGGACACGGGGATTGCCCTGTTCTTTCAGTCTCTGAATCTCAGATTCTGCCTCAAGCTCAATCAGTCCCTGCATCATATGCTGGGTAATGACCTCATTCTCTGTGTTGAGGTGACCCACGATGATTGGAATTGAATCCGTGTCCTTCATCTGGCACAGAGCACCCATGGCCGCGAGTGTCTCGCGGCCTATGCTTTGCTTCAGAATCTCGCGTAGGCGAGGCTTTGCATCTTTAATACCGAGTGCTCCCGCTGCATAAGCCCTCACTTCGGGATTCTTATCATCCAAAGCAGCAACGACCGTTGCTGATGCTTTCGTGTCACCCAGTTCGCCAAGGCATCGGATGGCTCGCATCCTGACGTCATCGTCCTCGTCATGTTCAACAACGTGGATCAATGGTGAAACAGAGGTCCTGCTATTTATGTCTCTCAAGGCGGCTATCACACTCTTGCGGAAGTCAACAGACTTGTCGGCAAGCAGAGTATGGAGTGGAACAAGCGAGGTTTCGGAGTGCCTGAAAGAGCGGCAGGGTCGCTTGTGGGCTACGCAGTGGGTGCTGCATTAGAGCATCCACGGAATACTCTCGCACAAGTGCGACGGAGTTCGTCTGTAGTTCTTGTATGAATTGGTGTGTGGCCTTTTCGTGGGCGATCTTGCCAAGTGCACCCGCCGCAGCGTGGCGCACTTTGGGCATGTCGTCAAACAGAGCGACCTTGTACAAGGCATCGTAGGCCGATGTTGCATCATTCTCCATCTCGCCCAGAGCGCGTGCTGCCCTTGACCGATTGTAATCCTCTGGCGCGGACAGTCGCGTAACGGCAGAATCAAGTTCAGTTTCGGCAGCACCGCGAGACGACGAAGCCAGTAGCAGAGAGACTAGAAGTGCAAATATTCCGATCTGTTTCATATCCTTTTTCATCCAACAGTGTATTGAACAACACCCTTGATTGCCTATTTTTGACGCTGCAGTGGAAAAAGAAACAGGGTTAACTTCTAATTTCTAACAGCCCCAAAGCCGGGGCAGTGTATCAGCTTCCCAAGCATTGGAAAGCTTTGCCGCTTATTTTCCAAACCTTAGGAGACAAGCCGGGCGCAGGTAGGGATGGCTCTCCGCAGCCGTCCGTTTTTCTATGGGTGGACGCCTCGGAGATGCGTCCCTACCAATCACAAAGCCCGCCGGGTGGCGGGCTTTGCGTTCTCTGCGTCTTAGCGTTGAAGTCCCCTAAAACGAAACGGCGCAGCAGTTGAGGGCTTCGATTTTTTTGGCGACTTTGACGAGTACCTCTTCGGGGACGGGCTGGTTGACTTTGAGGATGGCGATGGAGCGTTCCCCGGTGTCGTCGTGCGGGTTGCGCACGTCGTCAATATTGATGCCTTCGGCGGCCATGGCGCCGGCAATTTCGCTGAGGACGCCGGGGCGATCCGCGTAGGTGAAGAGGGCGAGGTTGCCTTTGGGCTCGAAGTAGAGTCCGTCGAAGTGGCCGATGCGGGAGACCATCAGGCGTCCTTCGGTGACGGTGCCGCGCGCGCTGATGCGCCTCAGGTTGTCCCCATCAATGCTGGCCATGAGGTCAACGGTGATGGCGTTGCCGTAGCCTTTGGCTTCGTCGGGTTCGCGGGTGCCATAGTCGATGCCCATATCCTTGAGGTAATCGACGGCGGCCTTTTCATCCATGGAGTGGTCGAACTCTTCGCTGAGCGCGCAGACAACCGGCACAGCCAGCCAGCTGCCGAAGCGGCGGAGATCGCCGTAGAAGCTGGTTTCGATTTTGCTGAGTTTGGTGTCGGCGCCGATCATGGTGCGGGTGAGCTTAGCAATCGTGAAGGCGAGATCGGCATAAGTTTCGTCGAGCCCTTCGGGGATGTCGCGGTTGACGATGTAGGAGGTGACGCCTTTTTCGTCGAAATCAATGAGCTGTTCGGCGGAGCGGCGCGCGGCGTTGTAGTTGGCTTCCTTTGTGGAGGCACCGAGGTGGGGCACCATAATGTCGGCGATATCGGCGATACTCTTTTCGCCTTCGGCATCTTTGGCGTAGACATCGTTGAGGAAGCGCAGGCCCTTTTCGGCCTTGGCGGCGCGCAGGTCGTCCTCGTTGATGACACCGGCCCGGGCACAGTTTATCAGCGTGGCGCCGTCTTTCATCTGTCCGAGCAGATCGGCATTGATTATACCGCGCGTGTGCTCATTTTCGGGAAGGTGGAGGGAGATGTAGTCGCTCTTCGCAAACAGCTCGGGCAGGGGAAGCAGTTCGACGCCGAGGCGCTCCGCCGCTTCTTCGGAGAGGACGGGGTCGAAGGCGAGCACGTTGACTTCAAAACCGCTGAGGCGTTTGGCGACGAGGCGGCCGATGGCACCCAGTCCGACGATCCCAATGGTTTTGCCCGTCACTTCGCGGCCCATGAATTTTTTCTTTTCCCATTTTCCCGCGCGGGTCGAGGCGTCGGCGGGAACGACGTGGCGGGCGTCGGCCAGCATCAGGGCGATCACTTCTTCCGCCACGGCGTTGGCATTGGCACCGGGCGTGTTCATGACGTCGATCTTTTTGGAGCGCGCGTATTTGGTATCAATCGTGTTGTAGCCCGCGCCGGCGCGGATCACGACTTTAAGCGCGGGCAGGGCGTCGATGATTTCGGGCGTGACCTTTTCGCTGCGGACGAAAAGGGCATAGGTGTCGGCATTCTGTGCAGCAAGCGTGGCGAGGTCTGTGCTGTCATCCTGCACGACGGTGTAGTTTCCATTGGCTTCGAGCAGTTCTTTAGCGACGGTGTCAAGTTTGGTCGGGATCAGTACTTTTTTCATAACAGTGGCTCCATAAAAATTTAACAAGCGACCAAGTTAATCAGTCGGCGGAAACGAATCAAGCGCAGATGGTTTTGTTTTTCACTTCTTGACCGCGAACGGCTGGGGGACGAAGAGCTTATACCACGGATGGCAGGGCCGACCCACGGATAGAAAACCCTGTCCAACGTTCAATTTCCAATTCTCGGAACGCTGTGGATGCGGGGCGAACGGGATCAAAAGCGGTGAGATGCTTCGTTTTTTTCCGCTCCCCATTCTTCCCCATCCGTGGGCCGGCTCTGCCATCCGCGGGGATTTTCTTTGGTTTCTGCATCCCGCATCTCGACCGCCGAAGGCCGTGGCCGTCGCAAAGCGGCGGCAAGGAGCGTAGTGACTGGCAATCCCGCATCGCGTTAGGCTTGACCCTGAACGGGGCGCTTTCCTATGGTTGCGCCATGAAATTCGCAAAATCCCTTCTATTGCCTGCTCTCGCCCTGCTTTTTGCCGGCTGTATGGGCTATCGCACCGGAAGCACGCTTCCCGAATCGATCCAGACGGTGAGCCTGAGCATTGTGAACGAAACGGACGAACCTTCGATTGAGGTACAGGTGATGCGCTCGCTCCGCGCCGAGCTTCAGCAGGACGGACGGCTTGAGGTGCGCTCGCAAAGCGATGCAGATGCCGTGCTGAGCGTGAAGCTGACCCGTTACACCCTGACTCCGCTGGCCTATGACCGCGAGCGCGGCACACTGGCCCGTGAATACCGCCTGACGCTGACGGCTTCGGTGGTGCTCTATGACGCCAAAACAGGCTCAGTGATTCTCGAAAGTCCCATTTTGACGGGCGACTCGGAATTTCCTTATGCCGACGACCTGACCACCGCCAAGCTCGGCGCACTGCCCGCCGCGGCAGATGATCTCGCCCGTAAGGTGGTCAGCACAACCGTTACGGCGTGGTAGGGGGAGAGTGTCTAAAGTCTAAAAGTCGAAGCTCAAAGGCGCTGTGATTTCCGACGTTTGACCGACAAAAAAAGCCGCCCTTTTTATAGGACGGCTTTTCTGTTTCCGGTATCTGGAAACTTTATTTCGCCAGTTTACGCAGCGCTTCGGTGGCCCGCTTTTTGCGGCGAATCGCGGTGTTCTTTTTGATCACGCCGCGTTTAACGGCTTTATCAAGCACCGAGCTGTAGTCGCGCACGGCCTGTCCGGCGGTTTCGGCAGAGCCTTCGGCCAGTGCGTCGTGTGTTTTGCGGCGTCCGGTCTTGACCTTGGTTTTGGCGGACAGATTGCCGACGCGTCGCTTTTCAGACGAGCGGATTCTTTTTTTAGCACTTTGAATATTTGCCATGGTTCATGAACCTTCTGGTTAAATTAATATTTACTGCGGGCTTCGCGGCGATCGCGCGCTGCACGGGTGCGGGCGCGGGCCTGTTTCTTGCGGCGTTTGTCGCCCGGCTTTTCAAAGTGCCGGCGCGCACGCATTTCCTTGATAATTCCCTCGCGGTCAAGAAGCTTCTTGAGTCGGCGGAGTCCTTTTTCAACGGGCTCGCCGCGGCGGAGTTTTACTTCACAGGTTGTACTGGCCATATTTTTAAACACCCCCTCATGCGGGTATAAATTTGAACAAAGGCGGAGAAGTTAGGCCACCACCTGATATTTGTCAACCTCCGGAATGTTCAATTTCCAATGTTCAATGCTCAATTTTCAAGGAAGAGAAGGTGTCCCGGCGGGAATTGTTTGGCCGCGGACCATGCTTCGCAGGTCAGGAAGCCGTTCCGTGACCACGTTGGCACGTGGAACGTGACTCACAGTGGCAATCAGAATAAAAGGGAGAGTTTTGACAGAATGATTTATCCGCCGTCGCCAAGGCTTTGGCGGGACAGGCGGCAGAATGATTGAAGAGGGGGGAGGGCTTACGGTGTCGGGGTGGTGCCAGCGTTTCCCTTCTCCAGTTCTTCGACATCCGCTTTATCTTTGAGGCGCGGGGTGCTCTGCTTGTTCTTCATTAAATCCTCTTTGGCAATGAATGCAATTTGCAGCCCGTCGAAGCGGGCGAGTATTTTTCGCGAACGGGCGGCCTCGTACTCCACTCCGTCAATCCGGTTGAGCAGGTCAATCTGGCACGGGGGATATCCGAACTGAATAACGGTTCCTTCTTCTCTAAACAGGTCGTCATTCAACTGGTCGTTAGGGAAGCCGAAGGCTTTCAGGGCACTTTTCAGAAGGAGAATGTTCTCAGGTGCGTTATCGTAAAACACATCAATGTCTTTGGTGAATCGCGCATACCCATGAAATGCAACGGCGTATCCGCCGACAATCATGTAGTCAACGGCGAAGTCGTCTAACAGCTGTAAGAACTCTTTGAAGTCCTGTTGGATATTCATAAAGGAATTTCCCGGATTCAATGCGCAGGTGCTCAACCATCTCCAGACGATCCCTTGCAGTGGTCAAGGGAAAAAGAGCCCGGTCGGCGTTGTGCAGGGTTGTGACATTGATGCGCATGTTGCTCATATCGCGATTAAACGTCAGGCGAAGGGCGGTTTCAAGCTTTCTTCTTCCAATGCCAAAGCCGGTTGACCTTTGACCTGCGACTTTTGCCTGCCCGCCATAGCGCCTTGGCGGCGGCGGGACTTTTGACCGCTATGTGAGCAGGTGCTCTTCTTCCGGCTTGTGCTCGGCTTTCATTTTTTCCGGCTTCCACGGAATGTGGCTCAGGATGAAAGAACCTAGCCAGGTGACGAAGAGAATGCCGCCGCCGAACAGCAGCAGGGCGTTGATGGAATAGCCTTCGTACGCACCGGAAAAATCGGTCAGCAGCGCACCGCCGAGAACGATCAGCAGCACGGCGGGGGTGATGAAACGCACGCAGAGATCCCATAGCGGCAGCAGGCGCAAGCCGCCGGATTCATTTACGTGCCGGCGCATCACCTGCGATTTGAAAAGCCACCCGATCAGCACGCATTCGACGATGCCGCCGACAATCAGCGCATAGTTGTTGATGAAGTGGTCGATGATATCGAGGATGAACAGCCCGGCGCGGGTAGTGAAGATGATGCTTCCCACCAGGCCGATGGAGCAGATCAGGGTGGTGGCTTTTCGGCGGGAAAGATCGAATTTGTCACAGATGGAGCAGGAGAACGCTTCGGTGAGGGAAATCATGGAGGAGATTCCCGCGACGATCAGTACGAGAAAAAAGAGTGCGCCGAAGAGCTGGTTGAGCATTGGCAGCTGATTGATGGCTTCGGGATAGACGACGAAGGCCAGGCCGGGGCCGCTGGCGATGGCTTCCTCAAAGGGGACGCCTTTGGCTTTCGCCATGAAGCCGATGGTTCCGAAAACCGCGAAGCCGGCGATGATGGAGTAGAGACAGTTGAGCACGCAGGTGACGAGCGCGTTGCCGGTGATGTCGCTTTTCTTCGGCAGGTAGCTCGCGTAGGTGATCATGATGCCGAAACCGAGCGACAGGGTGAAGAAGATCTGTCCGAACGCCGCAACCCATACTTTGCGGCCGGCGGCGGTGGCGAGGTCGATTCGGGAGAGGTCGGCTTTGAGATAGAATTCTTTGACGGCCTCCATCGCGCCGTCGAGACGAAGCGACCAGCCGACGAGGATCAGCGTGAGTACGACCAGCAGCGGCATAAAGATCATGCTGGCTTTTTCAATGCCGCGGTTCACCTCCCGGTAGCAGATGAACCAGCAGGCTCCCCAGGCCAGCGCGGTCGCCCCGAGGATGGGCCAGCGGATGCCACCGAGTGCGAAGGGGCTTTCGCTGACCTGCAGGAAGTTGTTCAAGAAAAAAGCCTGGGTGTCGGCTCCCCATCCGAGGTTGAGCGACAGGCAGAAATAATTGATGCACCAGCCAATGACGGCGGCGTAGAAGAGGTTGATGCCGAAAAAGGCGACGACGGGCATCCACCAGCCGAGCGGTTCCCAGAGCGGATGGATGCGGGCAAAAGCGAGCGGGGGCGAGGCTTTTTCGCGGTGGCCGAGCGCGTATTCGAGGATCATCAGCGGGATGCCGGCGCAGAGCAATGCAACGAGATAGGGGATCAGAAACGCGCCGCCGCCGTTTTCGTAGGCCATGTAGCTGAAGCGCCAGATGTTGCCCAGTCCGACGGCCGAGCCGATTGCCGCGAGTAGAAAACCGGTTTTGCTGCCCCAGAGACTCCGTTTCCCAGCCATCGCTTTGCTCCTGCTGAATGTTCAATACGCAATATTCAATGAGCAATGTTCAAGTAGGAAAATCCTTGGGAATTGAATATTGAGAATTGTTTATTGAAAATTGATCAGTTGCGGTGGCGGAAGGTGATCCGTCCTTTGGTCAGGTCGTAGGGTGACATCGCGACCGTGACGCGGTCGCCGACGGCAATACGAATAAAATATTTCCGCATTTTGCCGGAAATGTGGGCCAGGATCACGTGCCCGTTCTCCAGCTTTACATTATAGAGCGTGGCGGGCAGAACTTTTTCCACCACACCTTCAAATTCCAATGCCTCTTCTTTCGCCATGCAGTCTCCCGTTGGGTTTTTGTCGGGCCGATGCTACACACGCACCCTTCCATTGCAAGGCGACATTTAAAAAGAGTTGCCGCGAAAACTTGAGTGCGGGCTGTGCGCAGGGCATATTTCTGCGCTTCCAGACTCCGGAATTTTTAAAGAGGAATCCGACATGAACGCATTGAAAAAATCAACGGTTTTTAAAGGGCCCGAAGGCCCGGTCGTGCTGGTCATCATGGACGGCGTCGGCATCGGTAAATATGAAGAGGGCGATCTGGCGCGCGCGGCAAATACGCCGAACCTCGACTGGCTGCGCGAAAACGCGCTTTATACGCAGCTCAAGGCGCACGGCACAGCCGTCGGCCTGCCGGACGACGGTGATATGGGCAACAGCGAAGTCGGCCACAACGCCATCGGCTGCGGACGCGTTTTCCATCAGGGCGCGGCGCTCGTCAACCAGGCTATTGAAAGCGGTGCGATGTTTGCGGGCGAAACGTGGAAAATGCTGGTTTCGAACGCCAAGGAAAACGATTCCGCTCTGCATTTCATCGGGCTCTTTTCGGACGGCAATGTCCACAGCCACCTCAACCACCTTAAGGCGATGCTTAAACAAGCCAAAGCCGACGGTGTCAAAACCGTACGGGTTCATTCACTGATCGACGGGCGCGACGTGCCGCCGACCTCAGCGCTCGAATACGTGGAAGATTTTGAAACATTTCTGGCTGAACTCAATGCGGACGGTTCGGTTGATTATGCGATTGCCTCGGGCGGCGGCCGCATGAACATCACGATGGACCGTTACAACGCCGACTGGAGCATGGTCAAACGCGGCTGGGCGACGCACGTGAAAGGCGAGGGGCGGATGTTCGCCTCCATGACGGAAGCGGTCGAAATGTACCGCGCCGAGAACGACGGTATTCTCGATCAGGACCTGCCGCCGTTCGTGATTGAGCGCGACGGAAAAGCCGTCGGCCCGATTGTGGATGGCGACAGCGTTATCTTTTTCAATTTCCGCGGCGACCGCGCGCTCGAAATCACCAAGGCCTTTGAAGCCGATGAACTGACCGAGTTTGACCGCGGCCCGAAACCGGACGTGAAATACGCGGGCATGATGCAGTACGACGGCGATCTCGGTATTCCGCGCAACTACCTCGTTACACCGCCCTCCATTGATAACACGCTGGGCGAATATTTTGCTGCGACCGGCATCAGTCAGCTGGCAATCAGCGAGACGCAGAAATACGGACACGTGACTTATTTCTTCAACGGCAACCGCATGGAAAAATTCGATGAAGCGCTCGAAACGTATGTCGAAATCCCATCGGATATCTGCCCGTTCGAAAATGCTCCGCGTATGAAGGCCGATGAAATTACCGGCGAAGTGGTGAAGGCCATAGAGGGCGGCAAATATCAGTTTATCCGCCTCAATTATCCCAACGGCGACATGGTCGGCCATACCGGCGTTTTCAGCGCAGTGATCGAAGGGGTGCAGGCGGTTGATGACGGCCTCGCTCGTTTGAAAGACGCCGCAGAAAAAACCGGCGCGATTCTGGTGATCAGCGCAGACCATGGCAACTCGGACGATATGTATGAGCGGGATAAAAAGACGGGCGAAGTGAAACGCACCGCGAGCGGGGAGCCTAAACCGAAAACGGCGCATTCGCTCAACCCTGTGCCGGCCATCATCTACGACCCGGCCGGAACAGCGCGCGCGCGACTGGCCGCCGTGGCCGATCCCGGCATCAGCAATCTGGCGGCCACTTGCATCAAACTGCTCGGTTACGACCCGCCCGCCGCCTATACGCCGAGCCTCGTCGAAGTGGGTTAAACCGCTCGACGGCGCACGGCTTTACGCTATAATGCGCCGCAATGTATATTCGTCGTTTTTTCTCGGTCTTTGCCGCTGTGGCTGTGCTGTCTGTTGCACAGGCGCACGCCGTTTCGCTGACGGCTGCGGAATGGGGATATCTGCAGGCGCATGACAGCGTCATTGAGTTTGTCTGTCAGGAAAGCAATCCGCCGTTTGAGTTTGTTGATGAAAATGGCGAGTCGTCGGGTATGGCGGTGGAACTGGTTCGCTGGCTGGCGACAGAACTCGATTTCCGGGCCTCCTTCAACCATGTTCCGCTGCAGTCGGCGCAGAAGGGTGTTCTTTCCGGACGATATGAGGTGATGACCACGCTGTTCCGCAGCGAAAATCCGGACGAACGGTTCGATGTCACGCCGGTTTTTTTTAATGTACCGGTTTCTGTTTTTATCCGGACAGGACGCGCAGATATTCGAACGCTGGCTGACCTGAACGGCAGAACCGTTGCCATGCCGAGCGGCGATCATACGCAGGAGTTTCTCGATGCACAGGGTGCGGCGTATACACTGATCCTTACACGTAACGCGGCACAGGCCGTGGATGCCGTTATGACCGGCGAGGCGGACGCGCTGATCGGCGGCGAGCAGATGGTGTTTTATTACCTTTATGCGTCCGAGCGGGTCGATGCGCTGAAAAAAGTAGGCAACCCGCTTTATGTCGGGCAGTACAGTATGGCGGTGAAGGGCGGAAACAAGGCGCTGCTGTCGATTCTGGGCAAGGGGATCGATAAGGCAAAGGCCGATGGTATTGTCACCAAAATCAGCCGCAAATGGCTCGGCATTGAATACACCCCGTTTGGTCTTCAGATGATGCGTTATATCCGTTATCTCGTCATCGGAGTCGGCCTGCTGCTGGCGGCGCTGCTGCTGTTCTGGGTATGGGATGTCCGGCTGACGTATCGTGTGCAGGAACGGACCCGGCAGCTGCAGCGCAGTGAAGAACGTTTGCGGACGGTTTTCCAAAGTTCGCCGGATGCCATTTTTATTGAAGACGAAAACGGAACGGTGCTGGATGCCAATCCGGTGGCCTGTGCCTTTCATAATATGAGCCGAAACGAGCTGGTGGGCCGGAATATCTTTGAACTGGTTCCGGAAGATTGCCGCGACGAGGTGCAACATGAATTCCACAAGTGGTTTACCGGCGAACTGAAACGCTATGAGGGGATGTCGCACACGGCCGACGGACGGGAAGTTCCGGTCGAGATCATCGGCGCGCCGATGCGCTATGAAGGTAAAACTGCGGTGCTGCTGCTGGTGCGCGATTTGACCGACCGGCGGGGCGCCGAGCAGGCGCTCCGGGAAAGCGAGATGCACTACCGCGGGCTGATTGAGGCGCAAAACAGTTTTATTGTCCGTGTGGATCCGGAAGGTCGTTACACCTTTGTTAACGAAGCCTTTTGCCGGTTTGTCGGGCAGAGTCGCGCCGAATTGATCGGTCAGAGTTTTGATCCGTTGATTTATCCGGACGATCTGGCCATACCACGGAAGGCCGTCGAAACGCTGCTCGCGCGTAAGGAACGGGTCGTAACGGTTGAACACCGCATGCGGACTCGCACCGACGCGGCCTGGGTAAACTGGGAAAACATCGCAGTGTATGATGAGGATGGCCGCGTGACGGAAATCCAGTGCATGGGGCACGACATCACCGAGCGGCGGCGCGTTCGAGAAGCGCTGCTGGAAAGCGAAAAACGGTTGCAGTTCCTTTTTGAAGGAATTCCGCACATCGCCGTGCAGGGCTACAGTGCCGATCGTAAAGTCATCTACTGGAACCGGGCCAGCGAAAAACTTTACGGGTATTCGAAGCAGGAGGCGTTCCGCAGAACAATTGAAGAACTTGTCATTCCGGTTGAGCGCCGGGACGAAACGGTCGAAGCGATCAGGACCTGGGCTGAAACCGGCACGCCGATACCTTCCGGCGAGGTGACCAAGCGTACCCGCGACGGCGAAGAGGTGGCCGTTTATACCAGTCGCCTTGCCACGCATAATCAGCGCGGCGAATGGGAAATGTATGTGGTGGATGTGGATCTCTCCGAGTTGAAGCGCGCGGAAAAAGAACTGCTGGTGGCCAAAGAGAGCGCCGAACGGGCCAACCGCGCCAAGAGTGAATTTCTGACCCATATGAGCCATGAACTGCGCACCCCGATGAACGGCATGATGGGCATGACCCAGCTGTTGCTGGGAAGCCGCATAAGCGATGATCAGTGCGACTATCTTGAAACCATCATGGAATCTGCGCGGCAACTGATGCGCATTATTGATGAATTGCTCGACATCTCCTGCATCGAAGCCGGGGAGCTGCGGTTGCAGCCCGCCCCGTTTGATCCCCGCGAGACCGTGGAAAAGGCGGTGCTGCTTTTCATTGCCCGGGCGGGCAACAAAGGAATTGATCTTTCGGTGGCCGTGGATGAAAGCGTTCCCCCCGCACTCTACGGCGATGCCGGGCGCATCCGTCAAATTTTGATCAACCTCATTAGCAACGCGCTCAAATTTACCCATGAGGGCCACATTGAAATCCGGGCGCGGGCGGAAGAGCAGGACGGCGTCAGCCGGCTGTTTTTTGAAGTGGCCGATACCGGCATCGGGATATCGCCGGACAAACAGTCGTTGATATTTGAAAAATTCATGCAGGTGGACGCCTCTTTCCGGCGTGAATACAGCGGTGCCGGGCTGGGGCTTGCCATTACGCGGCAACTGGTGGAACTGATGGACGGAACCATTTCGCTTGAAAGCGAAGTCGGAAAGGGAACCGTCTTCCGCTTTGATCTCGTGCTGGCGGCTTCCGAAGATACGCCGCTGCCCGCACCGCCGCCTCCGGCCGAAGCCGTGCTGTTCAAGGCGAATATTCTTTTGGTGGAGGACAATTCAGTGAACAGCAAAGTGGCCGCGACCATGCTCAAAAAACTGGGATGCCGCGTTACTGCGAGCGCCAGCGGCGCCGAAGCGCTTCGCCAGCTCTCCCTTCATAAATACAGCCTTTTTGATATCATTTTCATGGATTGCCAGATGCCCGGCATGGACGGCTTTGAGACCACCCGTTCTATTCGCCGGATGGTTGGCGCCCTTCGCGATATTCCCATTGTGGCCATGACGGCCCACGCACTGGAAGAGGATCGCCTTCGCTGTATCGATGCCGGCATGGACGACTATCTTGCCAAGCCCGTCAGTTCCGACGCCCTCATTGCCGTGTTGCAGAAGTACTGCGTCTAATACTTGATATTCTTCATGGGCTCCGTATATTTTCCCTTCACTTGGAGAGGTGGCAGAGTGGTCGAATGCGCCGGTCTTGAAAACCGGAGAGCCGCAAGGTTCCGGGGGTTCGAATCCCTCCCTCTCCGCCATTTGATTTCTGATTTACGATTGATGATTGCCGAGTGAGAAGCATCTCGCCTTACACACAGTCTGGAGGGATGAGAACTCCGGGTTCGAGCCGAGCCCGAAGGGCGAGACAGGCCGCACGAACGTGGGGCAGTGACTGAAGAGAACGGCAATCCCTCCCTCTCCGCCAGCCATCATGTTTTATCACTTTAGCGGATCGCAGACTCTTCCCATAAACAGAATGGTGCCGGACTCTCTGGCGCGGATCAGGAAAAGAAACGGATGATCGGCGCGGAAAATTTTTGGCGGCGCGGGAATGGATGTGATGCCGACCACTACGCCCGTCGCGGCGGCGGCCTCGGTGCCTTCTTCATTCACCTGCACAAACGCTTTGTGCACAACGGCTGAAATAAATAAATCGTTTATGCCGCTCATTCCGGAAAAGTTCGCCAGTGCCGGACTGAACGCATCGGACATGCCGAGGCCGGACAGAACCTGATTCAGGTTGAACTGCGATTCGGTTTTAAAGCGCGGCAGGTGCACTTCCACCTCTTCTTTACGCAGGGTGTCGATCCATTCGTTCAGCGCATCGGCGGATAGGCCTTCTTCAATGCGCGCCAGGCCGCACCTTTCCTTCGGCAGGATAACCAGCATTGAAAGCTCTTCACCTTGATAGGGCAGTTCCAGGGCCTGGAACATGTCGTTTTCCATGTAGCCGAACCGATCGGGCTTCCTCGTCATCATCGGTACATTCACACTCTCCCCGGGCGCAGTCCGGAACGGTTCATCCGCTGTTCTTCCCTTTTCAAACGCGTGCAGCCAGTCACCTTTAAAATAGATGGCGTTGACGAGAACAAGGCGCGTCAGGTCATCCACGGTACCGGGCGCAAGGAGGTTTTTAATCTTGTCGCGGGTTTTTCCCTCCACCCAGCAGTTAATCATTTCGCGCTCCGCGTCCGGCTGGCCCGCAAAATCGGCCGCGCGGATTTCCGCGCTGTATTTTTCCTGAACCGTCTGCTGAAAGGGTTCAAGGATTGGGAATTTTTTATCAATCCAGAGGGCGTTGGCGCTTTCGAGTGTCACCGCGTTGCCGACCAATGGAAAAACCGATACTTCGGGCAGGAGCAGGCTCATCTGCCGGAGTGTATTGCCCGCCGCGCCTTCGCGCGTCATGGAGAGTGCGACCTCAATACTTGCAGGCGAGAAGAAAAGATTTCCTTCCGCAGTGCGCAGTTCATTGTAGAGCTTAAAGGCAAAGTCGTTGGCCTGGGCACTCAGTGCCAGTCCAAGGGCAAGGATCAGTAGCTTTTTCATAAGTTCACTCCTCGTTCCAGCTCGGAACGTTACCGTGTCTTCATGACCCTCACTATACCGGAGTGATTCGGGCATTTCAACCTGTCCCGCGACCTCTCATTCCATACGTTTAAACGTGTGGGACTGGGAAAAAGGGACGAATTTTCATAGCCTCTTTAAAATCAGCAGTTACAATCAATTCCGCGTTTTCGCGGAGCAGTATGAAATTCTACGCCCACAGCAACGGTTCCGACCCGGCTCAATGGCAGCCGCTCGACGAGCATTTGAAAAACGTCGCCAAAATGGCGGCACAATTCGCCGCGCCGTTTGGTGGTGAGGAGTGGGCGCGGTTGGCTGGTTTTTGGCATGACCTGGGGAAATACTCTCCCGATTTTCAGAGAAAGCTTCATGGAGAAGCGTTGAAGGTCGTTCATTCTGAAGCGGGTGGGCATCTGTCTCAGCAAAAAATGGCACGCGGAATGGAGCGAATCTTTTGCTGGCTCATCATGGGTCATCACACGGGTTTAGCCGATTTTGGATCGGACAAAACGGGAGCCAAGGCGTTGGAACCAAAAATGCGAACGCCCGACGTTTCAGACGCAATCCTGAAAAACGTTCCCGCTAAAATTAAAGAGCAATCGCAACCTGCTCCTCCAGATATTTTGAGAAACGGTGGTGATGTCGCCTTTTTTATTCGAATGCTGTTCTCCTGCCTGCTGGATGCGGACTTTCTCGATACAGAAGCATTTATGGATAAAGGACGGGCTGATCTTCGGAACAAAGAATATCCTGAATTGAAGGAGCTTCTTCCTGCTTTCGATTCCTATGTGGATGAGTTGTGTCAAAAGGCAGAGGAAACTCCAGTGAATCAAATTCGAGCCGAGGTTTTGACGCAGTGCCGAACAGCGGCAGAAAAAGATTCAGCGGTCTTTTCGCTGACGGTTCCGACGGGCGGCGGAAAAACGCTCTCCTCGTTGGCGTTTGCGTTGCGTCACGCCGTGAAACACGGGAAACGACGTATCATCTATGTGATTCCGTACACCAACATCATCGAACAAACGGCGGAAGTTTTTCGGAAAATTTCAAGGTTTGGAAATGCGGTTTTGGAGCATCATAGCAGCGTGGCGGACGATGATGAAACGAGGGAGACTCGGCGCAGTCGATTGGCTACAGAAAATTGGGATGCTCCGATTATTGTTACAACCGCCGTCCAGTTCTTTGAATCGCTTCACGCCTGCAAAGGGCAGTGCCGGAAACTGCACAATATTGCGAATAGCGTGGTCATTTTCGATGAAGCGCAATGCTTGCCGCCGTCGTTTTTACGCCCGTCCGTTTTTGCCATTCGCGAGCTGCATCGTCACTACGGCGTCACGCCCGTACTCTGCACGGCGACCCAGCCCGTGCTCACAAAAACCGAGAGCTTCGACTTCAAATTCAAAGAAGGCTTCGATTCAGTCACGGAGATTATTGAAAACCCCGCGTCGCTTACAACGAACTTGCAACGTGTAAAGGTGGAACGTCTCTCTGACTTGTCGCCCGTGACCACAGAAGTGATTTCCAAATCCATCTTGAACGAAACCCAATCCGTTTTATGCATCGTCAATCGGAAAGACGATTGCCGAACGCTGGCGCAGCGTCTGCCGGAAGAGCAAACCATTCATCTCTCCACAAACATGTGCGCGGAACATCG
>JAOZSE010000025.1 GCA_029939835.1 Pontiellaceae bacterium
GCTGCAAAAGGCAGTCAAAAATCGTTAATCAGGGGAACATTGAATGAAAACTAAATATCTGTTCGGGATTCACATGTTGGCGGCAACCCTTATGGTTGCAGGTTGCGCCACAAAGACCGTGACCATTAATAGCAGCCCTGAGGGAGTCCGTGTTTTATTAGACAGGCAAAGCGGTGCCACGCCATTAACGCAAAAACTCAAATTTAAACCCCGCAACAAAATCTATGAAGCAGTTGGCCAGAAGAAAGGCTACAAGGAAGGAAAGATAAGGATATCCTTCGAACCGAAGGAGAAAAAGCAATACACCATCATCCTTGAAAGATACAAGAAGCCCGTCAGGATCAACAGCACTCCTCAAGGTGCCACGGTTTTCCTAAATGGAAAACAAATGGGCATAACACCCTTTGTGCAGGAGTTGATTTTCGAAGAACCCACGCAGCAATTTGAACTCACGCTACGCAAAGAAGGTTATGAAAACGGGAAGGGAACCATTACCTATTATCCTGTCATAAAAACGGATTACCTTCTTGAACTCAAAAAGATAGAAGCTGTAACCATTGAGCTGGTCTCTGTTGAACCAACACGGACTGAAAAAGGCGTAAAGCTTGAGATCGTCAGGAAGCCGACAATCGCCTATCTTGAAGTGATCGAGCGTTCACCCAACGTAGCATCGGTCACCAGAGTGACCGGCAACGAAGACAGGGGCATCAGGATAGGATCGCCGGAGCTCTCGCCGACCGAGGACATTCTCCTTTTCGAAGAGTTTATTAAGCAAGAGGACGGCTCGACCTTTTGCAACATCCAGAAGCAGAAAGTGGGTTCGGCGGCCAAGACCAGATTGACATATGGAAAATACATCGACTTGTTTCCTGCCTTTACCCCAGAGGGAAAACGGGTGGTGTTCAGCTCCAACCGGGCGAGCGGCAAAACATTATGGATCATAAAGGCCGACGGCCCGGGCGGCATCTCTAGACTGACCAACAGCCAGGCAGAGGACTACGCTCCTTCCGTTTCTCCGGATGGAGGCTTCGTAGTATACACCTCCCTTCCGCCTAATGCGGAAGAGTCCCAGATTTGGACTGTGCCGATTAATGCAACGTTACTCACCCAACTTCGCGAAGGAGAATCGCCCCAAGTATCACCGGATGGGAAAAGCATTCTCTTCTGCCGCCGGGACAAGATTACGAAGATGAGACAACTATGGCTGATGAGCGTCGAAGGTGCTGGGGAAACACAGCTCACACAGAACATGGATTTCGAAACCATCGACGCCCGCTGGTCGCCCGACGGAGAATGGATCGTTTATGCCTCCAACGAAGGGCGTGATTCCCGGCATCTCAGAAATTACGATATTTGGCTGATGGCCGTCGACGGGTCGAAACATACGCAGCTGACGACCAATGGCTCATGGGACGATGGCCCATGCTGGGACGCGAAAGGTGAATACATCTATTTTCGTTCAAACCGGGGAGACGCATGGAACATTTGGCGATTCAAACCGATTGCACTCGTACAGGGAAACGAGGAAGAAGAACAGCCTGTTGAAATGAAAAAAGAACCGCAAGCCGCACCTCTTAAAGAGCAGGAGATGGACAGCAAAATCCTGCAACGAACGAACGTACAAGGGGTCATACAAGAGGAGGAGGAGGGGGCAGAAAGAAGTGATCCCGGTTTGATGGACTCTCAAAAAGAATCTGAAGTGGTTCCGGAAGAAGAGGCCAATGACTCGAAACCCGTACAAGACGTACAGCAAGAAATTTAAGATCAAAATTGCTGTCCTATTATTTCATCATTCGCGTTAAGCGGTTCGTCGCACTGGGTAATTTGCGGTTAAATTAATTCTCCCGCACTTGCCAAGGCAGCTTCGAGCGAATCGGGATTTTTTCCGCCGGCCTGAGCGCGGTCGGGTTTTCCGCCGCCGCCGCCGCCGCACTGTTTGGCAATTGCCCCAATGATTTTCCCAGCATTTTTGCCTTCTTTCACCAGATCGGGCGTGACTGCGCAGATCAGCGCGACTTTGCCGCCGGATACGCCGCCGAGGATGACGGCCGCGCTTTCGAGCTTCGGCTGCAAGGCGTCCATGACGGCGCTTAAGAGTCCGGCGTCGGCTTCGCCCATGTTTTCGATGAGTAGGCCATTTTCGATTTTGCCGAGCAGTGAGTCGGCGATGGCCGGAGCCTGCGCCTGCATTTCAGCCTGCCGCTGCTTGGCCAGTTTTTTGTTCTCTTCGAGTGCTGCCGCTTTTGCTTCGGCTTCTGCCTGGGCGGCTTTTTGCTCCTCGATAAATTTTTCAGCGTACGGCCCGCAGGCGGCTTCGATGCGTCGGATGCCCGCGGCGATGGAGGACTCGCTCATGATTTTGAACTGTCCGATGTCGCCGGTGTTTTTGACGTGGCATCCGCCGCACAGCTCCATCGAAAAACCATCGAACTTCCCTTCGGTCCCGCCGAGCTGAAGTACGCGGACGGTATTGCCATACTTTTCGCCGAAGAACTGCACGATGGCGGGGTTCTTCTGTACTTCGGCAAACGGCACGTCCTGAGCGTAAACCGGTTCGTTGGCTTCAATCTTTTCGTTGACCATCTGCTCAATTTTGGCGATCTGCTCGTCGGAAAGTTTTTCGGGCGAGTTGAAGTCGAAGCGGAAGCGGTCGCTGGAGACCATCGACCCGCGCTGGCGGGCATCCGTGCTGACTACTTCGTGAAGTGCCCAGTGAAAGAGATGCGTTGCGGTGTGGTGGCGCTGAATGTCGGCGCGGCGTTTAGCATCGACATCAACCAGAACACCTTCGCCCGGCTCCGGTGCGCGGCCGCTGACCAGTTTGGCGCGGTGGACAAACAGTTCGCCCTGTTTCTGTGTATCCAGAATCTTCAATTCACCAACGGTCTCTTCATTTAAAATGAGACGCAGTCTCCCAGTGTCGCCAACCTGTCCGCCCATTTCGGGATAAAAGGGGGTTTTGTCGAGGACGATGTTGAAACAGAGGGTGGGGCAGACGCACTCGTCTGCCATTTTTTCGCAGGCGGGGGCGCCTGCGCCACGTTCAGGATCAGCAGGAGAGACCGCTTCAACAACGGCTTCGCTTTCCAAGGTTTGGAAACCGACAAACACCGTGGGTTTCACATCAAGCCCTTCGCCTTCGACCAGCACGACCGATTTCTTTTTGGCGTGATCGGCGCGCGCGCGTTCGCGCTGCTCATTCATCAGCTTTTCAAAACCGGTGGCGTCAACAGTGAGGCTGCGCTCGCGGGCCATCAGTTCCGTGAGGTCGAGCGGGAAGCCGTACGTGTCGTAGAGTTTGAATGCTTCATCAGCAGGAAACTCTTTTGTGGGGCAGACGCCCTCGTCTGCCATTTTTTCGCAGGCGGAGGCGCCTGCGCCACGAAGAGATAAAACAACGGCTTCGAACAATTCGATTCCGCGGTCGAGGGTGCGGTTGAAGGATTCCTCCTCAGCTTTGAGGGTTTTGGTGATGCGCTCGAGATTGGCGCGCACCTCGGGGAAGGCGTCGCCGAAGCTGTCGGCGATGACGTCGGCGAGTTTGTAGAAGAAGGGTTCGCGAAAACCGAGGGCGCGGCCGTAGCGGACGGCGCGGCGCAGGATGCGGCGCAGGACGTAGCCGCGGCCTTCGTTGGACGGGGCGATGCCGTCGGCAATCGAGAAAGCGAGACAGCGGATGTGATCGGCGATGACGCGGAAGGCCACGTCGATTGCCGATTGCTGATTGTCGATTGCCGATTGGTTGCCGGGCAGGCTGGAAGTGTATTTGCAACCGCTGAGCGCTTCCAGTTTTCGGAAGATGGGGGTGAAGACGTCGGTTTCATAGTTGGAGATGACTCCTGAGAAATCCTTAAAGCCGTCGGTGCATTGCATAATCGAACAGACGCGCTCGAAGCCCATGCCGGTATCGACGTGCTGGGCGGGCAGGGGGCTGAAGTTTCCGTCGGGGTTGGCGTTGAACTGGATAAAGACGAGATTCCAGATTTCGATGCATTGCGGGCTGTCGGCGTTGACCAGTTCGGCACCGCAATTGCCGTCCGGGGTGAGATCTACATGCAGTTCGCTGCACGGGCCGCAGGGGCCGGTGTCGCCCATCATCCAGAAGTTGTCTTTGCGGTCGCCGGGGACGACGTGGTCGGCGGGCAAATATTTCAACCAGAACTCCTGCGCCTCGGTATCGGCGGGCGATTTGTCGTCGCCGCCGAAGTAGGTGGCGTAGAGGCGTTCTTTGGGGAAGCCCCACGTTTCGGTAATCAGCTCCCACGCCCAGTCGATGGCTTCCTGTTTGAAGTAGTCTCCGAACGACCAGTTGCCGAGCATTTCGAAGAAGGTGTGGTGATAGGTGTCGGCGCCGACATCGTCGAGATCGTTGTGCTTGCCGCCGGCGCGGATGCATTTCTGCGTATCGGCGGCGCGGCCGGGGGAGTAGGGGCAGTTGGACTGGCCGAGAAAGATCGGCACAAACTGGTTCATACCCGCGTTGGTGAAGAGCAGGTTCGGTGCATCGGGCAGCAGGCTGCCGGATTTTACAACGGTGTGCTGCTTTGATTCAAAAAAATCGAGGAACGACTGGCGGATTTCACTGGAGGTCATAGGACAGTTTCAGGTTTTAAGTTGTTACGTGTTAAGTGGTCGAAAAATTACCACGGATGACCCCGATTACACGGATTTTTTTAAAAACATTAGAGGAATTGTGCAGATTTTATCAACGGATCATTTAAGGTGTACAGCCTGATGTTTCACAAGTTCTGTCAACACGCACTATTTTGGAATGGTTTATGAAGACCCCTCGCATAGAGGCCAGAAATGTTTTGATTACCGGATGCTCCTCGGGGATCGGTGCCGTTGCGGCCCGCATTCTGCGGGATCGCGGCTGGCAGGTCATTCCCACGGTCCGGAAGCCCGAGGATCTCGACCGGCTCCGGCAGGACGGCTTTGACCCGGTCTAACTGGATCTGACTGATAGCGATTCCGTTCAGCAGTGTGCGGGCCGGGTTCTGGAGCGGGTTGACCGCCGCCTAGGCGCTCTGGTGAATAACGCGGGATTTGCCCAGCCCGGAGCCATGGAAGACATCACGCGCGAAGCGCTTCGTCGCCAGTTCGAGGTGAATGTATTTGGTCTGCAGGAGCTGACTAACTGTTTCGTGCCCGGTTTCCGCCAGCAGGGGTACGGGCGCATCGTCAATATCAGTTCAATTTTCGGACTGATTTCCGTCCCCTTTGTCGGAAGCTATTGCGCGAGCAAATACGCGCTGGAGGCGCTCAGTGATTCGCTGAGAGTCGAGATGCGATCATCCGGAGTTTCGGTCAGCCTGATCGAGCCCGGTGCGATCGTCACGGAATTCCGGCGTAATGCCGCAGCCGCGGGTGAAATGCTTGATATCGCCGGCTCACGTTTTACCGACTCTTATACCCGCGAGATTGAGCGACGGAAGAAACAGGAGAAGAAACCCGACCTGTTCACGCGCCCGCCGGAAGACGTCGCAACCAAAATCCTTCATGCGCTGGAATCAAAACACCCGAAAGCACGCTACCGCGTTACGATCCCGGCCCACGCCATGGCCTTCTTGAAGCGGGTTCTGCCGACCTCTGTGTTTGACCGGCTGATGGCGGCACGACTTCCAAAATAGGATGCCGGGTCAAGCGGATGGCTTCGACAACGGATCCAGCACCCAACGTTTGTTGTACCAGAAGAACTGTTCCGGGCTCTCTCGCACGGCTTCCTCAAACAAATTCACTACGTGCTGAACAATCCGCAGCCAGTCCTCGTCCCGGTCGCGTTCGGGGTCTGGAAAAATCGGATCTTTAATTACCCACGAATGTCCGGTCCACCCCTCCCGTCGAAGGATTACCGGATAGACGGGTACACCGGCCTGCCGGGCGAACATACCGGTTCCGGCCACGAGGTTGGCCTGTTTGCCCAGAAAGTTAACGGAAAGGGCCGGTGTCCTCGACCGCAGATCGGTCAACATAGCCAGGATCTTGCCGTTACGCAGGTTGCGGATAACCTTTTTCAGGACGAAGGCGTCGCGCTGAATCGTCTCAATACCCGTAAACCCTCGCATACGGTTCATCCACGCGTTCGTCAAAGGGTTTTTCTGCTGCCCTGTAATAAAGAAAACAGGGAGCCCGAACGCCTGGGCCGCGATGCCGGCCACTTCCCAGGTTCCCATGTGAGGCAGTGCAAGGATGGCCCCTTTGCCCGCCAGCATTTCTTTCATCTTTTCAGCGGGTTCCCGATCGAACATCTTTGCACACCATGCCGGCGTCATGCGCGGCGCTCGCATCATCTCAACCGCACAGAACACCGTATTGCGCAGCGATATCCACGCGATGCGTCTGACCTCGCGACGGGAGAACCGGTCGCCGAACACCTCACGAATGCGCCGCTGTGCTTCCTGCACGCGGAAGCGGATCCCGTAAAATGCGATCCACGCCAGCACCCATCCCAAGGACAGCGCCGCGCGATACGGGAGCACACAGACCACGCCAGCCACTGTTCGAAGGGCTGCGTACTCTACAACGTGTTTGAAACGGTATTTCATCGCGCTTGTTTTACAGCATGCAGACCGCACGCAAAAAGGGAAAAAAGGGTTCCGTGAAATTCAGGCTCAGACTTCGGACTTTTCTTGCTCGTGTTTTCCATACTTTTCGTCACGGGGTTCAGGGCGGGGCGGGCGGGAAAATCAGTTGTCGGGTGTAGGCTTGGATCATTGGAGCAGTTCGGAAACGTTTTTGGGCAGGTTGACAAAGCGCCATTCGGGATTCTTGAGGTCACCTTCGAGTTTAAATTCGAAGAATTTGAAGAAAGGAGAGGTAACCCAGCGAACGGCATCGGCGGCCTGTTGGTTGAGCTGATACCATTTCTTGTCTACCGTTGGCGGTTTCAGCGGCGCGGCCTGTGCGACGAAATCAAGACCGCCGGCGGGCGAATAGCTTCCGCGCGCGCGGGTGCTGAACAGCGTGCCGCCGAGTTCGACGTTTTCACTCCGGATGGTGCCGTCACGCAGTTCGTAGTCGGCGAAGAAGCTGGAGATGGAAAAGAGGCGGAACATGGGGAATGAGGTTCGGATCAGGCGCGAGAAGCCGCCGAGCAGCGGGAGGTCAGTCAGCTGTCCTTTTTCAATTTCCACCGAGCCGCTGCCCTGCACGGAGTTCCAGAATCCGGCTTTGGCCTCGGCAGTGAAATTAACCGTTGCGGAAAGCTGTCCGAGGGTGCGCTCATAACCGGTGCCGGCCTGTAGCAGCAGCTTCGCAAAATCGATTTGGGTGAGGACGGCATTCATGCGGTAGGGCGCACGGCCGTCCCGAAGAATCAGATCAAACTCCGCCGAACCTTCCCCGGAGCCGTCGCAGAGGCGGAACGTTGTGTTGGTGAAGATCAGCTGTGAGCCTCGGCCTTCGATACGGGTGTCGAAAAGATCGACCTGAAGAGGGCCCGCGCCGGCCTGTTCGGCGTGCAGCGTGCCGCTAAAGGCCTGATTGGTTCCCGCGCCGTAGTCCACGCGGCCCCGACCCTTGGCATACACGGGGCCCTCGAACCGGAAGTTCTCCAGCACTGTGGGCCGGTTCGGGGCCAGTACGCGGGCGATGGTGCGCGGGTCGAAACTGCTGGCGGCATCGAAGGTGCCGAGTCGATGAGCGAAATCAACCTGCACATTACCGATAAACTCCCGGTCGGCGTTGAAGACACGCAGCGGATCGAGATTGAGCATGCGATTGGAGTAGGCCATGGAGGTTTCAAGGTGTTCCAGTGGAATGCCGACGCAGGTGAAATGGTCGGCAACGAGATCACCGGTTAGCTGGATCGGCGCGCCTGTCTCTGCCCGGGAAAGAGCCAGCCGCAGTTCCGGCGCGCTGTTGGTAAAGGCGAAGCGTCCGATAAACTCCGCCAGTGCTCCACCCGCCAGAGACTGGAGGGGGGCAAGGTCGCAACGGGAGTGAACGGCGGCCCTCCACGCGCCGGATGTGGTGTCGATCTGGAATTGTCCATCGAGCGGGCCGCCGCCAACCGCGGCCTGAATTTCGCTGGCTTCCAAACGGGAGCCATCGCGCACCAAGCGAAAGGAAAGCGGATCAAACACCAGTCCGTTTCGGCGCAGGCGGGCGTCGTGCACGTCGGCGCGGAACTGTTTGAAGAGTTGCTCACGTGACGCGGGGCCGCAGGTTAGCTGGAAATCGAGTGCTCCGAAGGGCGTCAGATTCCAGGCGGCACAATTGGCCCGGATGCGATCCGGCAGCAGGCCCAGCAGTTCTTCCGCAGGGAGCGTATTATCAACCGTTAGTTGAGCTGCCTGTGTATCGAAATCAAGTGTGCCGGAAGCCGTCAGCCGTTTTCCGCTCTGCTGCGCGACCTGCAGTTCCGTCAGTTTGAAAAGCCGCTGGCGGAAGCTCAGTGCGGCGGTGATGCGGTCATAGGTTTTTCCGCCCCGGGATAATCCTTCGGCGAGGAGTGTGCCGTCCAGAAAACTGGCGGCTGGCTGCGCGGCATAGGTGTTAAATTGCAGATCAATCTGCGGCGCGGCCTTGAATTCGAGTTTTGCCATGCTTTGGGCAAACTCCGCGGCCTTGCGGCGCGCTTCGACCGGCAGCGGGGTCCGGGTTCCGTCTCCGGCAAACTCCGTGGTGCCGGCGGCACGAAACTGAACACCACCCCAGAGAGCTTCGGCATGGCCGACGACGAGACTGTTGCGGCGGAGCGTGAGGGAGGCCCTCGCCTGTTTGGCGGAGCAGAAGGGATGGTCTTCGGGAAGAACCGCTTCCCACGGCTGGCCGAGCGAGACGGAAATATCCTTGCTGTAGAGCGAAACATCCAGTCCGCGGCGTGCGGGATTGCGCCAGTCGACGGGCAGGCAGCGGACATAAAGCTTGCGGGTTTGCAGCAGCGGTTTCAAATCGTCAGGCGAAATGCTGTAGAGCCGCACCTCATTGAATACCCATCCGTGGAGCGGCGAAAGCTTGATGGATTCAATACGGATCGGCAGCCCGGCTTCCTGTGCGTGCGCGGTGATTTGCCGGACAACGCCTGCGGGCAGGCCGATCACCAGCAGGTGAAAGAGAGCGAGAAGCAGAATCAGACCCAGCACAAATCCGGTCAACCGCAGCAAATGCAGGATGATTTTGCCTGAACGGACAAAACGCTTTTTGTTTTCAGTCATGATTGCCGGCGGCGGGCTGTGTCAGTTCGCGGGTCAGCGTTTGGGCTGACTGTCTGGACAGGACAAAAACAATATTCTGACCCTGCAATATGGCAAATCGTCCGTCGGGCGTTTCATTGCCGATCAAAAGGATTCGTCCAATGGTATTGGTTCCGGTCAGGCCGATAGAGACTTCAGCCGCCGGTTCTGCCAGTCCGTAGGGCTCCAGTGAAGCGGGATTAAATTCCGTATAACGCTCGGCCTTCAGGCGGCTCAGTGTCCGGAACAGGTCAGTGAGCGTTTCGCTGTCGGTGCGGCGGGTCGGGTCGGTGGAAAGGAACGAGCCTTCGCTGTTCTTCTGCGCGCTCTGCTCGGTTTTTCCGATGCGCACAGTAATTTTATCAATCTGGCCCGGGTTGATCTCCAGCACGGTGCGGTTCCGGTAGAAAAGCTGATCGGCGAATTTATCGCGAACGGTTTCGCCGGAGACCACACAGAGCGACCGTTCCTGGTTCTGCTGTGCCAGGCGCTGTCCCTTGTGCTCCGCACTGATGCGCAAGGTGTGCAGCGCACCATCGTCGCTGAGTTCAATGACCCATGGCGCGGCGGCGATGAGCGCGGTCTGGTTCGTATCGGGGTCATCCACGAAGGCGGCAACGGCGGCCGGTATCAGCGATTGAAGCAGTTCGTCCACCCGCGCCGGTTCGGCGGGCCAGCGGGTCGGCCGGACGATGCTCCACACGCCGTTGCTGCGGACGAGTTCAACATGCCGCTCACTTTGCGTAATTTTCAGGGCAGTGACGGACTCGGGTTGCAGCCCCAGCAGGTGGTAATCGCGCAGCGTTTCGGCATTCAGATCCATTTCCGCAAGCCACGCGGCGGGCACGGTGAAAACCGAATCGTTCTCCACCCATTTGGCGAAACGCATTTCGGGCTCATCGGGCGGTGCTTTGCCGATCCGCAGGGTCTGCGTACTCTCGTCCTGCGCAAAGAGCGTGAGTTCATAGGCCGGTTCCTCGAGACCGTACACCGTGAGGTCGGAGGGGGTGTCGGTTATAAAAGAGCCGATCCGGGCCGAAAACACCTTTTCGAGCAGCGCATGAACAGCCGGACTGCCGGCACGGCCGGTGCGCGGCTGCTGCATCATCCAGCAGCTCTGTTCCGTCCGACGCAGCTGAAGAAATCCGGCCGGCCGGCGCAGATCGAGGCCGCGCACGGTAGCGAGTTCTCCGTGGAAAAGCGTACGATCACGGATCCATGCCGGATCCTTCGGTACGAGATTCAGCAGTGTGCGCGGCGCGGCAATGATGTCGTTCCCGTCTTCGGGCATAACATAAAGCATTTCGCCGAGCGGGGCATCGCGGCCGATCAGCCAGGTAAAGGTGCCGTGATTGTTTTTAAAGGTAATGCGCGCGCGCGGCGGATCGAAACCGTAGTCGGCCGCGGTCAGATCGCGGTCACGCAAGGTTTTGGCGGTAACCCGCTCACCGCGCTCGACCCGGGCCATACCGGCGATCATTTTTTCGACGACGCCTTCGTCCACCGGCGCGTCGGTCGGAACCACCAGCCGCCACACGCCGCTTTTTTTGGCACACTCAATTTGTACGTCGTCGCGTTCGAGGCGGATGAAGTCAATGGTTTCAGGGTAGACCGCGAAGACGGTGCGTTCCCGCCGTTCCTGCGCGACGGAGGTTTCGGCGTGGCGTTCAAAAAGCCAGATAAAAGCGCCGAGCAGCAGGACGCCAAGAAGGAGCAGAAGCGTGGTAAAGTTTTTTTTCATGAAGCTATTTTCTTCTTCGAAGCCAGATGATGAAGCCGAGCGCGGCCGCCGATGCCGGAATACCCGTCACGATGCTCCAGAAAAATATCCGCAGGTCGGAGCGGGTCAGCTTAAGTCGTGTGTCGTCCACCGGCCGGGGGGCAATCGCCATCAGCTGTTCGCGGTCGAGCAGCCAGTTGAGTGAGCTCATGAACAGGCTGGTGTCACCACCCGTCAGCCCGCTGTTGGAAATGAAGCCCGAATCGCCGAAGACCACAAGGCGGGTTGGACGGATTTGCATGTCGAGGAGGCCTTCCGTGCTGCCTTTTTCGACGGCCACCGCCATCGAGACGGGGCCGGACAGATCTTCCGTGCCTTCGTCGTACCGGGCGGGCGATTGTTCCAGCTGGGTTTCAGCCCAGCCGTCCGCAGAGGAAAGCGCCAGCGGTGTCACGACGGGGCGGTCTTCAGCGGCTTGAGTCTGTGCCGCGTAGTCGGGCTCGACGGAGCGCGGAAGGTGGAAAATCGCGGCGGTCGTGCCGAGTTTTTCGGTGATGGGATGGCGGTTGTAGGCGGCAGCAAATACTTCGCGGCCTGTCAGTGTACGCGCGGGGTCGAGCACGGTATCGGCCCGGAGCACCACACCCCAGTCGCTCAGCAGTTTTTCGAGCCCGGAGGTTTTTCCGGCATCGGCGAGCACCAGCATCCGCCCGCTGCGCCGCAGCCACGAAGCAATGATATCGGCTTCCGGCTTCGACATACTCTGTGAAGCGCCCGCGACAATCAGCACGGCGCAGTCGGCAGGAATCTGTTTTTCGGTGCTGAGGAGCAGGGCTTTCACCTCAACATTATCGCGTTCAATCAGCTGTGCTGCACCGGAGAAGCCGCGACGACGGTCGAAGTCGGCGATATCGCGCTCACCGTGGCCGGTCAGGAAATAAACCACCGGCACCGTTTCCTGCGAGACATCTTGAATGGCGGAGGAGAAGGCCAGTTCGCCTTTGAACGTCACGATACGCGGGTCGCCTCTCGAGGCGTCGATTTCCGCGATTTCGTCCGTACGCTTATAGGTTCTTCGTCCCTCGCAGTCGAAGACCACCACGTTCGGCTCGGTTACCTGATACTTGACCGCCATCTCCTCCGTCTGCGCGATGTCGCGGTCGGGATCCACCCACTGGATTTTAAGTTTCGGGGAGCGGAATTTATACTCGCGCAACAGGTTGTGGATGTCTTCATAGAGCACGTTGCCCGGCTGGAAAAAGACTGTCACTTCCACCGGTTTATCAAGGGTTTCGAGCAGGCTGACGGTTTTGGCAGAAAGGTGGTAGAACTGCGTCGTGCTCCAGTCGGCCCGGTAATAGTGGCGGTAGGAGAGATAGTTCACCATCAGAATGAGCGCCGCGGTCAGCAGCAGGGCCGCGCCGGTATTCAGCGTCACGATGATACGATGTCTGCGGGTTTTCATAATCAGCGTCGGGTGGAAATGGTTTTAACGGTGGCGAAGAGGAAGAAGACGGTCAGGCTCAGATAGAGTACCAGCGTACGGCTGTCGAAAATCCCGCGTGCCGCTTCCATCAGGTGCAGTGCCGAAGAAAGATAGCCGCCGATCTCGCGCACCGCCGGACTGCGCGAAAGGTGCGGTTCAAACAGCCCTCCGAAGAAAAGGATGCTCATCACCGAAAAGGAGGCGATGGCCGCGATAATCTGATTGGAGGTCAGCGCCGAGGCCAGCAGGCCCATCGCGATAAATGCTGAAGCGATCAGTGCAACCGACAGATAGCCGCCGGCGATGGCGCCCGCGTCGAGCAGGTGTGCGGTTTCCGGCGAAAGCAGCTGGATGGCCAGCAGATAGAGCAGGGTCGGCAGACACATCAGCAGGAAAAAGAGAAGGGAGCCTGCGAACTTAGCCAGTACCACGGCGGAGTCGTGCACCGGTGCGGTCATCAGCGTTTCAAACGTGCCGCTTTTGCGTTCTTCGGCGAAGGCGCGCATGGTGAGGATCGGCAGGACAATCAGCATGCAGGCCCAGATCACCACCATCAGACCCTGTGCGGCGCGCATCACTTCCAAATGCTCTTTTACCAGCCAATAGAACCCGCAACCCGTTACCAGCAGGAAAAACATCAGCATGACATAGGCGATCGGCGAGAGAAAACAAGCGGCCAGCTCGCGGCGCCAGAGTGCAAAAAAGGTTCTCATTTCCCCACCTCCGCTTCACCGTTGTTACGGGTGATCGCCACAAAAATATCCTCCAGCGAACGACTCTCGAGGTGCAGTTCGCGCAGTTTCCAGCCTTTGGAAACCGCGCAGTCGAAAATTTGCGTGCGGATGCCCGGTGCGGACGAATCGATACGAAACCGGTGCCAGCCATCGTCCAGCGGCTCGTGTGTCACCACGTCCACGGCCTCCATCTCCAGCAGTCCGGCCTTGATCGTCGCCCCATCGCCCGGAATCTCCACACTGATCAGCGCGTCGCCCATCAGCCGCTTTTGCAGGCTGTCCGGCGTATCCGAGGCGACGATCCGCCCTCCGTTGATGATCAGAATCCGGCGGCAGGTCATTTCCACCTCCGGCAGAATATGGGTGGAAAGCAGCAGGGTATGACGTTTGGCGAGTTGGCGGATCAGTTCGCGCACTTCGCGGATCTGGTTGGGATCGAGCCCGACGGTCGGCTCATCGAGAATCAGCAGGTCGGGTTCGTGGAGCAGGCTGTCGGCGAGACCGACGCGCTGGCGGTAGCCCTTCGAGAGCTGGCCGATGATGCGCCGTCCGGTTTCGGTGAGGCCGCACTGTTCCTTTACCGTGTCGCGCCGCCCGCGGATCGCGCGGCGCGGCACGCCTTTGATCACCGCGCGGAAGGTGAGATATTCATCCACCCGCATCTCATGGTAGAGCGGGCAGCTCTCCGGCATGTAGCCGATGTGCCGCCGTGCCTCGATCGGGTCTTCAAACACATCGCAGCCTGCGATTTCCACCGCACCGCGTGTCGGCTGCAGAAAGCCGGTGAGCATCCGCATCGTCGTGGTTTTACCCGCGCCGTTGGGGCCGAGGAACCCGACGATCTCGCCGCGCTCCACCTCGAACGAGACGTCATCCACTGCGGTCTGTCCCGCAAAATTCTTGGTCAGGTTTTCAACCTTAATCATAACCGCGCCATTATCTATGAGTCTCTTTTGGAGTCAAGCCGCGTTAGAAGCCGCAACTTTCATTTTCGCCGCGTGGATGTTTATTATTTGTCCGGCGTCATTTCACCCGCATCAGGCAACCGGTAGTGCAGGCGGTCAAACCACCATCCGATTGTGGCGGAGGAGAGCAGGATCAGTGGCAGGGAAACGGCAAAGCGGATGCAGGTGAAACGCCATCCCAGAAAAGAGGCCTCGAAGAGCGTCATGGGTATTCGGCAGGCTCCGGCTGCGGACAGGAAAACGAGAACAACGCTCAGCCTGGCCCTTTTTATATACAGGGCATGGGCGACCGGGAGCGCGACATGGAGACCTCCGACCGTTGTTCCTGCCAGCAGAACGGCCCAGCCATAGGACAAGAGGCCTGAGCCGTGGCCAAGGTGCTTTTCAACGGACTCAGTTTTGACCCAGACATCGAAAAGTCCGATCAGTATGAAAATGCAGGGCAGAACCCGGAGCATCTGCCCGAGAAATAACAGGAAGTTTTGTCCGATTGCTTTTCCCGGCGCGAAACCGGTACACAAGGAGCCGAGGATGAAGAGGCTGAATAGCACGCTGGCGCCCGCCGTCCATGGATGCTGCTTTAAACTTTTCACGGCAACTCTCCAAAAAAGAGCCCCGTGGCGATGGCCACGACGATGGCTATGATGAAACTGACGCCGTTTCGGCAGAGCGCCAGCCGGGTACCGAGATACATCCTCTCCAGGGGAAAAGTCACCACCCCCACCATCATCAGAGTGGTAGAGAAGGCAGAGAGAACCATGTATAGCGCCCCCTGATTGAGCAGGATGCCGCATAGCGGGAAGGCGATGAATCCCGGCATGATCGACACGGAACCGACCCCGATCGCGCTTCCCGCGGCGATCCATTTGTTCTCGCGGGCCAGCATCTGCCCCAGCACGTGGTCCGGGAAGAGATAGAGGGCCACGGCAACCAGCATGAGCATGCCGAGGAATGCCGGGGCGATTTTCAGGAATCGGCGAAGCGCGATCCGGAGGGCGCGTCCGGTCTTACGGGGACTCGCCAAAAGCGAAAGGCCCGTGAGCAATGCCGTGATGATATAGAGAATAAGCATCGTTTCATTTCCGCAACTACCAGAACTCAGGGCTGTCGGCATCGTCGGGGAAAGAGAGCGCATTGCTGAACTCGTCAATTCTGCAGCCGCAGCATTTACAGGTGAACGCGTTTTGAGGCGCGGTGTACTCATTTCCCGTGTCGCGGGGCTTTGGAAAACGATTCCGGCAGTGCGGGCAGCGCAAGGCTCCATGGCATCTGTATTTTCGACACAGGACAATCAGAATATAACCGAAGACCGCCGCTGCAATAAGAATCCTAAACCACATGGTACATTATCCTTTCTTTATCGGGGGCTCTTTGCCGAGGTTATTGAGGACGGCTTTGAGGTCGGCCCACGCTTCGCCCTTTTTGCCGGGCGAACGCAGCAGGTAGGCGGGGTGGTAGGTCGGCATGAGGTTTATGCCTTCGTACGTGCACCACGTACCGCGGAAGCGGGTGATGGCGACCTCTTCGTGAAGCAGTCCCTGCACGGCGGTTTTGCCGAGCGCGACGATAATTTTAGGCTGAATAAGCGCAGTCTGCGCCCGCAGCCAGGGCAGGCAGGCATCCATTTCGGCGGGCAGGGGTACGCGGTTGCCGGGCGGGCGGCATTTGACGATGTTGGCAATGAAGACCTCTTCGCGCTGGTAGCCCATCGCTTTGATCATTTTGTCGAGCAGCTGGCCCGCCGCGCCGACGAAGGGGCGGCCCTGCGCATCTTCATCGGCGCCGGGGCCTTCACCGATAAACATGATGTCGGGGCGGTTTGCGTTGCCTTCGCCGGGCACGGTGTTTTTGCGCGAGTTGCATAGCGGGCAGGCGGAACAGACGCGAATCTGCCCCGCAATTTCTTCGAGCGTTTTACCGGAAACGTTGACGGTGCTTTGCGGCGGTGCAGCAGACGATGCGGGACGGGGCGAGGCCGGTTTTGCGGCGGGTTTCTGGTCGGCCTTTTGGGTGGAAGCCTTCAGGGCAACCAGCGTCTCCGGAGAAATGTCCAGCGTCTGGACACCCTCCTCCTTTTGGTCTTCGAGAAAATTCTCGAGATCACTGATGAACTGGTCGCGCTGACTCATGATGCGTATGATCCGGTGCTGTGGGTCGCGAGAGAGAGCACCGCAAAGCGGACGATTTCGTCGCGGTCGCGCAGCGGCAGCAATTCCAGGGCGGTTCGCAGCGGCTCGTTCATGCCCGGAAGCTGAAGCAGGCAGGTGCCCTCGGTGTTGACTTTACGACCGGAAACCACCTCTTTGAAGAGGTGGGCGAAACTTTGATTGGCGGCGGGTTTGAGAACGGACTCGAACGAAAAGCTTTTGCGCTCGATTCCCAGCACTTTCTGCGCAGCGGGGTTGAAAACAAAGACCTCTTTTTCGACATCGGCGGTGATGAGTGGCTCTTTCACCTGCCGGAGGATGAGATCAAGCACGCGCGCGTGGATGGAAACACGGTCGGCGCGCAGGCGGTCGTAGATACGCAGCCGCTCGACGAGCCGGTTGGCGGTGTCTTCAATCGAATAGAATTCGTCGCAGAAAGCGGTGCTCATGTGGATGCCGGTTTCGTAGTCGCCCTTGAGCAGGCGCGACAGGAAGTTGGAGAGCCGCCGCCGGAAACCGACTATGCGCGCGGTCAGGTATATCCAGCAAAAAAGGCAGATGCCGAGCAGCCCGGCCGCCATCCAGTTGGACGGTGCCGATGTATTTTCCCACACGATGAAGCCAGCGGTCAGCCAGCAGAGCGGCAGAAAAATCCAAATAATAGTGAGCAGGTTTGAGGTCATGGCGGTTTACCGGTTGGCGAAGTGCTCCACATTTTTATCGCTGCCGACAATCAGTAGCCGGTCGGTTTCCTCGAGTACATCATCGGGCTTCGGCACATCTTCGATGGATTCCTCCATGATGCGTTCGCCCTGTTCGTTAATGCCCGGCACCATTTTTTTGATGGCGACGATGTTGATGTTGTACTGGTTGCGCGGATCGAGCTCGCGCAGGGTTTTGCCGGCGAATTCGGAAGGCACCTGCACTTCGACAATGCTGTGGCCTTTGGTGAGCGGAATGTGGCGGGTGATATTGGCCGAAGCGAGGCTGGTGGCGACAAACCCGCCCATCTCTTTTTCGAGGTTCACGATGTTGTCCACTTCGAGCATTTTGAGAATTTCTTGCTGCAGCGGGCTGAGCGCGCGCGTCCAGATGCGGTGCACCCCCATCTTTTTGAGCAGGATGGTGGTGAGGAGGTTGGCTTCAATATCTTTTCCGATGCAGATGACGGCGACATCCACGTTCTGAATGCCGACGGCGCGCAGCGCCTCTTCGTCGGTCGAATTGAGCGTGGCGGCGTGCGCGACGGAATCCTTGATGGCTTCGACTAGGTCACGGGTGCGGTCAATAGCGAGCACCTGCACACCTTTTTCAGTCAGTTCGCGCGCTACGGAGCTGCCGAAGCCGCCCAGTCCGATTACTGCAATATTTCTCATAATAAACCTCGATTTGTTTTGGAGTGCGGCAGCTTGCTGCCGCTTTCAAACGCCGAAGCTAGCTTCGGCGAACAAGGCGCAGGCAAGCCTGCGCACTCCACATTTTTTCTTTTCACCCTATCATAATGCGTTCTTCGGCATAGCTGTATTTTGCGGGCCGCTTCTGCCGCAGCATAAACGCGAAGCCGATGGTGAGCGGGCCGAGACGGCCGACGAACATCAGCAGCGTAATCAAAATACGCCCCGGCACTGACAGCTCGGAGGTGATGCCGGTGGAGAGGCCGACCGTGGCGAACGCACTCACCGTTTCAAAAGAGAGAGCCATAAAATTTTTGTCCGGCTCAAAAACGGCCATCAGCCCGATCGCGCCGCAAACGAGCAGCAGGGAGGAGCAGAGCACCATCACCGCTTTCTGGATGGTTTCGACCGGAATGGTGCGGCGGTAGAGCTCGGCCTCTTCGCGCCGCTGGAAGCCCGCGCGGATGATTGACCAAAGGACGGCGGGGGTGGTGGTCTTGATCCCGCCGCCGGTTCCGCCGGGACAGGCACCGATGAACATCAGTACAATAAAGAGGAAAAGCGTCGCGGGCTGCAGTATGCCGATATTGCAGGTGTTGAAGCCGGCCGTGCGCGTGGAAACGGACTGGAAGAGGGAAACCAGCAGCGCATTGTTATAGCCCATACCGTCGAGCAGTTGGTTGTGTTCGATCCAGTAGACCAGGCCGGTGCCGAAAAGAATCAGCCCGCCCGTCCAGCCGAGCGCGAGGCGGCTTTGAATGCGGAACTTATGACGCGGTCCGCGCCGGTTTTTGATCCAGTTCTTCAGCGCCCTATGGAAGTCGCCGATCACGACAAAGCCGATGCCGCCGAGCACAATCAGTCCGCCGATGGTCAGGTTGACCGGCACGTTGTACGCGAAGCCGGACAGACTGTCACTGAAAGTGGAAAAGCCCGCGTTGCAGAAGGCGGAAACGGAATGAAACAGCGCATGCCAGCCGGCCTCCCAGCTGTGGTCGAACATCGGGCGCATGACCGTGAACAGGATGGCCGCGCCGGCCAGCTCCAGTACAAAAGTCATGGTGACGATAAAGCCGACCAGCCGGCGCACGCTCAGCAGGGTATCCTGATCAAGCACGTCCTGCATAATGCTCTGGTCTTTCATCGAAACGCCGCGACGCATCAGCAGTGCAAGCGATACCGAGAAGGTCATAATGCCCAGCCCGCCGATCTGAATAAGGGCGAGAATGATCAGCTGCCCGAAGGCCGTAAAGTGCGTTGCGGTGTCGTGAACGATCAGGCCGGTCACGCAGGTGGCCGAGGTGGCGGTGAAGAGCGCGTCGAGCAGGCCGGTGGTTTCACCGGCGACCGTGGCGGCGGGCAGCAGCAGCAGGATGGTGCCGACGACGATGACACCCGCAAAACTCATCAGCATCAGCTGCGCGGGTTTCAGGCTGAAGAGGGTGATGAATTTATGGACGCGGCGCGTGCGCGAAATCAGCATGGCAAAGATCGCCGTCTGGCGCAGGATGACTGAGAGGGTTCCGCCTTCTGTCCGGGATAGAAGCTGAATCAGCGGAACGAAAACAATCAGGTCGAACCAGTGGGTGCGGAAGTAGCGGAGTTTTGCGCGGTTGGCGAGCCAGTTCAGCAGCACGTCCACCGCGAAGAGACCAAGCATCCAGAGGTTGAGTTCACGGATGAGCACGGCGTGTCCGCGCGCGAATTCGCTGTGCTCGAACATCAGCAGGATAAAGCCGAAGACCGCCACGGGGCCGATCAGATAGTTGAGCCTGTGTGTAAGCCGGTTCAGCATGGAGTCGAATCTTCGGCTGTTTGCGTCATATGGTCAAGACGATTGCGGGTTGCATGAAACTCAAAACGGTTCTTCGGGCGTCTTGCGAAACGGCTCTTCAGGAATTTCGCGGTTCGCGGAGATATCGCGAAGCTGCGCCAGAGCCGTCTGAAAATCTTTCGGCAGCGGCGCTTCAAACCGCATCCGTTTGTTCGTTTTCGGGTGGGAGAATGAAAGTTTTTCGGCGTGCAGCATCTGACGATCCGCTTTGATTCCTGCTTTGCGCACACGGCCGTAAACCTTGTCGCCGATGATGGGAGTTTTTATATGAGCCATGTGCACGCGCACCTGATGCGTGCGGCCCGTTTCAATCCGCACGCGCACCAGCGCGGCTCCATTAAGCGGTTCAATCACTTCGTAGTGCGAAACCGCGTTGCGCCCGTTGGGGACGTTGACCGCCATTTTCTTACGATGAATCGGATGCCGCCCGATCGTATTCCGGACGGTTCCGCGTTTATCCTTTGGGACACTCCAGACCAGCGCCAGGTATTCCTTTTCTGTCTCGCGATACCTGAATTGCCGCGAAAGCTCATTCAGTGCGACTTCGTTTTTAGCGGCCACCATCACGCCGCTGGTGTCCTTATCGAGCCGGTGAACGATGCCGGGGCGGATTTCGCCGCCGATACCCGCGAGATCGGTACAATGATGAAGCAGGGCGTTCACCAGCGTGCCCGTCTCGTTGCCTGCGGCGGGATGCACGACCAGCCCGGCGGGTTTGTTGATGACAATGAGATCGTGATCTTCGTAGAGAATATCGAGCGGAATGTCTTCGGGCTGCGGGGTGGCCTCGACCGGCTCGGGGATTTCCCACGCCACGCGGTCGCCGTCGCGCAGATGACGGTTTTTTTTCGCCGCCCTGCCGTTGACGGTGACCAGCCCCTCTTTAATCAGAGCCTGCCAGCGTGCCCGCGAATGTTCCGGCTCCTCCTCCGCCAGCCAGGCATCCAGTCGTACGGGCTCCATTTCCTCTGCAATTCGCTCAACCATTGCAGGGAAATCTAACCGTCCGCCATCGCTTTAGCAAGCTGTAGCGGACAGGCAGATCTGACGGATCAGTCCGATCCGGCTGATGCTTCCTGCGCTTGATCCGGTTTTGGTTTGACCGCAGGCAGGGCGGGTGCGAGGATTTGGCCAATCTTATCCGGAACCGG
>JAOZSE010000104.1:0-1347 GCA_029939835.1 Pontiellaceae bacterium
ATCCGGATACTGTCTGTTCCAATGGCGTCAATACGGTGCTAGAAGCCTACATCGCCGGGCTGGATCCGAACGATCCGAACAGCAAATTCCTAACCTCGCTTCAGCAATACTCACCGCAGCCTGTTCTTGGGTGGAACGCGACCTCCGGGCGCGTTTATCGGATCTACTGGACGACGAATCTTCTCAATGGGTTCGAACTCATCGGCAGCAACATTCCGTGGACGGTGAATTCCTTTACGGATGATATCCACAGCAACGGAGCGGGCTTCTACAAAATCGGTGTGGAGTTGGAAGATTGATTCAACAATGTGGACGAGGCTTCCAGCCTCGTGGCCAGCGGCTGGAAGCCGCTTCCACGTTTTACGTTCTTTCGCCTGTCCGCCATAGCTTGAAAAGCGACGGCGGGCGGCTATAGCGGTTTGAAAAATGCCATAGCCGTTGAGTGATTTGTGCCGCAGACACTCTTGTCTGCGAAGGCTGGGCAGACAGGAGTGTCCGCCCCACTTGTATTCAGATTGGCGGCTACAGTTTTTCTAAATACGCTCTAAAAAATCTCATGCAGCTTTTCGAGCGTGAGTCCTTCGAGAGAATCGACAATCCGGTCGGCCTGTTTGAGTGCTTCTTTTTCGTAGCTGTTGGTGACAGCTAAAACACGCAGGCCTGCGCCTTTGGCTGAGGCGATGCCCGCAGGCGTGTCTTCAATTGCCACGGCGAATTCGACCCCTGTAGATGCGGCGGGTCGCCGCGTGTCTGTGGATGCGGCGGCCCGCCGCGTGATTCCGCGCCCATCGGGCGCGGCTACAGCAAGGCGTTCCATAGCGAGCCGGTACGGGGCGGGATCGGGTTTGCTGATGTGTGTGTCGTCGGCCGTCACGATTGCGTCGAATGCGTTGTCGATCCCGAGGCTGACGAGTACCGGCATAATATCTTCGCGCAGCGCGCCGGAGCAGATCGCAATTGGAATGCTGCCGGAGAGTTTTTTGATCAGTTCAGCCGCGCCGGGCAGGGCGGGGGCACCCTCGGTTTCCAGCAGATGCTGAAATGCGGCGGCCTTTTCAGTGATCAGTTTGTTTAGCTCGGCTCCGCTGATGTTAGGGCAGGCGGTGCGGAAGGTGTCGCGGTCGTCGAAGCCGATGAAGGTTTCGACGTACTCCTCCCCGGAAAAGGATTTGCCGCGAGGCGCGAGCACTTTGCTAAAGGCCGCGAAGTGGAGCCGCTCGGAGTCGACGATGATGCCGTCAAAATCAAATATGACTGCTGAAATCATGTCGGGAATATAGCCCTTCGAAGTCGAAGGGAAAATCCTAAAACCGAAATACCCAATGCCCGAATGAAGTTCGAAGGGAT
>JAOZSE010000104.1:1447-5897 GCA_029939835.1 Pontiellaceae bacterium
CTACTTTATGTTCGGAATGATGATGACCTGTCCGGCCTTCAAATCGTTTTCGCTGGTCATTTTATCGCGGTTGGCTTCGTAGATTCTGTTCCATTGGCTGCTGTCGGCGTACACGGTGGCGGCAATCCGCGTAAGGGTATCACCCTGCTGCACTCTATACGTGCGTGCGACAGGTGCCGGTTTGGGCTTTACCGGTTCGGCGACGGGTTCTGTTTTCGCAACGGGCTCTTCGGACGGCCTCTCCTCCATAGTCCCGACGTTCTTCGCGGATGGGACGACGGCGGCGGCGGAAGCCGAAATATTTTTGGTGCCGCGCAGCTCATTGAGCTGTTTGCGGAGCAGGTTGTTCTCGCGGGTCAGGCGCACCAGTTCCTCCGAGATGCTGCCGATTGACCGGCCGATTTCTCCCGCCAGTGAAATTTTGGCCTGATCCACCCATCCGTTGATCAGCGCGCGCTTTTCGGTGTCGGGGCGTTTTCCGAGGTAGCTTTTGTAGTGGTAGATCGCACGGATATAATCTTTTTTCTGCTGATGATAAATCAGTGCCAGCTCCAGGTTGGGACGGGCAAGGGCCGGATTTTTAGCCAGCGCGGCTTCGAACTGTTCGATAGCTTTGTCCCAGTTTTTGAGATGCACCTGTTCCAGGCCGTTGCGAACGCGGGCATCCTTTTCGTCTGCGGCATCGCGCTCTGCATTAGATGGCTGTCCGCATCCGGTAAGCATCAGGCCGCAAATAAGCGTTCCACTGAGAAGAATCCTACTTTTCATGTTTTTCATTCCTTCATATTCACAGCGAAGAAGAACCTGCCCAACGAATGAATAAAATTTACGAATGGGGAAAATCACAGAAGAAAGTTCATTCGCAAGTTTTATTCATTCGCTGGGAAACTCCTTATTTTCGGGTTGTAGCTGATCTAGAAGAATAGTTTAAAAAATTTCAGGATTCCCTGGCTCCACGGGACGCGGTGCGAAATGCCGCCCGCATTTTCGAAGGTGTGCAGGTTGTCGAGATACCACTCATAATTGCGCACCAGCGCCTGCTTGTTGGAAAACTTGGGATAGAAATGAAGCTTCTGCTCGATTTTTTCCGTCGAGACGAATGAATCCTCGCAGGCGGTTTCATAGACCCATTTGTAGAGCGGCGAAAGCTTGAAGAACTCAAGGATGCGCAGCGCCCAGATCAGCGGCTTCGCGGGGAAGCCGATTATCTTTTTGCCGTGGCCCGCGCGGTCGAGCACTGCCTGATAGTCCTCTTTCATCGTTGTGAAGTCGGTCGCGCCGACGTTGAAGATGTCATTTGTAATTTCCGCGTCTTTGATCAGGCAGAGATAGATGGCTTCGCACAGGTCTTCAACGTCGAGCAGTTGATACCGGTTGTTGCCGCTGCCGATCATCGGAAAGTTTTTTCCGTCTTTGGCCCAGTCGTAGAAAAGCGCGAAGACGCCGAGCCGCTCGGGCCCGATGAATGACTTCGGGCGGAGGATCGGCACGCACATTCCTTTTTCACGGTATTCCAGACAGACCTTTTCCGCTTTGATCTTCGCTACGCCATACGGGCCGACGCCGATCAATTGATCGTCTTCCGCCAGCGGGTGGTGGTCGGGGATGCCGTACACGGCGGTCGAGGAGATGTGGACGAATCGCTCCACCATTTCGTGGTGAGCCTCTTCAATTAAATTTTGCGTGCCCTCAATGTCGGTCGAAAAAATTTCATCCTTTTTATAAAGCGGAAGGGCGGCGGCGGTATGGACGACCCACTGGACGCCTTTCATCGCTTCGCGCACCGCATTTTTGTCACGAATATCGCCTTTGATGATTTTAACGCGATCCTTTTCCGGATAGTCAAATTCCGCCATGTCCAGCGAGACGATATCCGTCACCCCCTGATGCAGCAGGTAGCGGATCAGATTGATTCCCAGAAATCCGGCTCCGCCGGTCACCAAAACTTTCTTGTTCATAAGACGTACCTGTTCTAGCTTTTGCACAGATGAAAACTCTCAAAGATATCGGAGAGCATAACGCCATTGCCGCGCTGACTGCAAACCTGAAAGCCGTTGGCGACGATTGCGCCGTCCTGTCGCAGGAAGGTTCGTTGTACGACCTCGTTCTCACCTCCGACCCGCTGATTCAGGGTGTGCATTTCACGCCCGATGCCGCACCCGAACAGATCGGCCATAAAGCCGCCGGGCGCGTTTTGAGCGATTTTGCCGCGATGGGCGCCGAGCCGCAGTACCTGCTCGTCAACGTGGTTGCCCCCGGCACCGAAAACGTGGAGCGTCTCGAAAAAGTCTATGCGGGCTTCACGACGCTCTGTGAGCGATTCGACACCGAAGTGGTCGGCGGCGACCTTTCCGAAGGCCCGGCGTTTGAACTGCACGTCTTCGGGGTGGGGCGCGTGCCCAAAGGGACGGCACTGCTTCGCTCCGGTGCAAGACCCGGCGATGCCATCTATGTCACCGGCCCGCTCGGCGGCGCGCAGAAAAGCGGAAAGCATCTCACATTTACGCCGCGTGTTACAGAAGGCAAATGGCTGCGCGAGTGCGGGTTTGTTACCGCCATGATGGATCTCAGCGATGGCCTTGCCACGGATCTTCGCCACATTCTCAACGCGTCAAACGTCGGCGCGGAGATTGAAAGCGATGCCATTCCGTTAAACGGAACGGTTGAAGAGGCCCTGTTTGACGGAGAGGACTTTGAACTGCTTTTTACGGCTCGCAGTGAGCCTGCTGCAGATTGCGATATTCCTCTTTTTAAAATAGGAAGTATCACTTCCGAACCCGAAGTCCTGACGCTCGACGGTGCGGTGCTGGAACGCAAGGCCTTCGAGCATTTCAAAGATTAAACGCTTGTCCGGTAAAAAGGCCGCGGATATATTCCAGAGCTTCTTTGGGGCGGTAGCTCAATTGGTAGAGCGCCACGTTCGCAATGTGGAGGTCGTGAGTTCGATCCTCATCCGCTCCACCACATTTTTTACCATGCTTTATGGTTGATCTTTTATCCGTCTGCCCTCATCTTCCGCGCGCCCTCAGATTCTGAGGCCCCGGTGTTTAGTTGCAGGATGGAGATCGGTTTTGGGTTCCTGCAAACGAACATTGGGGATAAGAAATGAAGTTTACCGAACTGGGGCTTTGCCCCGAATTGCTTGAGGGAATTGCCAAACTCGGCTTTGAAACACCGACGCCCGTGCAGGGCGAAGTGATTCCTTTCCTGCTCGAAAGCGACCGCGATATGGTGGCGCTGGCGCAAACCGGCACCGGAAAAACCGCCGCCTTCGGCCTGCCGATTCTTGAACTGCTCGATCTTGACCATGCCGCGCCGCAGGCGCTGATTCTTTGCCCGACCCGCGAGCTCTGCATGCAGATCACGCGTGACCTGCAGAGCTTTGCCTCCTGCCTGCCGGACGTAAAGGTGCTGGCGGTTTACGGCGGTGCAGACATTAAGCCGCAGCTCGCCGCACTCGAGCGCGGTGTACAGATCATTGTCGCTACGCCCGGCCGCATGCTGGATATGCTTCGCCGCAAGCGCGCCAACTTCTCGCAGATTGAGCGCGTGGTGCTCGATGAAGCCGACGAAATGCTCAACATGGGCTTTGAAGAAGACATTAAAGCCATTCTTTCGGCCGTGCCCGATATCGCGCAGACACTTCTCTTTTCAGCGACCATGCCCAAAGAGGTGGCCCGGATTGCCCAGAACTATATGGAAGGTCCACACGAGATCACCGTCGGTTCGCGCAACGCCGGCGCCGAAAACGTCAGCCACGACTATTACGTGGTGCATGCCAAAGACCGCTACCGCGCTTTGCGCCGCATCGTCGATGCCTACCCCCGCATGTACGGTATCGTCTTTTGCCGCACACGGATGGAAACCCAGCAGGTGGCCGACCACCTCCGCAAAGACGGGTACAATGCCGAGCCGCTCCACGGCGATCTTTCCCAGCAGCAGCGCGACAGCGTTATGAAGAAATTCCGCGAACGGCACTTGCAGGTTCTCGTGGCAACCGATGTCGCCGCCCGCGGGCTTGATGTCAACGACCTCACGCATGTCATCAACTACAACATGCCGGACGATCTCAACGCCTATACTCACCGCAGTGGTCGTACCGGCCGCGCCGGAAAAGAGGGCACCTCTGTGTCCATCATCCACATGCGCGAGCATTTCAAGATCAACCGCCTCCAGAAGGCGCTCGGTAAAAAGTTTACCCAGCGGCTCGTCCCCACCGGCGAAGAGATTGCCCGCGTCCGGCTGATGTCGATGGCCGAACGCGTACGCGACTGGCAATCCGGCCCCGGCCTCATCGACAACCATCTCGAAGAACTCAACACCATGCTTGCGGATCTTTCCAAAGAGGAGCTCATCAAGCGCTTTGCCTCCATCGACCTGCATCGCCTGCTTCTCTTCTATCGCGACGCGCCCGATCTCAATGCGCAACCTTCGCAACGGAATTCGCGCG
>JAOZSE010000105.1 GCA_029939835.1 Pontiellaceae bacterium
TTGAAGCGGGCAAAAAGCAAACCTGAGACACGAGGTGAGGCGTTTGCACCGGCCAACATTGCCCTTTGCAAATACTGGGGAAAGCGCGATACGGAACTTAACCTGCCGGTTAATTCAAGCCTTTCCATCTCGCTTGGCAAGCTTGGCACGCGCACGGTCGTCAAATTTGCCAAAAATGCTGATCGCATTTTTCTGAACGGCAAACGCGCGCCGAAAGGTTTTGCTGTGCGCCTTTCGGACTACCTCGATCTGTTCCGTAAAAAAGGTCTGTTTTTTGAAGTGCGGACGAAAAACAATATTCCGACGGGGGCGGGTCTCGCTTCATCAGCCTCCGGCTTTGCTGCGCTCATTCAGGCGCTCAATGAATTGATGGGTTGGAAACTGAGCAGGCGCGAGCTTTCGATGCTGGCCCGCATCGGCAGCGGCAGTGCCGCCCGTTCGCTTTGCGACGGCTTTGCAGTCTGGCATGCAGGTCAGCGGCCCGACGGTATGGACAGCTATGCCGAGACCGTCGATGGAGCATGGCCTGAGTTGCGCGTCGGTATTTTGGAGGTTTCCGCCAGACGCAAAAAAACCGGCTCAACCGAGGGGATGAACCGGACGCGTGAAACCTCTGAGCTGTATGAAGCGTGGCCTGCGCAGGCCGCGTGCGACTTTGACGAACTGCGCGCGGCGATTGCGGCCAAAGATTTTTCAATGCTCGGGAAAACGGCGGAAAACAACGCGCTCGCCATGCACGCAACGATGCTGGCGGCATGGCCTCCGCTCTGCTACTGGAAGCCGCAGTCGGTCTCCCTGATGCAAAAGGTATGGGAGGTGCGCGAATACGGATTTGAACTCTACTTCACGATGGATGCCGGCCCGAACTTAAAGCTGCTCTTCCTGAAAGAAAGCCAGGCCGCCGTCCGCAAACTCTTCCCGAAGGTTCAAATCGTCAAGCCGTTTGGATAAACGCCGAAACATACAAAACGATCTGTGAGGTGGAACGCGACCTCCGGGCGCGTTTTTGTTTGAGTCTGCTCAGAGATCAAACTCCACCATGAGAGCGCAATATCCAAAACGATTGTTTCCTAAAACCCCGTCTTGGGTTACGGATGGTTCTGTGTTTCATATCCGGATACGTTGTGCTGAGGATAATAAACCAGTTTTAATGGATCAAAAGACGGCTGATCGCTTGCTGGAATCTGTTTCTTTTTATCAAGAGCAGGGACGTTGGTTTGTACATCTGTTTCTGCTAATGCCGGATCATATTCACGCGTTGCTTTCATTTCCAAAGCATGAGGTTATGGCGCGGGTGGTAGGGGATTGGAAACGCTATCTGAACAAACAACTTGCTGTTCAGTGGCAGAATAACTTCTTTGATCATCGCATTCGCGACACCAAGGAATACCTCGAAAAGGCTGCGTATATCCGACAAAACCCTGTTGTTAAGGGGTTGTGTGAGCTACCAGAGGATTGGTCGTGGATGACCGAGAAAGATGGAGCGTGACCTCCGGGCACGCTTGAACGCGCCCGGAGGTCGCGTTCCACCTGATGGAAAACGGAAGTTCCCATAGGTCGTGCGCCTACAATAAAAAAGCCGCCCCGTGAGAAGCGGCTTTTGTGCATCTAAACAAAGTTTTTACGCTTCGCCGAGCTGCCAGCGGGTGTAGCGCTTGATGGTGATCGTATCGCCGACTTCCTTGCCCTTTGCGGCCAGCAGGTCGGTGATGCTGATTTTATCGTCTTTAACAAAACCCTGCTCAAGCAGGCAGTTCTGGGAGTAGAACTTGTTGAGTTTTCCTTTAAGAATATTTTCAATGATGTTTTCAGGTTTACCTTCGACCTGCTTGGCGAAGAGTTCTTTTTCATCTTCGACCATCTGGGCCGGTATGCCGTCACGGTCGAGCGCGGCCGGATTGGCTGCGGCGATGTGCAGGCAGACATCAAGCGCCAGTTCCTTGAAGGCTCCACTGCTGACCGTATCCGCGTTTTCGAAACCGAGTTCTGTCAGTACGCCGACTTTTCCGCCCATATGAATGTAGCTGGCAACTGAACCGGTAGCTTCAACGGCGTATTTTTCGCTTTTGCGCAGAACAATGTTTTCGCCGATCTCGGCCACTTTGGCGGTAATTTCGTCCTTGAAGGCTTCGGCAGGATTACCGTCGGCCTCCATGGCTTTTCCGGTAAGTTCCGTAACAAAAGCCTGAAAGATTTCATTGCGGGTGACGAAGTCGGTTTCGCAGTTAACTTCAATCATGACACCGGTTTTCCCGTCGGGGGAGACCTGTGCGGAGATTTTTCCGTCCTTGGCGACGCGATCGGCTTTTTTGGCGGCCACAGCCATGCCGCGCTCGCGCAGCATCTTGAAGGCCTTTTCCTTGTCGCCTTCAGCTTCCTGCAGGGCGCGTTTGCATTCCATCATGCTGACGTTGGTGGCGTCGCGAAGTTCTTTAACCATACTTGCAGTAATTTCTGCCATTGTTCTGTCCTCTCTTTTTCCCGCCTTTGGCGGATCTGCCACAGGCAGAAAAATTAGTCTTCTTTTTTCTCTTCCACGTCTTTTGCTTCAACAGTCGGCTTGTCCGCCGCAGCTTCAGCAGAGGCGGGAGCCTTTTTCTTCGCCGGAGCAGCTTTTTTAGCCTTCGGCTCGTCCGCTTTCACGTCCTCAGCGGCGGGTTTTTCCTCGGCCTTGGCCTCATCCTTTTTCGCGGCGGGCTTGGTTTCCGCTTTGGCTATTTCGGCTTCGGCCTTTGCAGCGGCTTCTGTTTTTTTGAACTCGGCTTTTTCAGCAGCTTTCTTTTTCTCTTTCTCGGCTTTGGCTTTTTCGGCTTTCAATTTTTCAAGGACCTTGGCGCGTTTCTTTTTCTCTTCATCTTCCTTGGCTTTACGCTCTTCGCGTGCGGCTTCAGCCTTGGCGCGCTCAACATCTTCTTTTTCTTTACGGCGCTTGTCTTCGGCGGCTTTGGCCTTGGTGTAGGCGTCGTGGGCATCGCCAATAGTTCCGCCAAGCACTTCAGCAATCAAGGAAATCGAACGAATGGAATCATCGTTGCCCGGAACGGGGTAGGCCACGAGCTCGGGATCGGTATTGGTGTCGACCAGTGCGACAACCGGAATATTGAGGCGCTGCGCTTCGGCAATAGCCAGCTTTTCGCGGTTGATATCCACGACGAGCAGGGCACCGGGCAGACTGGACATTTCCCGGATACCGGTAAGGTTGCGTTCAAGTTTTGTCAGCTCCCGGCGCAGAGAGGACTGCTCTTTTTTGGAGCGGACTTTGAGCCTGGCTTCGTCGGCGAAGAGGGTTTCCAGCTCTTCCATACGGCTTACGCTTTTGCGAACCGTCTGGTTGTTGGTGAGCATCCCGCCGAGCCAGCGATGGATGACGTAAGGCTGTCCGGCCTGATCGGCGGCTTCCTGAAAGACACTGCGCGCCTGTTTTTTGGTGCCGACAAAGAGTACCTTGCGGCCGTTCATGACGGTGTCGCGCAGAAACTCCTGCGCCATTTTGAGGTGCACGAGGGTTTTCTGGAGGTCGATGATATAGATCCCGCCTTTGGCGCCGTGAATGAAGCGCTTCATTTTGGGATTCCAGCGTTTGGTCTGATGACCGAAGTGCAGACCCGCATCGAGCAGATCCTGAATCGTCACTGTCTTTTCTGACATGGCATGCCCCTTTCTCTGGTTCGTGTTGAACAATCCGCTTTGGCTTTCCGGGGGCGCCGGAAGAGCACTCGCTTCGGCACCGACTTTTGCGGCGCCATTAAGGGGGAGGTTATACGCAGGAGCGCGCCAACGCGCAAGCGGTAAATGGAATGGAATGATGGAGCTGTGGAGTGTGGGAGTCAACTGCTCTTATTCCGATACCCCCTTACTCCCCTACACCCCTACTTCTCCCCGGCCAGCACTTCCGCAATATTGAACGCATGATCTTTGATGCGGCGGTACGCGCTGAGCATATCGGGCATGACGAGGCTGACCAGCGGAGAAATTTTTCCGGTGGCCAGACGTTCAAGGTGGCGGTCGCGGAAGGTTTTCATCATGCGGGTAAGCTCTTCGCCTTGACCGACCGCCTGACTGTAAATGTCGGCGCGGGTGGTGAATGCCTCGGCAATTACGTCGAGGTAGGCGGCGGTAGCGTCGTGAAGCTGAAAAAGCTCTTCGCGTCCTTCCGGGCTGACCAGCAGCCGGTTGTTGCGCAGTTTGATCTGCATTTTGAGGATGCCGGCAATGTAGTCACTAATGGATTCGTATTCATCGGCGGCGCGCACCTGCCCGCGCGCCTCATTAATCACTTCGTGCGTGACGTTGCCGGAGAGGAGCCCCCCGAGAAATTCAGTGATTTCTTTCTGCACGTTGTCGAGAATCTCTTCACGACGGAAAATTTTACGGTGGAGTTCATCATCCGGTTTTTCAGCAAAAAGCCCATCCCGCAGAAGCACCATCATTTTATGAATGCTTTCGGCCATGAAGAGCAGTTCTTTTCGGGACTGTTCGAGCCCCAGCGCAGGCGTGTTGAGCATGCGCACGTCCAGATAGGTGAGGTGGGGTATTTCATCCGCGACGGTGTCGGGAAAGACGCGGGTGAGCAGTTTGGCCAGAACGGTGGTGAAGGGCAGGAATCCTGCGATCAGAAGAAGATTGAAGATGCTGTGGGAAACAGCAATGCCTTTAATGACATTGAACGGGCCCGTATCGCCGGCGATCGCAGAAAGGGGGCTGAAATGGAGAATGTTTTTCAGCAGTGCGATGTACCACGGAAAAATTGAGATCATAAAACAGACCCCGATGATTTTTATGAAGATATGTGCATAAGCAACGCGTTTGGCGGCTTTTGATGTGCCCAGCGAAGCGAGGTAAGCGGTTATGGTGGTGCCGATATTCTCGCCAAGCACCAGCGCCACGGCGGTTTCAAAATTGATGACGCCGGTGCTGGCCAGCCCGATGGTAATGCCGAGGGTGGCCGAAGAGGATTGTACAATGGCGGTTATCCCGGCGCCGGTGAGTGCGCATTTGATGACCCCCCAGTAGGTGTCGGGGGTAAACTTTGAAAACCACGCGATGAACTCGGGCATATCACGCAGGGGCAGGAAGCCCTCTTTCATCAGTTCCAGGCCGAAAAACACCATACCCAGCCCCATAAAAAGAAGGGCGATGCTGCGCCACCGGTCGTCTTTGCTGAACAAGAAGAAAAAGGCGGAGAACCCGAGCAGCGGCAGGCCGTATTTTCCGATCTTGAGCACTAGAATCCAGCCGGTAATCGTGGTGCCGAGATCCGCGCCGAGAATAACCCCGATGGTCTGGGTGAGAGTCATCAGCCCGGCATTGGCAAAGCCGACCAGCATAACGGTGGTGACGGAACTTGATTGGATAAGGCAGGTGACCAAAAGGCCGACGCCGCAGGCCATTAGGCGGTTGTTGGTCACCGCTCCGATCATGGCCCGCAGGCGGTTGCCGGCTGCCGCCTGCATTCCTTCGGACATATTTTTCATGCCCAGCAGGAAAAGGCCCAGGCCGCCGCCTACGCGCAAAATGATCTCCATCAATAACGTTGTGTCCATTCAGCTTCCCCTGACAGCTCGGTTTGTTTTTACATGGCGACGCAATTGAGCCGCCCAGCATAGCGGAGCCGTTTCAGCAGGGGAATCAATTTTCGCCACTCTCTTCGGTCGTTTCTTTGAACCACTCGTTTCACTCGTTATTTTCGGCGGAAAATTATCTATCACTGCGCTTTCGGGGAATACCTTTCGCCGTCGCTTCATGAGCTATGGCAGGACACGCAGGTTCAGGGGTTGGAAAAGGTGGAGCGATTAATCGTAGAGGCTTACGGTGTATGGATGCTCGGGGTGGTATTCCGTCAGGGGCTGTGAGAGGGGAATGCCCGGAAGGAACGTGTGGAAGATTCCATAGCCTG
>JAOZSE010000106.1 GCA_029939835.1 Pontiellaceae bacterium
AGGTAGGGCGCGTTCGCCGAACGCGCCGCGGACGGCTCGGCGAGCCGTCCCTACCAGAATATCCGCCGGGTGAGGTCACCCGGCCTACAAAAAAATGTAGGCCCAGTCCCCGGCCGGGCGTTTTTATGAACGATACGCTTCAATGAAGCGGCGTAACAATTCCCGCATGCGCGGCATCGCTTCTTTTGCTGTTTGCAGGACATCGTCCGCTGTCAGCTTTTCGTCGCCGAGGCCCGCCGCCCAGTTGCAGACGCAGGTAAGCCCGGCCACCTTCATTCCAAGCGCATTGGCGAGAATTGCCTCGGGCACGGTGGACATACCGACCGCGTCGGCGCCGAGCGCGCGGAACGCGCGAATCTCAGCGGGCGTCTCAAACGTCGGGCCGTGTACGGCCAGATAGATGCCGGAGGCATCTGCGCCCACGTCAATCAGCGCCTGGCGCAGATCATGATCATAGATGGCCGTCTGATCCGGAAAGCGCTCGCCGAAAGCCGGATGGTGCGGCCCGGCCAGCGGGTTGCCGCCGAGCAGGTTGATATGGTCTTCAATCGCCATCAGCGTTCCGGGCCGGAGGTCCTCGCGAATGCCGCCGGAAGCGTTGGTGAGCAGCACTGTTTTCGCGCCGAATTGTTTTAAAAGCCAGATCGGCAGCACCACCGGCGTCCAGCCCTCCCCTTCATAGACATGACGGCGTCCCTGAAAAACAAAAAGCTCCACACCGCGGTATTCCACATGGAGAAGCTGCCCTGCATGACCGGGTGAGTAGGTTTTTGCCACTCCCTCCGGTCGTTGCCCCGCATTCGCGGAGCCTCTCTCGCTACGCTCGAGTCCAAGGCCGGGAATTTGTTCATAGGGTAGCTCCGCTTTCACGGTAAAGTCCGCCACCGCGTCGCCCCACCCCGAACCGAGGATGATACCGAGGGCAGGTTTCGCATCCGGCCATTCTTTTTTGAGTGCGGCGGCCGCCTGATCGAGAAGTACGGGATCAATCGCTTTCATGGGCTTGATAGTAAAAGGTGTGCGGCGCGGCATCAAGCCCATGGACAAGACATTCTGCTTTCACTATGCTGACGCGCAAATTTAACCGGAGTGAAATAAATGTCGGCAAAGTGTTATCTGGCGGTTGACCTCGGCGCGTCGAGCGGGCGCGTACTCGCCGGTCTGTTTGAAAACGGAAAGCTGGAGCTGGAGGAACTGCACCGCTTCTGGAACGGCCCGGTTGAGCAGGATGACGGACTGCACTGGGGCGTTGATCAGCTTTTTACGGAAATCAAAACCGGCCTCAAAAAAGGATTCGAAACTTATGGTGACGCCGTGCAGGCCATTGGCGTAGATACCTGGGGCGTGGATTACGGCCTGCTCGACGCAGACGGTAAACTGCTTAACGATCCGTTCCATTACCGCGACGCCCGTAACGACACGATGATGCCACGCGTTTTCAAAATCATCCCGCAGGATGAAATCTACCGCCGCACGGGCCTGCAGTTCATGCAACTCAACACCATCTACCAGCTCTTTGCCGAAGTGCGCGGCGACCGGCCCGAACTCAAAGAAGCCGAACGGTTTCTGATGATACCCGACCTGTTCAATTATTTCCTGACCGGCCGCACCATTAACGAATACACCGATGCCACCACCACCCAGCTCCTCGATGCCAAAGCGCGCACATGGGATCTTGAGCTGATTCGCAAGCTGGGCATTCCGGGAAAAATATTCGGCGAAATCGTCGAGCCTGGCACCGTTGTTGGAACACTGACCCCAGAAATGCAGGAAGAGCTCGGCGGCAACGCCGAGGTCGTGGCCGTCGGCAGCCACGATACCGCCTCTGCAGTCGCCGCCGCGCCGCTAAGCTCAAAGCACTGCGCCTACCTCAGCTCCGGCACGTGGTCGCTGATGGGCCTCGAAGAGCCGAAGCCGATTATCACCGCTGAAAGCGCAAAGTACGACATCACCAACGAAGGCGGTGTCTGCAATACGATCCGTTTCCTGAAAAATATCGGCGGGCTCTGGCTTATTCAGGAATGCCGCCGTAACTGGGTCGAACAGGGCGAAGAGCTTGGATATGACCAGATTGCCGATCTGGCCATGGCCGCCGATCCGTTTATCGCTTTCGTTGACCCCGATTCACAGGAGTTCGCACAGCCCTGCGATATGCCGACCCGCGTGCAAATCGCCTGCGAACGAACCGGACAGCGCGTCCCCGAAACCAAGGGCGAAATTGCCCGCGTTGTTTATGAAAGCCTCGCCATGCGTTACCGCGCCGTTTTCCAGACGCTGGAAAAACTGCACGGAAAGCGCCTCGAAGCACTTCACATCGTCGGCGGCGGATGTCTGAACAACGTGCTCAACCAGTTTACGGCCGATGCGCTCAATCGCCCGCTCATAACCGGCCCGGTTGAAGCCACCGCCATCGGCAATATGCTGATGCAGATGATTGCGAAAGACGATATCAGTGGACTCGTAGAAGGCCGTACGATGATTGCGGACTCATTCGGCACACAGACCCTTAAACCGGAAAGCACCGACGCGTGGGACAAAGCGTTTGAACGTTTCCTCGCGGTCTGCTGATACTCGCTTTAATTAAAGGAATGATCATTAAGCAATGGGCACCCTGCTTCCAAGTCACATTAAAGAAGTCACTTTGAACGGTGAGACTGGGAGCCGCAAAATTGCCGCCGGTTTTATACACGCCCTGAATGATAAAGACATCCTTACAGAAAAAGCGGGATTTCTCTTTAAGACAACAGTCTGCAACAACCGGCTGATGCTTGGTGTAATCCCCTATTTCCTCAACGGTGAACGCACGTATCACTACGACGTTTCGCTACCTGTGGAAAATGAGTTTACCCTGATAGGCGACATCAATGCCGAAGGGGTGTTTACGATTCTCTTCCGGCCGGAAAGCTGCGATATCCCCGCTGAAAAAAAAGAAATTTATTCCGACAGCTATGTACTATTCGCCCGCTTTCTGTTGGAAAACGGATATGCCGGAAAAGGGCTGCTCGACGAAGTCACTACAAATGCCCTCGAAGAAACCGGCCTTTTCGAATCCGTCCCGGAAACGCTCATCGAGCTTTCGGATCAGCCGTGCTCTGCAGATGACTAGAGGGAGCTCTCAGAAGCAGTACAAAGCGATCTGCTTTTGAGAGCCGTGTGTTCCGCCCCTTCCGGCCGCAGTGTGCTCTGCATCAGTTCAGTCGAAGCAACCTGAAACGGCTGCGGCTTCAGTTGAGCTTTTTCCAGTGCCGCGTAAAGAGCCCTGCTATCATGACAGAATTTGACGCGTCCCAGCGTAAAATGCGGATGAAATTTTTGTCCGGTTATCTCAAACCCCAGTAAACTCATCGCTGTGGAAACAGCGCCCTGCAGCTCTTCAAAGGCGTTTTTGTTTTCGACACCTGCCCAGACCACGTGCGGAGAGCGCGGCGAACCGAAAAACCCCGGCATAGCCAGCGCACTTTCGAACGCCGGAATGCGGCACACCGCCCCTTCCAGCTCTCTGGAAATTTCTTCAACGCGCACCGCGGGAACATTTCCAAGAAAAGCGAGCGTGAGATGCATGGCGTCGGGCGCAACCCATTTTATTTTCAGGTTCGCGCCGCAGAGCGCTCGTTCAAGTTTCTGCTGAACCCGGGTCAGCTCGTTGCACACCGCCTCGCCGGGATTAACAGCAATGAACAGGCGTATTGTTTTTTCAGGCGAGGTGATCATGGAGAATATCCCGCAAGGTGCCTTCGGCGGCGTCCAGTGCCCAGAGATGCTCCTTCGACGCGCTCAGGCGGATTTCGACTTTTCCAAAGCCCGGATAAAATCCAACGGAAATTTCCGAGGTCTGGAAACCGGCCTCCTCAAGCCGGGTAACGATGTCCGACTCGCCAATGCCTTCAGTGAGAATGAGACGTTCTTCGAGCGGCACGGCATCGCGAAACTGCTCACGCAGCCACGGAATGATGCGCTCTTCGAGCACAGCGGCAAATTCACCGGGAGGGCCGGGTACAATAAAAAGCGTCCGCCCCCCCGGCAGATCGAGCCGCTCGCCGGGGGCCGCACCGACGGAATTGAGCAGCGTGACCGCGCCGTCGAGAATCAGCGCCTGCCGCTCCGCGGCGGGCGTTAGGTCGCGCCCGCGTTCGGTATAGCGCTTACGGAGTTCGCCGAGCGCTTCGGGAGACATCACAATATCGCGCTTAAAGAGTTTGCCCAGCGCGGCGCGGGTGATGTCATCAGAGGTCGGGCCGAGTCCGCCGCTAACCACCACGATGTCCGTGCGTTCCAGCGCCTCGTGCACGGCGGACCGGATGGTTTCAGATTCGTCGGGAACGGTGGTATCGCGCGACAGGCGCAGGCCAATCTTTACGAGGGCCGAGCCGAGCGTCTGCGCGTGAGTGTTGAGCGTCCGTCCGCTCAGCAGTTCGGAACCGATAGAAATGAGTTCAATGTCAGGATTCATACAACAAATCGTAAATACGACCGCCCCGTATGCCAAGCCATAACCGCCTCCCGTTGCGCCCAACTCTGTCGTCTCACACCGTTTAGCCCATACCTCTAGAGGTATGGGGAAACTCAGCTTACGTGAAGTTGTAATCTATTACCCTAGAATAGCTTAAAGAAAATTCAAACCGCGAAAACAGGTGGTCGTCCTGTATCGAAAAAGCTAGCGCCGGAGAGCTTCAATGGGGCTCAGATTCGCAGCTTTCCACGCGGGATGCGTTCCAAAAACAATTCCGGTCAGGATGGAGACGGTGAGCGCAACAATGACACTACCGGGGGTGACAATCGTGGGCATGCCGGCGGTGTGTTTGATGAGCAAGGCGATCAGAAAGCCGATGACGACCCCAATTACCCCCCCCAGTCCGGTCAGCGTGACCGCTTCAAAAAGGAACTGAATCAGGATGGTTCGGCGCGGCGCTCCGAGCGCGCGCAACGTTCCAATCTCTTTGGTTCGTTCGTAGATGTTCGCCAGCATGATGTTCATGATGCCGATGCCGCCGACGAGCAAAGAGATGGCGGCAATAGAACCCATGACGATCGAAAACACACGTTGAGTGGCCTGTTCGGCCAGCATGAGTTCGTAGGGAACGCTGATGGTGTAGTCGGGCAGTTCGTGGGTTTCGCTCAAGTAGGCGCGAATTCGATCAGCGGTGTTTTTCAGATAGGCTATATCCTCGACCTGAACATACACATAGTCGGCCTCCACCGTCATTGCATCGCGGTTGAAAACCGACAAGAGGGTCTCGTAATCCATGTAGACCATGTTGTTCATATCATATTTTCCCGCCAGCTTGGAGCGAAGCGGGTTTTCGAGCAGGCCCACCACCCGGAAGGTTGCACCGTACACGGAAACACTCTGGGCCAGCGGATCCTCAAGCCCGAAAAGCTGGCGGGCGGCATCCACGCCCACCGAGCAGACCATTTCGGAAAAAAGGCTGTCGGTGTCGGTAAGCCAGCGCCCGCGGGGGTCGGCGTTTCGGGAACGGGATATCCTGAGAAATTCCGGTGTTGTGCCCACCAGGACCACTCCGCCAAGCCCAAGCCCGGAAGAGCTGTTCCAAACGGTTGTTTTTCGCAGTTCTACAACCGGAACAACTGTTTTCACATTTTCTAAAACATCACTGAAATGGCGGATGTCCTCGCGCGAAATTCCGTAAAAATAGATGGTTTCACCGCCGGTCTGGTTGGCCTTGGGTTTTTTTGAATGCAGGATGATATTGTCGACCCCCTGCTGCTGGATGCGCTCAATCGACTCGCGCTTGGCCCCTTCACTGACAGCAAGCATGCCGACCACGGCGGCGACACCCAGCACGACACCGAGCATGGCGAGCAACGAGCGGAACGCATGGTGCCTCAGACTCAACCAGGTGGATTCGAGGTTATAAAA
>JAOZSE010000026.1 GCA_029939835.1 Pontiellaceae bacterium
TTATTTAGACTTTATTCTCGTATTATTTAGATTTAATTCTAGTATGGCTCTTTGGAAATCGGCGATGGAACACTTTACGATAGCTTTGGCGGGGAATCCCAACTGCGGGAAAACCACGCTTTTTAATGCGCTGACCAGCTCTCGCGAGCGGGTCGGCAACTGGCCGGGCGTCACCGTGGAGCACCTCGAAGGGGAATACCGCCGGGACAATGCGCAGGTGCGCGTAGTCGATCTGCCGGGCATCTATTCCTTCTCCGCCGGCTCGCCGGACGAAAACGCCGCGCGCAACTACATCCTCAAAGAAAAACCCGACGTGGTCGTGAACATCATTGATGCGCGCAATGTCGAGCGCGGGCTCTACCTCACCGCGCAGCTGCTTGAGATGCGCGTGCCGCTCATCGTGGTGCTCAATATGATGGATTTGGCCAAGCGGCGGCACATCGAAGTGCAGGTTGAGCATCTCGCACGGCATCTCGACGGTCCGGTCATCCCGATGGTCGCTGCGCGCAAAGAGGGCGTGGATAATCTCAAGACCGCAATCGCAGAAGTTTCTACGGTGAGGCACATCGGTGCCACGCACGTTCAGTATGACGAGCAGGTGGAAAAAGCGCTTGCCGAACTGATTCCCGAAGTGGAGCCCGTCGCTGAACGGGTAGATGTGCCTGCCCGCTGGCTCGCCGTCAAACTGCTTGAGCGCGATCCCGTCGCCGAAGAACTGACCATCGGCGTCTGCGATGAACGACTCGCCGCCGAAATCGAAAAGATTGAAAAACATATCGGCGAAGACATTGAAATTGTGATGGCCGACGGGCGCTACGGCTTTGTACATGGCCTTGCGCGCGACGTCGTGCGCCGCACCGGCGAATTGCGCCAAACCTTTTCCGATGCGATCGACCGCGTTGTGCTGAGCCGTTGGGTCGGGATTCCACTTTTTCTAGCGGTGATGTACGCGGTGTTTTCGGTTACGATCACGCTTTCAGCGCCGCTGATCGCTTTGATCGACACCGTTTTCTGCGCGGTATTTGTGGACGGGGTGGGGGCACTACTGGGCAATCTTAACGCACCGGTCTGGCTGACCGTGCTGCTGGCCGACGGCCTCGGCGGCGGCATTCAGACCGTGGCGACGTTTATTCCGCCGATTTTTTTCATGTTTTTGTGTCTTTCGCTGCTGGAAGAATCCGGGTACATGGCGCGCGCGGCGTTTATAATGGACCGCACGCTGCGCGCGGTCGGCCTGCCGGGCAAGGCATTTATTCCAATGCTGGTCGGATTCGGCTGCAACGTGCCGGGTATTATGGCGGCGCGCACGCTCGAAAACGAGCGCGACCGCACGCTCACCGTGTTGCTCAATCCGTTTATGTCGTGCGGCGCGCGCCTCCCGGTCTACATGCTGTTTGCCGCCGTCTTTTTCCCGCAATACGGCGGCGCGGTCATCTTCGCGCTGTATCTCACCGGCATTCTGCTGGCCGTTGCGAGCGGATTGCTTTTCCGCCGCACGATTCTGCGCGGCGAAGCCGCGACATTTGTGATGGAACTGCCGCCGTATCACCTGCCGCGCGCCGCCGCCATTCTCTACCACACCTGGGCGCGGCTCAAAGAGTTCATCCTGCGCGCCGGAAAAATCATTCTGGTTCTTGTGCTGATCCTTTCGTTCCTCTGGTCGATCGGCACGGACGGTAGCTTCGGTAACGAAAGCTCGGAGAACTCAATATTGAGCGCATTCAGCCGAATGGTGACGCCGATTTTTGGCCCGATGGGCATTGAGGCGGAGAACTGGCCCGCGACACTGGGGCTCATCACCGGTATTTTTGGCAAAGAGCTGGTCGTCGGCACGCTCAACACCTTTTATTCCGCGGACGGCGCCGACCCCGCCGCCGCGATGCTCTCCGCATTCGATGGAAAAATAGGAGCGTTCGCCTATTTGCTCTTTGTGCTCGTTTATGCGCCGTGTGTCGCCGCGATTGCCGCCGTGCAGCGCGAAACGGGCTGGAGATGGATGACGTTCAGTGTGAGCTATCTCATCGGACTGGCGTGGATCGCCGCGACGCTCTTTTACCAGATCGGCACGGTTGCGGCGCATCCGATATCATCGGGGCTGTGGGTCGCCGCGCTCTTTGGTGTGATGCTGATTTTTTATTGGGGTTTGAAGTGGGTTTCTGTAGGCCGTGTGACCTCACGCGGCGAGCCCGGTGGGGACACCGGGCCTGCAAAAAAAAGGATAAATCATGTTCGGACGATTTTTTAAACGGGGCGGCGGCTGCGGGGCACCTCGCCTTCGGCACGGCCGTGGGCTAGGCGGGGGAAGGGGCATCTGCCGCGCGCATCCGCTCAGCGATTTTGCGGAAGGGGCGGACGTGGTGGTGCTTTCCAACAGCGACCGCAAGACGCTCGAAATGGGACTTTTTAGCGGCGCACTCGTACACGTCATTAAAAACCGCGCCGACGACGCCAGCATGGTGGTCGCCGCAGGCGAAAGCCGCTACATCATCTCCAAAGAAGCCGCTGCAAAAATTCAGGTGCGATGATACTGCGCGAAATTACAGAAGTGCTCGAAGCCTGCGGGCGAATGTCGCTGGCCGAACTGGCCCGCCATTTTAAATCTGAAATTTCGGCCATGGAAGGCATGCTCAATACGCTCGAACGCAAAGGGCGCATCCGGCGCATCGAAATCGAATGCGCGAAGTGCAAAGGGTGTGTCTCAATGAACCCCGAAGCCGCCGTCTTTTTTGAAGCGGTCTAGCGTAAAGCCCACTCCTGCTTCGTTTCATTTGTGGATTACACAGCTAATGAGGTGTTGATCTCTTCCTCCGGCGACGTATGCTTTCCGAGTCTGGAGAAGAGTTGTGACAAATATAAAAAAGCATAACCCAATCGAGCATCTGATCCTGAACCTGCGCGGCCAAAAGGTGATTCTGGATGCCGATTTGGCAGAACTGTACGGGGTACCAACAAAGCGACTCAATGAGCAGGTTAAGCGCAATGCAGACCGGTTTCCTGAGGACTTTGTGTTTCGTCTTACAGAGGCTGAGAAAACGGAGGTGGTCGCAAATTGCGACCACCTCGAACGACTCAGGTTTTCCCCGCAACTTCCCGCTGCGTTTACAAAGCATGGGGCGATGATGGCTGCCATGGTGCTGAACAGTCCGGAAGCAACGGCGATGAGCGTGTTTGTGGTACGGGCCTTCGTCCGGATGCGCGAGCAGTTGACCGCCAATGCAGCTATTCTCAAACGGTTGTCGGAAATTGACAAAACGCTGCTGGAGCATGATCAGGCTCTCAGTGTGATCTGGGAGCAGCTTCAGCCACTGCTGGCTCCGCCGCCCGACCCGCCGAAACGGCGGATCGGATTTCATCCGAACGACGACGGAGTCCTTTTCCAGACAGTGGAAGCTGAGCGTTGAACATTGAGCATTGATCATTCCCGCAGGGCGGGCTTATGCTCGGGGCTTGGAGAAAAATTATGTTTGAAATCATTTATGACAAAATCGGTCCGGCGGGCGCGGTGATCGCCGTACTCTCGTTTCTGAGCCTCTACTTTTTTCTGGCGAGCGCGATTTACCTTGCGTGGGTGCCTCGCGGCTACCGCCGGTTTTTGGCGGCCTTCAAAAAGCCGGAGCCGCCGATGATGGAGAGGCAGGCGCGGGCCAATCCGCTCAGCTCGATTCTCTGGGATGTGGTAGATCACAAAACGCCGCGCACCGAAATGCAGACAGAAGTGCAGTACCTTTTTCAGCGCAACTTCGGCGCGACGTATACTTCACTTACCGTGTTGCGTCTGATCTCGGTGATCTCCCCGCTGCTCGGGCTGCTCGGCACCGTGCTCGGGATCACTCGCGTCTTTCATGATATTTCCATGCAGACGGTGGTCGACAACACCGTACTGGCCGGCGGTATCTGGGAGGCGCTCATCACGACGATCATGGGGCTCTCCGTCGCCATTCCAACGCTTGTTTTCTACTATCTGCTCCGCCTGCGCACCCGAGCACTGATGATTGAGTGCATTGAAAGCGCCCGCGATCTGATGAGAGGCTGGGAATTCAGAACCGCGAATGAACGCGAATAAATGCGAATTGGGTAGGGATGCCTCTCCGAGGCGTCCGTGGACGGTTTGGAAAACCGTCCCTACCTCTGTTGGACTGTGGTTAAAGGTCAAAAATGATAGAGGACTTTTCTTTAGATAAAGAGTTCGATGAAGAGATCGATCTGACACCGCTGATTGATGTGGTGTTTATTCTGCTGGTTTTTTTCTTCATCACCTCGACGTTTATCAAACCGTCGCTGCCGGTGAATCTGGCGAAGGCCGCTTCGGCGGCGGTTGCTGCCGAGCGCAAGGAGCAGTTGGTGATCACCATCAATGCCGCCGGTGAAATTTTTCACACCGGCACGCCGCTGACCCGCGAGGAGATCCCCGCGCTGCTCAAGGCGAATCCGGAGCTGGGGATCAACCTGTTTGTGGACCGTGCCGCGCCGTTTGAAGCGTTCCTGGCCGTGGTGGACGAGGCGCGTCTGCTGAACCGAGAGGATCTCTCGATTACTACATTGCCCCGTGAATAAAGTCCGCACATCCGAATGGCTCAGCCGTCTGCTGGCGTTTGTACTCAGCGGTTTGTTTTATGTTGGGGTTGGAGCGATTGTTTTTTTTCGGGCGCAGCGAATCTTTACGGAACAGCCTGCCGTCAGCGTGCAGGCGATTAACCTGAGCTTTGCACAGATGGAGTTGCGGGCCGTCGAAGAGCCGCCGCCCGATGTGTCGCGCCGCAGTGAAACGGAGGCGGAAGCCGAACCGCCGCGGAAGGAGCCTGTGCCGGCACAAGCGCAGATAACGCAGGAGGCCGCCGTGCCGGAGATTCCGCCGGTGGAACAGAATGAACTGCTGACATGGGTTTATGAACAGATTGAAAAGGAAAAATATTATCCAGCCTCGGCGCAACGCGCCGGGTATGAAGGAACGTTTAATCTGCGGGTGAACATTGGAGCCGACGGCATCATTTCCGGGGCGGAGGTCTTGGACGGGAAAGGCCACCCGCTTTTGCGGCGCTCGCTCGAAAAAGTGCTGGGCCGGCTCATCGGACGCCGCTTCGGCCAATCCCTTCCGCAGCCGGTCGAACTGCCGTTTGAATTTCAGTTTAAGCTGGATTCGTCTTCGCAGTGAAAAGAGGAGAATGAATATGAAGTGTTTAATTTTAGCCGTGCTGTGTTGTGTTTTTTTGGCCGGGTGTGATTTGGCCGCTGAAAAACCGGCTGAGCTTTCAAACGGGCAAAGCGAAGCGGAGGTCACGGCGATCCTCGGTCAGCCGATCGGACGAATGGAAAGCGGCAACCGGACGGTGCTTCTGTATGACGGCGGGGGTATTGAGCTGCTGGACGAGAAAACGGTTAATCTGGATTCCAGGTTTGCAGAACGCTTTGCGGAAGCGAAAAAGGAGGGCGAACGCCGGACGGCATATGAAGCGAAACAGCGAAGCAAAGGCCTTATATTTTCTGACGGAAAATGGATTTCGCCGGAGAAAAAGACGGCGCTGGAGAAGAAAAAAGAGGTGTCGGCCCGGACGGCGGTTGTACGTGATAAAAAGGGGAGTCCAATTGACCACAGCGCGCTGACGGTGCCGGGTATGGTCACGGTGGTTGATTTTTATGCAGACTGGTGCGGGCCGTGCCGCCGGATAGCTCCTGCGCTGGATGCCATGACGGCAAATGATCCGGAAGTGGTGTTGCGTAAAGTGAACATCGGCAACTGGGGGTCTCCGGTTACCCGGCGCTACAACATTTCCTCCGTGCCCAACATCCGGGTGTTTGACCGCAAGGGCCGGCTGGTGGCGCCGCCCAGCTCGAACCCCGAAGCGATCCGGAGGACTATTGAGCAGGCCAAAAAACAGTGAGGGCCGCAGAGCTTTTCCAATTTTCGGAAAAACCCAGAGGTGATGAATGAACTGGGGTGTGATCAGGATATGGGTGGCGATACTTCTGCTGCTGGACGCGGCGTTCGGGCTGTGGAACCACGAGCGGTTCCAAAAATGGGCGCCAAAAATCAATATTCTGCGGATGGCCTGGATTGAGGCGGGCGCGGCGTTTTTCCTGCTCCTGCTTCATTTCCTGTTTTAAATTTGACAACCAACAGGCCTCTTTTTATGGTTCAACGCTTCTCTCGGGGGAGAGAGGTGTTTTTTAGTACTAAAAAGGGCTGCCCGATAGTGTAATGGTAGCACACAAGATTTTGATTCTTGGCGTCCAGGTTCAAGTCCTGGTCGGGCAAATCTATTAGGGCGGGGCAGGCCGGGCCGGGAATAAACGGCAACTATAAAGGAAAAGAAACTGTGAAAATTCTGGCAGGTACAGCACATCGGGATCTGGCTGAGCGCATTGCCGCTGAAGCCGACGTGACTCTGTGCGAGGCAGAGATCAGCCGGTTTCCGGACGGCGAAATTTTTGTGAAGATCGTCGAAAACGTCCGCGGTCGCGATGTGTACATTATCCAGCCAACATCCTATCCGCCGAATGAAAACCTGATGGAGCTGTTGATTATGATCGACGCGGCGAAGCGCGCGTCGGCCAGGAGCATCACGGCGGTTCTTCCTTATTACGGATATGCGCGCCAGGACCGCAAGGATCAGCCGCGCGTGCCGATCACGGCCAAACTGATCGCCAATCTTCTTGTAGCCGCCGGGACGACCCGTGTGCTCACGATGGATCTGCACGCCCAGCAGATTCAGGGCTTTTTTGATATTCCGGTCGATCATCTCTACGCCGCGCCGGTGTTTGTGAAGTATCTGCGCGAGAAGAATCTTAAAAATCTTGTGATGGTGGCGCCGGATACCGGCGGCATGAAGCTGGCCGCGGCGTATGCCGATATGCTGGATGCGGGCGTGGCGGTGGTCGGCAAGGAGCGCAAGAACTGCAACGAAGTGGAGGCGACGCACCTGGTCGGCGACGTGAAAGGCTGCAATGCCGTACTGGTGGATGACATGACCTCAACGGCCGGGACGCTGACTGCGGCGGCAGAAATGGTGCAGAAAGCCGGCGCGTGCTCTGTGCGGGCGGCGGTGAGCCACTCGCTGCTGAACTGCAAGGGCGTGGAGCGGCTGAACAGCTCGCCGATTGAAGAACTGGTGACGACCGACAGCGTGCCGCCGCGCTGCGAGTTTGGCGGCAGGGTGACGGTGCTTTCGGTGGCGGAACTGCTGGCGGAAGCGATCTGCCGCATTCACAACAACACTTCCGTGACATCACTTTTCAGAATTACTTGAGGAGAAAACAAGATATGGATGCAAAACTGACGGTTAAAAGCAGGGATATGAAAGGTTCCGCCAATGCGCGGCGTATGCGCCGGGACGGATGGATTCCGGGTGTGGTCTATAATAACGGCGGAAAAGCCCGCGAGGTTTCCCTTCCAAAACATGATTTTGAGCAGCTGCTGCACCACCATGCCAGCGAGCATATGATGGTTCAGATTCAGATTGATGACGGGCAGGAAGCGTCCGTCCTGCTGAAAGACGTTCAGCGCGACGCGCTTTCGGGCGGGGTGCTCCATGTGGACCTGCAGGAAGTGGCGATGAACAAGAAACTGCGTGTTCAGGTTCCGATTGAGCTGCTTGGCGAGGCCGAGGGTGTTCAGCAGGGTGGCGTACTGGATCATCTGCTGCATCACGTTGAGATCGAGTGTCTGCCGACGGATATCCCTGAGCAGATTGAACTGGATGTGAGCGGGCTGAATATCAACGACATGCTCACCATTCAGGACATTAAGATCGATTCGTCGAAATATACCATTTTGATGGACGACGAGGTGGGCGTTGCTTCGGTTTCGCCGCCGCGTGCGATTGAAGAGCCTGAGCCTGAAGAGGGCGAAGAAGGTGAAGAGGGTGCTGAAGGCGAAGAAGGGGCCGAAGGAGGCGCTCCAGCCGAGCCGGAAGTGATCCGGGAGAAGAAACAGGAAGAGGGGGCGGAGTAAATTCCGTTCCTGCGGAGGCTGCCTGAGTGAAATTTATTGTCGGGCTTGGAAATCCGGGGCGGCACTATGAAACAACCCGCCACAATATCGGGTTTCTGGTGCTTGATGAGCTGGCCGGACGGATGGGACTCTCCTTCCGCCGGAGCTGGCGCTTTCCGGCGCAGATTGCCAAAGGTTCACTCGGAGGGGAATCGGTGCGGCTGGTGAAGCCGCAGACGTTTATGAACCGCAGCGGACAGGCGGTGGGAGCAATGCTTCGCAAAGAGGGCGGAAAAGCGTCCGACCTGGTACTGGTTTTTGACGAGGCGGCGCTCGACTGGGGACAGCTGCGTGTACGTGCACAGGGATCGGCCGGCGGACATAACGGGGTGCAGTCGGTTCTGAATGTGCTGGGAGACAGTGCTTTCAGCAGAATTCGGGTTGGCATCGGGCCGAAACCTGATAGGCTGTCGCTCTCAGATTATGTGCTGGGCCCGTTTTCGTCCGCTGAGCGGAAGGGTTTGGAGGAGATAGTCTGGCGCGCCGCCGATGCGGTGGAAATGGTTTGCGCCGACGGTGTCGAGCAGGCCATGAACTGTTTTAACGGAGTACAGGAGCAAGGAGAACGAAATTGAAAACACGGTATGAGGGACTTTTTATTTTTCCGGAGATGCTGGATGACGAGCAGCTGGATCAGGCGCTTGAAAGCGTAAAGACGGAACTCGAAAAACTCGGCGGCGAGATGGAAAGCTCGACGCGGCTGGGCAAGCGTTCTTTTGCGCGTCCGCTGAAGAAGAAAAAAGCGGGCATTTATGTAGTGGTGATGTTCCTGCTGGCGGGCGATCAGATAGATGCCTTTAAGCGCCGCCTTAAACTGGCCACCAATGTGTTCCGCTCGCAGTTTGTACAGAAAGACGAAGCGGACGCAGCGCAGGTACAGCAAGACGAGGCGGAAGTCACGCAGGAGGCATAAAATGTCTACACTGAATCGAGTATTCCTGATGGGCAACCTGACCCGCGATCCCGAAGTACGCTACACTCCGTCGGGCACCGCCGTAGGCGATATGGGGCTGGCGGTGAATGAAAACTATAAGGACAAAGAAGGAAACCTGAAGGAAACCACCGTTTTTGTGGATATAGAAGTCTGGGCCCGGCAGGCGGAAACCTGCGCTGAATATCTCCATAAAGGTTCGCCGGTATTTGTCGAAGGCCGCCTGAAGCTCGACCAGTGGGAAAACAAGCAGGGCGAAAAACGCAGCAAGTTGCGGGTGCGCGCCGACCGTGTGCAGTTTCTCGGCTCCCCGAAACAACGGGCGGAGGTGGCAGACGCCCCGGCCGGCTCAATGCCGCCCGAAGTGCCGCCGGCCGCTCCGGCAACCGGCGATGACGACGATATTCCGTTTTAAAGGCTAAGGAAAGGATCAGACCAAATGGCATACAGAGAAAATCAAATGAGCTTCGGCGACCGAAATGATCGAACGGGCTCCAGGGAAGAACGCGGAGTTAAACTTTTGGAAGGTGTCACGGACATTGACTACAAAGACGCTGAACTGCTGCGCAAATTCATGACCGAGCGCGGGAAAATTCTTTCGCGCCGCTATACCGGCGTGACGTCCAAACAGCAGCGGCAGATCAAACGGGCGATCCGTCGGGCGCGCGTGATGGGTCTTGTGCGCTAAGCAAACAGGGGAGAACAGAAGATGGCGGTAGAAGTTTTATTGATGGATGCGGTGCCCGGACTGGGTATTGAAGGCGATGTGGTGCGCGTGGCCGACGGCTATGCGCGTAACTACCTCTTTCCGAAAGGAAAGGCGTCGGAAGTGACGGAAGGTAAAAAGCGCCAGATCGAAAAGAAACGCATTGAGCGGCTCGAACAGATGCGCTGGGAGCGGGCAACGGCTGAGGAGCTGGCGAAAAAGTTTGAAAGCATTTCCTGCACGATCTCGGTGAAGACCGCTGAAAGCGGCAAGATGTTCGGCTCGGTTACTGCCGCCCAGATCATTGAAAAAATTGCTGAGCAGGGCGTTGTGCTGGATCGCAATCAGGTGGCGCTGGATGAGCCGCTTCATGAGCTTGGCGTATTCGATATAACGATTTCCCTCCACCCGGAAGTGAAAACTGCACTGAAGGTATGGATCGTTGAAGAATGAGTTCTGCCGATCAGAGCGGGCGTCGTCTTCCGCCCTGCAGTGAGGAGGCCGAGCGAGGTGTTCTCGGCTCTGCTCTGATTGAATCTGAACGCGTTATCGAACTCTGTTCCATGCGGGAGCTTTCCGCGGAATCGTTCTATATTCCTGCCCACCGTATTCTGTTCGAACAGCTTTCGGCTATGTACCAGAATGCGCGCCCGATTGATCTGCTGACCGTCGGCGAGCATCTTAAACAGAACGGGCATCTCGAGCAGACCGGGGGGCACGGGTTTCTTGAGGGGCTCATTGACAGCACGCCGACCTCTGCGCACGCCGAGTACTACATTGATCTCGTCCGGCAAAAGCACCTGCTGCGGCGTATTATTACACAGGCCGCCGAAGCCATTGACCAGTGCTATACCGAAGACGATGCGGAGGAGCTGCTTAGCCGCACGGAAGAAGCCTTTTTTGAACTCGGCGATCAGAAAACCAGCTCATCCGAGGCCTGGAAAGAAGCCGTCAAAAAGGCGATGGCTCAGATTGACCAGTCGCATCTGCCCAGCGGGGTGCCCACCGGCTATAAGAGCCTCGACAAGCAACTCCGCGGCCTGCACAACACCGATATGATTGTGCTGGCGGCCCGTCCTTCCATGGGAAAGACCTCGCTGGCGATGAACATCGCCGAACACGCTGCGCTCGGCCGCAATGCCGAAAAACGCAAGTATGCCGTGGGCGTGTTCAGTCTGGAAATGGGGCAGGAACAGCTCGTCCGCCGCATGCTGTTCAGCAAGGCCGGTGTGCCGGCATGGAAGGATTTTATTTCACAGACCGATCACGGCCGCCTCGTGAGTGCCGCCGACCAGCTTGGCAAAGCAGAAATCTTTATTGATGATTCCGCCGGGCTCGACATCATGGATTTGCGCGCGCGGGCCCGGCGCATGAAACGGCTCTATAGCGTGGATCTGATCGTTATCGACTACCTGCAGCTGTTGTACGACAAGCGGAGCCAGCGCGACGGCCGCCAGCAGGAAACCGCCTCCATTTCGCACGGCATCAAGGCCATGGCCAAGGAGCTGAATCTGCCGGTGCTGGTGCTCAGCCAGCTCAGCCGGGCACCCGAGCAGCGCGACGGCAAGCCGCGCCTTTCCGACCTGCGCGATTCGGGCGCCATTGAACAGGATGCCGACGTGGTACTCCTGTTGCAGCGGAAAGCCTATTATAAAGAACCGGATGCTGTGGACACGGAAGAGGACACACTCGCCGTGGTGGATGTTGCCAAACACCGAAACGGCCCGACCGGCGAAGTCGAAATGAATTTCTTCAAGGATTATACCCGCTTCGAGGATCGCGACACACGACACGGCGTGGACAGCGGGCTTCCGGCAGAATAAAAGAACGCGATGAGGCAAAACCGACAGATTCTGGGCGCACTGCTGCTGGCCGCCGGTCTCACAATGGCCGGGTTCTCCGCCGTGGTGATTGATGCCGTCCGTATTGAAAATGCCGCGGACACGGCGCTCGACGAATCGTTCGTGCAGGCCTACACCTCGCTGCGCGCCGGGCAGGAAATCGGCACCGAAACCGAACTCAATGCTGCCGTGGCGCACGATGTGGATACGTTGCGCCGTTCGGGCCGTTTTTCTTTTGTGCGCGCCACTGTGGAACAGGAGGGCGAGCAATTTACACTGGTTTACAGTGTGGCCGCCCGCGTGCGTTTGCGGCATATAGAAATTGCCGGTGCCAAACGCATCAACAGCCGCAAGATCAAGCAGCAGCTGGAGCTGACTCTCGGGGATTACGTTGACGAGGCGCTGATCGGCGAAAAAGCCCGTAAAGTGGAAGCCTGGTGCCGGAAAAACAACTATCCCGATGCCGTCGTGACCTGGGACCTGAAGGCAGACAAGACAACGGGTGCGGGCGATCTGGCCGTGGAAATTGATGAAGGCCCGAAAGTGCGCGTGAAACAGATTGCTTTCGAAGGCGAACGCTTTCTGAGCGACAGCCGGCTGGCCCGAACCGGACGCTTTTTGAAAAGGCTGCTGCCTAATCCTTTTCCATCTAAGAAGGCGGTTACCGTTTTTGAAGCCCGCGATTTGCGCGGCATTGTGCAACAGAAAAAGACGTGGTGGATTACTCCGTGGTTCGGAACCTACCGGCCGGAGCTGGCGGAGACCGACCTTTCTGCCATTCGCACCTTCTATCTGAACCGGGGATTCCTCGATGTGCAGGTGGACGGCCCGGAGGTCGAAGAGCTTGGCCGCGGGCGACTGAAGCTGACCTACCGCGTTCAGGAAGGGGTGCAGTACCGCATCGGCGAAGTGCAGCTCAGCAGCGTCACGCTCTTTGAGACGGAAGAGGTTCGCGGCCAGATGCCGCTGCAGCCCGGCAAAACCGCTTCGCGCGCAGTAATTGATACCGCCGCGTCCGCCGTCGGCCGCTATTACGGCAACCGCGGGTATATGAACACATATGTGCGTTCGGTGATTGATACGGATCCCGCGTCAAAGACGGCAGATATCCGTTTTGAAGTGCATGAGGGTACGCCGGCGAACATTGGCGAGATTAATATTCGCGGGAACGAAAAGACACGCGATGAGGTAATGCGTCGCGAGCTGGCCGTGCATCCCGGCGAGCCGTTTCATCAGCAGAAGATCGAAATCAGTGAAAATCGTCTCAGAAACCTTGGCTATTTTGAACAGGTGAGCAGCGGCTATATACCTGCCGCGCAGACCAACGCCTATGACCTGACGTTCAACGTTAAAGAAAAGTCTATGGGCAGTTTTCTGGTTGGCGCGGGTTTTTCCAGCGTGGACGATCTGGTCGGCTTTGCAGAACTCTCGCACGGCAACTTTGATATAAAACGCTGGCCACCAGTCGGTGACGGGCAAAAGATGAAAGTTCGCTTGCAAGCCGGGAGCGAGCGCCAGGACATCGAAGTCTCTTTTGTGGAGCCTTGGTTCCTGGATCGCAAACTGGCGCTGGGGGTGGATCTCTATCACCGCGATGCCGATTATTACAGCAGTGACTACAAGTTGCAGACGCTTGGCGGGAGTCTTTCGCTGAGCAAGCCGCTGAGCCCGTTTGTGCGCGGTACCCTGAGTTATTCGCTCGAACAGTTTGATGTGTACGATGTTACCACCAACGCGTCTGTGCAGATTCAGGCTGAGGAAGGCATTCGCAACAAATCCACCGTCGGGATGAGGGTGTCCCGCGATACACGCGATCAGTTTTTTATCCCCACGCGCGGAAACTACAGCTCGCTGAGCGCGGAACTTTCCGGCGGGCCGTTCGGAGCCGATACCGACCTCTATTTTCTGGAACTGAAATCATCGCAGTTCTGGCCGCTGTGGAACGGCCACGTCCTGAACCTCAAAGGCGCGATCCGCACCGTGGAACGTTACGACGACACCGACAGAGTGCCGATTTTCGACCGCCTTTTTCTGGGCGGCCCGAACTCGATCCGCGGCTTCAAATACCGTCATGTGGGCGAGCAGGATATCAACGGGGAGGCGCTCGGCGGGCGCAGCAGCTGGTATGCAACGCTGGAATACACGATTCCGCTTTGGAGCAAAATCCGCGCGGCGACTTTTTATGATACGGGTGCCGTGGACGGGGACGCCTTTGATTTCAGCAGCGCGGAAGTCAGTTCAAGCGTTGGCGTCGGCGCACGCTTTGATTTGCCGATGTTCCCGTTGCGGCTCGATTATGCGTGGCCGATTGATACCGATCAGTATAATGACGACGAAGGCGCGCGCTGGAACTTTTCGCTGGGATACGGTTTTTAACATCAACTTGGAGGAAACAACATGAAGAGACTGTTTTTACTGGGAACCGTGGTTGCACTGCTGGCCGGATGGGCCGGAGCGGCTGAAAACATCGTGTTTATTGATCTCGAACGGGTATTTAACGAATTCTATAAAACCCAGCTGGCGAAGTCGCAGGTGGAAGTGCAGCAGGCGGATATCGAAAAAGAACGCACCGTCCTCGTGGATGAAATGAAAGTCATTGATGAAGAAGTCAATACGTTCAAAAAAGAAGCCCGCGATACCACCCTGAGTGAAGACATCCGCGACGGAAAACGCATCCTCTATGAAGAACGCCTGCTGGAGCTGCGCGAAAAGCAGAAGGAAATCACGGAGTTTACGGAGCGCCGTCAGAAACAGCTGCAGATGCAGATTACCCGCATGAGCCAGACCATTATGGACGAAATCCGGCAGACCGTTATTGAGTATGCCAAGCGCGAAGGCTTGCAGGCCGTGATTGACAGTTCTTCCCGTCAGGCGGCCGTCGGCATTTTTATCTATACCCATCCCGATATTGATATTACGGACACGATTCTGGTCGTACTCAACAGCAGACGCCCTGAGATGGAAGAAGAAGCTGAAGAAGAGGAAGCAGAGGAGGGCGCTGAGCCGGAAGAAGAACAGGATGCACAGGAGAGCAAAGGCGAATCATGAAACTTTCCGAAGTGGCTGAACGTATTGGCGGAGAACTGAAGGGCTCCGGTGAGGAGGAGATTTGCGGTGTGGCCGGAATTCAGGAAGCGACTGTCGGCGAAATCAGCTTCCTTGCCAATCCGCGCTATGCCCCGCAGGCTGCCGAAACAAAGGCCTCGGCCGTCATTGTTACCGAAGACTTCGATAAGCCCTGTCCGGCGGCGCTCCTTCGGGTAAAAAACCCAGATGCCGCTTTTGCCAAGGTGGCTGCGTTGTTCTATACGCCGCCACCGCTTCCTGAGCTCGGCGTGCATCCCACCGCCGTGGTGGCCGGGGATGTCAAACTGGGCAAAGAGGTTCGAATCGGTGCACAGTGCGTCATCGAAGCCGGTGTCAGGATTGACGACGGAACCATCATCTCCCCTCAATGTTATATTGGGTATCAGTCGCGCATCGGCAAAAACAGCCGGCTCTATCCGCAGGTCTCCCTGCGCGAATCGGTAACCATCGGGGATCGGACGATTATTCATAACGGAACGGTGCTTGGCAGCGACGGCTTCGGCTATTCTGTCAACAGTAAGGGGGTGCGCACCAAAATTCCGCAGATCGGAACCGTGGTCATCGGCGATGATGTTGAGATCGGCGCCAATGTAACTGTTGACCGGGCCCGGTTCGGCCGGACGGTGATCGGTAACGGTGTGAAAATTGATAATCTGGTGCAGATCGCGCACAACGTCGAGATCGGCGATCACGCGGTCATCGTGGCGCAGGTCGGCATTTCCGGCAGCACGACCATCGGGAGCCGGGCCATACTGGCCGGGCAGGCCGGTCTGGCCGGCCACCTCACGGTTGGAGAGGGAGCCATCGTCGGCCCGCGTTCTGCGGTGATCAAAGACGTTCCCGACGGGGTTTATGTCATGGGCACACCCGCCATGCCGGTCGCCAAAATGAAAAGAACCCATGCCAGCCTGATGCTTTTACCGAGACTCAAAGGGCGCTTTACGGAGCTTGAGCAGAAGGTCAAAAAGCTTGAGAGCGCTCTTGCTGGTTCCGGGAAAAAAAGCACTGACAATTTTGAATCATAGCCCGCCATGATCACTACATTTTTGTAAGAAAAGCGGTCGCAATAATAATTGTGAAATAGGATTACGATTGTCGTAAGACGCTGGTTATAAACATATTATAAAATGAACAGGATCAGGTGGTGTTGATTAGGTATATCTATTGCTAAACAGCCTTTCTACTTGCCGGGTCAACCGGCGGGTTTAGTGAATGTTTTTTCAATTCGTAATGAATATATAGTGAGGAGAAAAGAAAATGGCTAATCCGGCAGAACTGTTTGGCAACAACGTATTCAACATGAAAGCCATGCGTGAGCACCTTTCCGAAGCGACCGTTAAATCGCTCAATGAAACCATCAAAACCGGCAAAAGCCTTGATGCGAATATTGCCGATGAAGTGGCCGAGGCCATGAAGGAATGGGCGGTTTCCAAAGGAGCGACTCACTTCACCCACTGGTTCCAGCCGCTGACCGGCGCCACCGCCGAAAAACACGACTCGTTTATCGTGCCCGATGGCGAAGGCGGCGTAGTCTGTAAATTCTCCGGCGCCGAACTCATTCAGGGTGAACCGGATGCCTCCAGCTTCCCGTCCGGCGGCCTGCGAGCCACGTTTGAAGCTCGCGGCTACACCGGCTGGGATCCGAGCAGCCCGGCCTTCATTAAAGACAACACGCTTTGCATCCCGACGGTCTTCTGTGGCTACCACGGCGAGGCGCTTGACAAAAAAGCTCCATTGCTGCGTTCGATGAATGTGCTTAACGAACAGATTTGCCGTCTCGGCAAACTGTTCGGCGTAGAAGCCAAACAAATGGCGTTTGCGACGCTTGGAGCCGAGCAGGAATATTTTCTTATCGATACCGAGCTCTACGCAGCCCGTCCCGACCTGCAGCTGACGGGTCGTACCCTTTTCGGGAAAGAGCCCGCCAAGCACCAGCAGCTCGACGACCACTACTTCGGTGCCATTAAAACCCGCGTCATCGCTTTCATGGAGGATCTGGATGCCACGCTGTGGAGTCTGGGTGTTCCCTCCAAGACCCGTCATAACGAGGTCTGCCCCGCCCAGTTCGAAATCGCCCCCGTTTTTGAAAGCCTGAACCTTTCCGTCGATCACAATATGATCACGATGGAAGTGCTGCGCAAGACCGCTGAAAGGCACGATTTTGTCTGCCTGCTGCACGAAAAACCGTATGCTGGCGTCAACGGCTCCGGTAAGCACAACAACTGGTCGGTTTGCGGTCCGGACGGCAAAAACTGGCTTTCGCCGGGTGACAACCCGCACGAAAACGCCAAGTTTATGACGATGATCTGTGCGCTGATCAAAGCCGTTGACACCCACGCGGACATTCTGCGTTCATCCGTGGCTACCGCAGGCAACGATCACCGCCTCGGCGCGAATGAAGCGCCGCCCGCTATTATCTCCGTCTTTCTCGGCGATCAGCTCACGGACATCATTGAGCAGATTGAAGCCGGTGGAGCCAAAAGCTCTAAGAACGGCGGTCATATTCATTTGGGTGTGGATACGCTGCCGACGCTGCCGCGCGGCAACACCGACCGCAACCGCACGTCACCGTTTGCTTTCACCGGCAACAAATTCGAATTCCGTGCCGTCGGTTCCAACCAGAGCTGTGCCGGATCCAACATTGTCCTCAACACGATTGTGGCGGAAGCGCTTGATGAAATCAGCACGAAGCTCGAAGAAGCCAATGCGGCCGGCAAGGACTTTAATGCAGCCCTGCAGGACGTGCTGGCCGACATCATCAAGACGCACAAACGTGTCCTGTTCAACGGCGACAACTATACTGCCGAATGGGAAGCCGAAGCTGAAAAGCGCGGCCTGCCGAACGTTAAGAAGACGCCGGAAGCGCTCAAAGCGATGACGACTGAAAAGGCACAGAAGCTCTTCAGCAAATACGGCGTGCTCAGCGAGCAGGAACTGGCTTCCCGCTACGAGGTCTATATGGAAGCCTACGAAATGCTGATTGGCATCGAAGCGGCCGCCTCGGTTGACATTGCCAAAACTATGGTGGTTCCGGGCGCGGTACAGGCGATCAAAGAACTGGCCGATGTGAGCGGGGTGACCGGCAAAGCGGTGAAAGCGTTATGCGCTCAGATATCCGACCACCTCGAAAAAACACTGGCGGCCTGCGATAAAACAGCCGCCGCCAAAGGCTGGGCGGATCAAATCGCCGGTATGGATGAGCTGCGCGCTGCTGTTGATACGCTCGAAAGCCTGGTGCCAGCCGATCTTTGGCCGATGCCGCGTTACGAGGAAATGCTGTTCCTCTAAACCATGGAGAATACCGAATGACCGAAAAAACAGCGTAGTTTCGTGCTTGGGTGGTTTGTTCTTCGGATTTTTCGGGGCTCCTTAGGGAGTCCTTTCTTTTTGCAGAATAATCGCGTATCATCCGGTAGCTTGAGAGGTGATTATAGTGCCGATATCTGACGAATTTCTTGCATACGTTCTGGATCAGTTTTCGGGGTGGGACGGCGTTTCCGCCCGCAAAATGTTCGGTGGCGCCGGGCTCTAGCGTGATGGAAAGATGTTCGGCCTGATTGCCGATGACGTGGCTTACTTAAAAGTGGATGATTCGAACCGAGAGGATTTTGTACAGGCCGACTCCTCGCCGTTCAAACCGTATCCGGATCAGTCGGCCACCATGTCGTATTTCGAAGTCTCTCCCGAAATTCTGGAGGTGCCAGACGAACTCATCGAGTGGGCGAAGCGCTTTCTGGCCATTCAAAAAAAGAAAAAGTAGGACAGGCTTCCAGCCTGTCCCGAGACAGCCAGGATGGCTGTCCTGCGTTAGGACAAATGTTGCATTTTTTCTGTAGCCGAGGTCCGCAGACCTCGGACCGGCCTCTGCGGTATGAAGCATGAAAAATTTGTATAGTCTTACTGGCGGGCCGAAAGAACGTCAGCTTCGTAGGCTTCCATCTCGCTGATCCATGCCGGGCCAACCGGGACATCCGCCTTGAGACAGAGCATGTCCCATACGGCGGCAAACGGCAGGCTCTTGGCTTCTTCCATCAGCGCGAGGCGCTGGGCGTTTTTGCCTTCGGCTTCGTATTGCTGAAGCTGCGCAGTGGGATCGAGCAGCGCATAGAGGATGCCTTTGCGCGCGGCGCGCGTGCCGATGACATAGGCCCCGACGCGGTTGACGCTGGCATCAAAGAAATCGAGCGCAATCTTTACGCGATTCCAGACATTGCCGCGCTGCACTTCGAGAAAGACGTTTTTGAGGTCGTCATTGAAGATGGCGATGTGATCACTGTCCCAGCGGATCGGACGGCTGACGTGCAGCAGCAACTGCTTGTGGAACTGCAGGTGGCTCGAAATTTTTCCGTGAATCGTTTCGGTGGGGTGGTAGTGGCCCATGTCCATGCAGAGGCCGATATCGCGTGAAAGCGCGTAATTGCTTAGAAATTCACCGGAGCCGACTACGTATTCTTCGCTGCCGATGCCGAAGAGCTTGCTTTCAACAAAATCAACGCACTTCTCACGATCCACTCCGGTAGTGTCGGAAAAAATCTGGTCGTAAGAGTCGGCCAGCCGTGCGCGCGGGCCAAAACGGTCGGCAGGTATATCCTTGGCGCCGTCGGGGATCCAGTGGTTCATGAAGCAGGGGCCGCCCTGTGCCTCGGCCATGGCCTGTGCAATTTTTCGGCAGACGATGAAATGGCGGATCCAGAAGTTGCGCACTTTATCGTCCGCATGCGAAAGGGTGAAGCCGTCTTCGGCCAGCGGGTGCGCGAAAGCCGTTGGGTTGAAGTCGAGACCGATGCCGAGCTCTTTAGCCCAGTCGATCCAGCCCTGAAAGTGCTCAGCAGTGAGTTTATCGCGCTCCACAAATTTTCCGCCGGTTTCGCAGTAGCAGGCGTGAACGTTGGCGCGGCTTTTTCCGGGGATCAGCTCCATGGCTTTGGCCATATCCTGCCGGACTTCATCGCCGTTGCGCGCGCGACCCGGATAGTTTCCGGTCGCCATAATGCCGCCGCCGGAAAGGCCCTCGGGTTTGACTTCAAATCCGGCAACGTCATCGGCCTGCCAGCAGTGAAGAGAGATGGCAACACCAAGCGCTGCGGTAATCGCTGCCTCAGTATCCACGCCGAACAGTTCGGCATACGTTTCTTTGGCGGCTTCGTAGGTTTTTTCGATGCGGTTGGACATGCGCTTCTCCTCCTAAATGTGTTTGAGCGGGGCTTTTCCGATGGAATAGACGTTAAAGCCGATATCGTAAAGGGCCTGGTGATTGAGGTGGTTGCGGCCATCGAACAGAAACGCGGGCTGCACCATGCCCTTGAAGATTTTTTTGTAGTCGAGTTCCTTGTATTCCTTCCACTCGGTCAGCAGCGCGACCGCATGCGCGTCCTCGGCGGCTTTGTAGGGATTCGGCTCGAAGGTGATGCGGTCGGCGATATCGGCCAAATCGACCTTGGCGTGTTCCAGCGCCTGCGGATCCGTAATCACTACCTCAGCGTTTTCGGCCAGCAGTTCACGGGCGATCAGAATCGCTGGGCTTTCGCGCGTGTCGCCGGTGTCGGCCTTAAAGGCAAAGCCGAGCAGGGCAATGCGTTTGCCCGCAATCGTATTGAACATCTCCTTGATCATGCGGGCGAC
>JAOZSE010000107.1 GCA_029939835.1 Pontiellaceae bacterium
AATCGAGGCAGATCGCTTTTGCGTGGCCGATGTGTAGATAGCCGTTCGGCTCCGGCGGGAAGCGGGTGACCACTTCCGTGTGTTTACCGGCGGCTAAATCCGCATCAATGATGTCGTGAATAAAATTACCAGTCGGAGCACTCATGTTTTTTCCTCAGAAAAGGCAGGCGTTTTTTGCCCGATTTTCTCGAAAATTGAAAGACTCGAATCACGTTTTCTCTGTTTTCATTGCCCCGGCACCTAATCCTTAATTGTTGACTCCTCTACCCATATTTAGTAAAAACGTCAAAACTGATAGCTTTTCTAAGGAATTAACCGGGGAGATCAAATTATGAAAATGTCAACCAAAGGCCGCTATGCGGTTCGGATTCTTTTGAGCATTGCGCATCATCAGAAAACCGGGCCGGTGCCTAAAAAAATCATCGCCGGCGAAGAGGCCATTTCGGCCGATTACATTGAGCAGATCATTGTGCCGCTCAAAAATGAGGGGCTCGTCATCGGGATTCGCGGCGTCAAAGGCGGCTTTCAGCTTGCTAAAGATCCGTCCCAAATCACCATCTTCGACATTCTTTGCGCTTCGGAGGGCAACATGAGGCTGGTGGATTGTGCTCATCTGGATTGTCGCGGGCGCGATAAAAGCAAATGTGCAGCCCGCCCTGTATGGGAGGGTGCCTTTAAGGTCATGAAGGACTATTTCTCAAAGATCACGCTTCGGGATCTTCTCGACAGAGTGGCCCAATATGAGCAGTCCGGAACGGTCAGTTACACCATTTAATTTGGAGGAATTCAGATGAAAATTTATGACAATATAACGCAGACCGTGGGGGGCACGCCTCTCATCAAACTCAACCGGCTTACGGAGGGGTGCAAAGCCGCGGTGGCGGTCAAAATGGAATCGCACAACCCGCTCGGCAGCGTCAAAGACCGCATCGGCGTGGCAATGATTGAAGCGGGCGAAAAAAGCGGCGAACTCAAACCCGGCGCAACTATCGTGGAGCCGACCAGCGGCAACACTGGCATTGCCTTGGCGTTCACCGCCGCCGCCAAAGGCTATAAACTTATTCTCACCATGCCCGAAACCATGAGCATGGAACGGCGCAAGCTCCTCGCTGCACTCGGCGCGGAGCTTATCCTCACGCCCGGCATCGACGGCATGCCCGGTGCCATCAAAAAAGCGGAAGAACTCGCGGGCGAAATTCCCAATGCTTTTATGCCGCAGCAGTTCGATAACGCCGCCAATCCAGATATTCACCAAAAAACCACCGCAGTTGAAATTTGGGACGACACCGACGGTACCGTCGATATTTTTGTAGCGGGCGTCGGCACCGGCGGAACACTCACAGGTGTCGGCAGGATGCTTAAAGAGCGCAAGTCCGAAACGAAGATTGTTGCGGTCGAGCCGAAGGATTCGCCGGTCATTTCCGGCGGACAGCCCGGTCCGCACAAAATTCAGGGAATCGGCGCGGGCTTCATTCCGGTCAATCTCGACACCGAACTGGTTGACGAAGTCATACAGATTTCCGACGCCGATGCGGGCACCACCGCCCGCCGCCTCGCCAGGGAGGAAGGTATTCTTTGCGGCATCTCCGCGGGCGCAAACGTCTGGGCGGCGCTCGAACTGGCCAAACGTCCGGAAAACGAGGGGAAACTCATCGTCACCGTCATCTGCGACACCGGCGAACGCTACCTCTCCACCTGGCTCTTCGACGGAGAATAGCAGTCTGCTATCGGATCAGATACCCGCGCCTCCGCGCAGGTGCAGTCCGCACTCTTTGTGTTCGGGATGTTCCCACCACCAGCGCCCGGCGCGTTCATCTTCGCCTTCACGGCAGGGGCGCGTGCAGCTGGCGCAGCCGATGGAGAGATACCCTTTATCGTAAAGACGGTTGTGCGGCACTTTGTGCTCTTCCGCGTAAAACCAGAGATCACCCTGGTTCCAGTGGAGGAGGGGATTGACTTTCAACAGGCCGGGATGTGCCGGATCTTCTTCAATCAGTTCAAGATCTTTGCGGGTTTCGCTCTGATCCAGCCGACGGCCGGTAATCCACGCCTCATACCCTTGCAGGGCGCGCGAAAGCGGTTCGACCTTGCGGATGCCGCAGCACTCCCGCCGGTTTTCCACACTCTCCTTGAAGGAATAGAGTCCTTTTCCCGTTTCCAGCTTCTGGACGGCTTCCGTCTGCGGGAAAACCCATTCAACCTGAATGCCGTATTTGAGCCGGATGCGCTCCGCACATTCGTAGGTCTCTTCCGGCAGACGTCCGGTATCAATGGAAAACACGCGGATCTCTTTGCCGATCGCATGAATCATGTCGAGCAATACCAGTCCACCGAGCTGGAAGCTCGTGGCCATGGTGATTTTATCACCGAAATGATCAATGGCGCGGGCAAGGAGCGCTTTCGGATCCTTTTCATCCACACCTTCAAACAGTTCTTCAAAACGGTTCATAGCCGACTCCGCATGTAAATATGTATAAAATGATAATTTTAATTAGGTATTGATTTAACCACTGTTGAACCAGTACTGTCAAAAGAAAAAGACGGGTTCTTGAATTCAGTCCCGGCATCTGTTGCTTTATAAACAGAACATAAATTAAAAAAATGAAGGATGGACACCATGACAGCTTACGCCTGCACTATCAGTCAAACTCAGAAAGACCTTTTTGCCATTCGGCTGAGAGCAGTCGGCGGGAACCTTACCGCCGAACAGTTTCGTGCGGTCGCCGAAGTGGCGGAACGCTACGGTGCCGGCGGCCTGCATCTCACCACCCGGCAGGGCATAGAAATTCATAACGTTCATAAAGACAACCTGATCAACGCCCAGGAGGCGCTGGAAAAGGCCGGCCTCAGAATGGGGGCTACCGGAAGCCGCGTTCGAATCATCATCGCCTGTCCCGGAAATGCAACCTGCCGTTTCGGTTGCATTGATACCCGCGCCATAGCCGAAGAGGTGGACCGCCGCTACTTCCGCATGGACGTTCCGTATAAGCTGAAAATGGGCGTCACGGGTTGCCCAAACAACTGCGGCAAGGCGCGTGAAGCGGACATCGGCGTTATGGGAATCCGAACGCCTCGCTGGTCGGCGGAGGCCTGCACGCAGTGCGGAGCCTGCGTGCAGCTTTGTCCGGTTCAGGCCATCTCCTGCGAGAACGATCAATATCTGCGCAACACCGACCGTTGCATTAACTGTAGCGCCTGTTCCGTGCTTTGCCCCGCAAAGGCCTGGGGCCCGGAATCGTTTGGCTACACCCTGCTCATCGGCGGAACCCTCGGCAAAAAACCGCGCCTCGCCGTTCCGCTTAAAGAAAATATTCAAAAGACCGGCGAACTCTTCGAGCTGATTGATCGAACGATTGAGTTTTTCAAAGCGAACGGACGCAAAAAAGAGCGGCTCGGTCATCTGATCGATCGCCTCGGGCAGGACATCGTATTTCAAACGCTTCTCAATGGAAAATAAGATTCCTGTGAACCGCGAAACCAAAAGAATGTTTCCGGCGGCCCTTCTTTTAGAGGGGCGCCGCTGCCTCGTGGTCGGCGGCGGTCGCGTCGCCGCCCGCAAAGCCGCCAAACTGGCGAAGGCCGGAGCCGACCTCACCGTCGTTGCACCCGCCATTCGCGAGCGGATCAGAAGCCTGCCCGGCGTGCGACTTGTCGAGCGACCCTTTGAATTCACCGATCTCGACAGAGCCTTCCTCGTTTTCGCTGTTACCGATGATGCCGCGCTCAACCGGCAAATCGTTGAGCGATGTCGAGAAAAAGGAATCCTTTGTTCCGCCGCCGACGCCAGCTGGCCGGAGGGCGATTTGATCCTGCCCGCCAGTTTTAGCGAAGACGGACTCACCGTCGCCATCAGTACTGGCGGACGCTCCTGCCGCCGCTCGCGTCTTTTGCGCGAAAGCCTCTCCCGGCACGTTGAGTTTTTGCAGAACGTCGATCTGTTTATTCTCGGAGCCGATCACAACACTGCGAGTTTCCAGACCTTGGGACAACTCAAAGCCCGTCGCTCTGAAATCGAAAAAATTCTCCCCTGCATTCAGGGTGTCCACGAATTTATGATTCTCGACACCTGCAACCGGTTCGAAATCATTTGCCTCCTGTCGAGGGGTCAGTCCTATAATATAATGATCAATCATCAATTTATAGGACTGACCCCTTTGGCCCCTTTGGTGACCCCTTTGGCAGAGGGAAGGGAGGCGTTCCGCCGTTTCGCCGAAACCGCCGCCGGGCTTCAGTCGCAGGTATTCGGTGAAACCCGCATCGTTGCGCAGATCAAAGAGGCGCTTCGCGTTGCGCAGGAAAACCGGTGGGCCGGAAGCTTTCTGCAGGGCTGGGTTGATACAACGCTTTGCATTTCCAAGGAAATCCGCCGGGAGTTTGAAACGCACATTCCTTCCATCGAAATCGAAGACCTTGTTTTCCAATGGTTGGAAAACAATAAAGTAGGGCAGGCTTCCAGCCTGTCCACCCATGCAAAGCCGAATTGCCGCAGACAGGCTGGAAGCCTGTCCTACATTAAAAATATGCTGATCATCGGTCGCGGCGAAATCGGGCAGGGGCTGGCCAAAAAATATCCGGATGCCGCGCAGATCAGCGGTCGCGACGATAAAGAACTCCGCGCACAGCTTCCAGAAGCCGCTGTCGTGATCTGCGCCACCGGAAGCCCCGACTTTATTGTTGATCAAAGGCATCGTGCATTGCTTCGCGATGATGTCGTGCTGATAGACCTCTCACTGCCGCACAATATCGACCCCTCGCTTCCCGGCGTTGTCGGTCTCAGTGAACTGCGCGGCGCGGCACAGCCCGCCAATGCCGAAGAACTCCTCGCCAAAGTACACAAAATTATGGATGCCCACACCGCAGACTATGAACGACTGGTAAATTTTTAATGAAACAGCAGATTAAAATCGGAACCCGGTCGAGCCCGCTCGCGCTGTTGCAGGCCGAAGAGGCTCAGAGGTTGTTAGCCGAAGAGCTTCCCGATTTGACATGGGAGGTTGTTCCGCTTTCCAGCCCCGGCGACCGCGACAAAGTCGCCGACCTCGTTTCTGCACCCGACGACTTTTTCACCCGCGACCTCGACAAAGCGTTGCTCGCTGGAACTATCGACTGCGCAGTGCACAGTGCTAAAGATCTGCCCGAACCGCTTCCCGCCGGAATCGATTTTTTCTGGCTTCCGAATCTGGCTGATCCGCGCGACGTACTAGTCGGTTCGCTCGATCCGAAGGTGATCGGCGTCAGCAGTGAGCGGCGCATTGCTTATGCGAAAGAACGTTTCCCGAACGCCGAGTGCAAACCGCTTCGCGGCACGATTGAAGAACGACTTGCGCAACTCGATGCGGGAGATTTCGACTGCATTTTGATGGCCGCCGCCGCGCTTCAGCGGCTGGGGCTCGAAGAGCGAATCACCGAATGGATTTCGCAGGAAGAACTTCCGGTTCCTGACGGGCAGGGCATACTCGCGCTCACGTTTCGTGCGGACGACAAACGCTTTCTCCGCCTCCGTTCTTTGTTTGTTAAACCGGTGGTGTTTGTCAGCGCGGGCACGAACGCGGGTCTTTGCACGCAGGCGGGCGTCGCCGCATTGCGTCGCGCCGATGTTTGTTTTTACGATGCACTACTCGATAACGCACTGCTTGCTGAACTCCCCGCAAATGCGCAAAAAATCTATGTTGGAAAACGAAGCGGAGAGCATAGCCGATCGCAGAATGAAATTTGCGAATTGCTGACTCGCTTTGCGC
>JAOZSE010000001.1 GCA_029939835.1 Pontiellaceae bacterium
CCGTTCGCCGCGGCGCGAAGCTATCGGCGTTATTCTGCTCGCGCTCTGCCTGCTGAGCTTTCTTTGCGTCTTTTCATTTAACTGGGAAGACATCGGGCTGCTCAATAACCCGGATCCCGATCTGTCTCCGTCAACCCCGCATAATCTGGTCGGCCCGTTCGGCGCATGGTTCGCCGGTATCGGGTTTCTGTTTTTCGGCATTGGCGGCTACCTTTTCCCCTTTATCCTGCTGACCGGCGGACTGCTGATGACGCTTCGCTCCTATGAGCGCATCTGGCCAACCTGGAGTTGGCTGGGAGGCGCGCTGATTTCGCTCGCCTGCCTGTTTGAGTATCTTTCGTGGGGCTGGGTAACGCGGCTGACGACCTGGCTGAATGTCGGCAGTTCAGGCGGACTGATCGGGGAAATGCTGGCTGTCCGCACACTGGGCCGATGGATCGGCCACACCGGCGCCGGTATTCTTTTTGTCACCGCGCTGATTCTTGCCGCGCTGCAGATCACCGGCGTGCATCCCTTCACTCCGTTTGTTTTTCTCTGGGAAAAAATAAAGGTTCTCTGGGCGCGCCGGCAGGAGCTCCGCGCAGAAGGAAAAGAGGAGGAAGAGGCTCCGCTGTTTGACCGCCCGGTGAAGAAGAAAATTGCGCGTAAAAAGAAGGCGGCTCTGCCGTCCGGGAAGAAACCGGTGCCGCCACCGGCAACAGATCCGGAACCTAAATCGGTTAAAACCAAACCCGTTGTAAAACCGGAAAAAGATGATCTGGCCGATGTTTCGGTCAACATTGCCCCGGGCCGCGACGAATCGGGTTACCAGCGTCCACCGCTCACCATTCTGGATGAACTGCCATCACTCGCCGCCCGCACCTCTTCGGAAAACACAGCGGAAAGAGCTAAAGTGCTTCAGGCCACGCTCGAAGAATTCGGTGTCGACGGACAGGTGACGCACGTCGAAAGCGGCCCGGCTATTACTTCTTATGAAATTACGCCCGCGCCGGGCGTGCGCGTCGAGCGCATCGCCGCGCTGGAGCGCAATATCGCCCTCGCCCTGCGTGCACAGAGTATCCGCATCCAGGCGCCGATTCCCGGCAAGGGCGCAGTCGGTGTCGAAGTGCCCAACACCAAAAGTTCATTGGTCTATTTGCGCGAACAAGTCGAGAGCCCGGCCTTTCACAAGCCCGGGGTCGCGCTGCCGCTCGCGCTCGGCAAGGATGTAAGCGGGCGGAACATTGTCGGCGATCTGGCCGGCATGCCGCATCTGCTGATCGCGGGGGCCACCGGCTCGGGCAAGACTGTCTGTATGAATTCGCTGCTGACCGGCCTGCTGCTCTCCCGCACCCCCGACCAGCTGCGCCTCATTCTGGTTGACCCGAAAACCTTCGAATTCCAGACCTATGAAAACCTGAAACATCTCGTCGTGCCGATCATTACCGACCCCAAAAAGGTAACCCTCGGCCTGCGCTGGGCCATCAAGGAAATGGAAAAGCGCTACGCCCTCTTCAAAAAGGTGAAGGTGCGCGACATTGCGGGCTTTAACTCGCGTCCGATCGAAGAACAGACCGATCTGTTCGGCGGCGCAAAAGAAGCGGCGGCAGAACAAGATCAGCTTCCGGCCAAACTGCCCTATATTGTGATTGTGGTGGACGAACTGGCGGAACTGATGACCGTGGCGCAGCAGGAAATTGAGCCGTGTATTGTGCGCCTCGCCCAGCTTTCGCGCGCCGCCGGTATTCATATGATCCTTGCGACGCAGCGCCCGTCCGTCAATGTCATCACTGGTACGATCAAAGCCAACATTCCCGGACGAATCGCCTTCCAGGTGGCACAGGGCAATGACAGCCGCACCATCCTCGACACCATCGGCGCCGAAAAACTGCTCGGCAAAGGCGACATGCTTTACCTGCCGCCCGGCAGAAATAAACCGGTTCGTTTGCAGGGCACCTGGACCAACGACGCCGAAATACACCGCGTGACCGACTTCGTCCGCGAACAGGGCTCGCCCGAATTCATCACCGAGATCAAACAGAAGATTGAAACCAGCAAGCCGGAGTTGCCCGACATGGACGAAAGTGACGACCTGCTGGAAGCCGCCATCGAAGTGCTGCGTTCGACCAAGCGCGCTTCGACCTCTTCGCTGCAGCGCCGCCTGCGCATCGGCTACAACCGCGCCGCGCGACTGATGGATATTCTGGAGGAAAAAGGCATCATCGGTCCGCCGACCGAAACCGGTCCGCGGGACATTCTCATTGATCTGGATGGCGAAATCCCCGAAAACGCAAATGAACCGCTTTCGGAAGCAGAGGCCTCACAGGAAGTTTACGAAGAAGAAGAGTATAAACCAGAGGAGTAATCGTCATGGCTACACTCGGAGAACAACTGAAAGCCGCACGCAAGGCCAAAAAGGTCACTGAATCTGAAGCGGGGGCCGCCACCAGGGTGCTGCGCCAAATTATTGTGGCGATGGAGAATGACGATTTTTCGGAAATGCCCGCGCCGACCTACGCCAAAGGCTTTATCCGCCTCTATGCCGAATATCTCGGCCTCGACCCGGAGCCGCTGGTGGCAGAGTATCTCGAAAAACACGCGCAGCAACCCAAGCCGCTGATTGATGAAAACAGTCAGCTCGAACAAAGCACGCGCACCGACAGCCCGTCATCCTTCAGTCTCTCGGCAAAGATCAATCTCGGCTCCTGGCTCAGCAAGGCAGGCACCGGCGGACTGCTCAGAATGCTCAAGCGTACGCCGCTCCGGGATATACGCGTGCTCGCGGCCGTCATCGCCGCTCTGCTGGTGCTGATCGTTCTTATCGTCAGCATTTCCAACTGCACCCGCAACCGCGCCTCCGCACAGCCCGCGCCGGAACCCGCCCCCGCCTCCGCACAGGTGTTAATCAATGAGCCGACGCCGGACATCTATCTGGTCGAGCCGGGAAAAATCGAAAGTGTAAGAAACTAATCAAGGGCGGGCTCTGAGATATGAATTTTGCCGACAAACTCACGCTCAGCCGCTTCGGCATGGCCGCCGTTCTGATCGCCTGCCTGAGCATTCCCTTTTCCGGCGCGACGCCGACGGCGCTGATCGTCTTCATCCTCGCGGCGCTCACCGATGCGCTTGATGGACATCTCGCCCGCACCGTCTATGGCACGAGCGACTTCGGCGCGCTGCTGGATCCGCTGGCCGATAAAGTCCTCACCGCCGCCGCTTTCATCGGCTTTGTGGGCCTTGGCCTCATGCCCGCGTGGATGGCCGTGCTGATTCTCTCACGAGAAATGATGGTGACCGGTCTGCGCCTGCTTGCCGCCGAAAAAGGCGTCACGGTCGGCGCCAACCGCTGGGGCAAACAGAAAACAATCTGGCAAATGGTTTACATTATCGCCGTGCTGTTCGCGCTCACGTTCGGGTTTTTTGATAACTTCCGCACTCTCTTCAGCCTGTTCGCCTTCGCCGTCACCGCCCTCACCGCCTGGTCCGGCTTTATCTATTTCCGCCAAAACTACACGTTAATCCACAATAGAAATTGAAAGAGCGAATAGCATGAAATACATACTGGCCATCGCAGCCGCATTTCTGCTCTTACTATCAGCGACACCTTCTGTATTCGCACAGGACACAACCAATGAATGGAACACCCTTAATCAGGAAGTCATGAAGCTTTATCATGCGGGTGAATATAGCCGCGCCATCATTGTCGCTATAAAGGCCCTCGAAGTGGCTGAGGAAAATACCGGCCCAGACCATCCCGATGTAGCCATGAGCCTGAATGATTTGGCCGAACTTTACAGAATCTAAGGTCGGTACATGCAGGCGGAACCGCTCTATAAACGCGCGCTGACAATTTACGAGAAAGAGTTGGGGCAAAACCATCCTGATACGGCCGCGAGCCTGAATGGTCTGGCTGGCCTCTATCAAAATCAAGGGCAGTACGCGAAAGCCGAGCCGCTTTATAAACGCGCACTGGTAATTGATGAAAAAGCTCTTGGCCTCAATCACCCTGATGTGGCAACAGACCTAAACAATCTGGCCGCACTTTACGACGACCAAGGCCTGTACATGCAGGCCGAACCACTCTACGAACGCGCACTGACAATTAAAGAAGATGCGCTGGGGCAAAATCATCCCAGTGTGGCCACGAGTCTTGAGAACCTTGCAACTCTGTATCGAGCTACCGATCGAAACAAAGAAGCCGAAGCGCTGGAGCAACGGGCGGCTCGTATCCAGGCGGCCCATCAGTAAATTGAAGGGGGCTGTCCGTTATTCAGTTTCGTTGAGGTCAACAGCCGTCATCTCAAATCTGTCGCTCGCAGGAATTGCTTCCGCAAGTTTGACATGGGGCAAATGGGCTCTTATCCAACAGGAAATTAGTCTTCTAACAAACCTCGGCATTCTATAACCAAAGATGATTCGGGTGACGGCAAAAGGTGGGATATTAAGATCGTTATCCGGAGTTTCGCTAAAGAAGCGTCACTCTTCCTCTGCTTGCCACTCGTTTGATTTCCGACAAAAGAAAAGCTGCCAAAACTCGGTAGCATCTTTCGAATTAACGGCCTTCATGTAGTCGGCAAGCGTCGGCAGTTCACTGCTGTAGTTTACAGCAAAAGAGTGAATCTCACCCTCGTCATTACAAAGCTTGCTGTGATCGAACTCGACCACTAAACCCCTGTGGTTGGAGGCATAGTGAGCCCACATGCTGACACTAATGGGGCGCTCGGAAAGGCAGAATACACCGATGCGTCTTGCTTCCTGCTGGGTGTACTTGTGGATCGCCTCAGGCATACTCTCGATAAACTGCTTGTTCTTGTGAAGGCCATTGGCAAACGCGATCTTTGGCGTGATCTGTTGGCCAGTTGTCGTCACGAGTCCACCGCCATCTTTATGGATATGATCTACATATTCACGCAGCAGACTTTCATCAGCAGCGCTCACGTTGTCCGGATCAGGGAATCGAATCCGCTGCATGCAATCGAATGGATCATTGAACTTGACTGGATTTGTAAACCGCGCCTTCCTTCGCACAAAAACGCCACCGATCCGGTCAAGATGGTGGGGCAGGTACTTGTAGAGGGATAGTGGTTTTGATTCGCTCATCATTCTGATACCCAATTATAAGCATATGAATATTCGTTTTGATCGGCAGAAGCTCAAATACCAGTTCAATTCCTGTCAACGACTGTCCGTTTCCCGACCATTCGTGCGCGATAAGATTTGAAAAAGCGGCTGGCGCGCGGCTTGGTTTCACTCTCTGGGGTTTACAGGTTGCGGCAGGAAATTTCGTCAAAATCGTTTGATCACCCGTCCGGAATAATAGAGCGGAATGTTGAAAATTGGACCCTCGGTAGAAGAAAGCGGTTTCCCGGAAATTTTGATGGCTCGTCGCGGGCTGTATTTCAAAAGATACTGCCGGAGACTTTGCGCTTTGGTGCGGCTTCCGGATTTAACCTCAACGGGGATAATCTCCCCGTCACGCTCAAGCAAAAACTCAATTTCAGAGTTTCGCTCGGCCCATGAGTAGAGCGCACGTTCTCCTGCCGCCTTAAATTCCCCGGCGACAAAATTTTCGGCAAAGAACCCTTTGGTTAACCCATAGTCCTGCATCATCAATCCATTCGGGGAGAGGCCGAGCATACAGCCGAGCAAACCGACATCGAAAACAAACAGCTTAAACAAATTCGCCTTGCAAAAGGTTTGGAACGGAACTTCCGCACACGAGCAAACCGGCACTTTATGAATTAAGCCCGCCTTTTCCAGCCAATGAAGCGGCCCCGCCAAGGACGAAAACCCTTTTTTCCCGGGCAGTACATTTTTAAACCGGTACCGTTTAACGGAGGTATCAACATATCCTGAAAGCTGCCGCGGAATGTTCTCAAATACGCCGGCAATATGCGCAGCGTTCACGGCACCCGAATGCTTTGTAAAATCTTCCAAAAACGAAAGGATCAACGCAGACTGTTTTTCCCGAACCGCAAGCATCCCGTCTGCCTTTTGCTCTCCATATCCAAAAAAGGTTCCTGCAACCTCCGGCATCCCGCCGACCACATAATACTCTTTCAACGTGTCCCACAGCTTTGAATGGACAACAGGCGAAACGTTCTTTTCTTCCCACGAGAAATCGTAGGCCTCGTATAAAAGATCCTGCCCGCTGTTCATCAAAAACTCTTCAAAATTCATTGGGAACAGATCGAGATAGCAAACCTTTCCAACCGGATACGACCCTTCAGAAAGCGCCACGCCCAGCAGAGATCCCGCTGCACAAACGGGTTGTTCGGGAAGTTCCTCGCAAAAATATTTCAGGCTGGTTAAAGCTCTCGGGCAATTTTGAATTTCATCAAAAATAACCAAATCTGTTTTAGCGATGGACTTCCCCTGATAAATCGCCAGATTTTGGAGGAGCTTCTTAGGATTCAGTGACTCCTCAAAAAGAGGAATCAATTCATTTCCATTTTCCTCAAAATCGAACCGATGGTAAGCAGGAAACTCATTTTTCCCGAATTCCGAGAGAATGTAGCTTTTCCCGACTTGGCGGGCTCCCCGCAAAATTAAAGGCTTTCGCCGGCGCGTATCTTTCCAGCGCATTAGTTCAGGATATAGAGCCCTTTTCATGCGGTAAAACTACACGAATTTGTACTTTTTGCAACCAATAAATCAGAGAATCCAGACTTTTTACAACCCTTCCTAGCCTGGATACCGCGCCGACGAACTCTGCAAACCGAGCCGAAGCCTTTGGAAAAGGCTGATTATCGCGTCCAAAGCTCTAAAACCCTTGTGTTTTTACGGGCTGGGCGTAATTTTTACCTTCTATTATTCACGAGATATGAAAAGGACTCTTTATGGCGGCTCAGGAAAATTGGCAGATCAAAAAACGCAGCGATGTCTGCACCGGAACGGGCACCCCGTTTGTCGATGGTGAAGAAATCTGCACACGCCTCCTCTTTGAAGATGGCGAATACATCCGCGAGGACTACGCCGCTTCGTACTGGGATTCGCAAACCATCGAACCCGGCCTGAGCACCTGGCGCAGTATTTTCCATGTTCCGCCGCCGCCCGAGGAAGCCTTCAAAAAGGAAAGTGCTGAATCGCTCCTGCGCAAGCTGATTGCCAAAGAAGACGCCGACGACATTAACGCGATCTATATTTTGGCTGTCATGCTGGAGCGTAAAAAGATCATTGCCGAGCAGGAAGTGCGCGTCGCCGACGACCAGTCTAAAATCCGTGTCTACCGCCACAAAAAAACCGAAGAGAGCTTCCTGGTCACCGATCCCGGGCTCAGGCTCGCTGAAATCGAAAAAGTGCAGGAAGAGGTTGTTGAACTGCTCGGCGGCAAACCGCCCAAGACCGAAACCGTTTACCATTTCGAAGCCGCCCTGCGCACCCTGCTCGCCCGGGAAAACAAACTGCTCTTTCCAAAGCAGCCCGTCGGCGGCGAAGCAGGCACCGCACAAAAACTGGCCGCTGCTTTCCTCGTCCTGCTCTCGGGCAGACAAAATCCCCGCTATATCAAAGCAACCGAAACCTTCGTGCGCCTCGAACAGCAGAGCGACTGGAAACCGGCTGTTTCCTTTTTCCGGTCAATGCTCGACGCCGCCGCGCTTGAAATCCGCGCGCGCGGACTCGAAAGCGCGGGCTTTGTCGACGCGCTTGCCGAACTGGCCTCTGCCACAGAGCTGAACAACGGCGACCTCTGGCCCGCCCTCTTCCCCGAAGGGGTCGGCATTCGCGGCAACGAAACCTCGCGGATCGAGGCGCTCCGCGCCAAACGTACCGTAGAGGTCGAAACGCCCTGCGCCGATCCGGTTACCGACCCCGCGAGCGAACTGCTCTTTACCGCCAACGTGCTGCTGACGGTTCCGGCCAAAACAACATCCATTGACAATCTGCCGTACAGCGACGAACTTAAAGCCTCGTTGAAAAATACCGCAGGCGAAGAACAGCAACACTGGTTCGATCATCCGATTCAGATCGGTGTAAAAAAAGAAAACAACGAACTTCTTTACGGCCTGCGCGGACTGGCGGAAGCGTTCGCATTCGAAAAAGAGCGCGGCACCGCGCCAGCTGACGCCAAGCTCGGCTGCATGCTCTCGGTCACCGTAACGCACGAAGGGCTCCACGCTGTCGCTCGTGACTACATCCGCGAGGAACTCGGCGGCGCGCCCGAAGGGCTCGATCTCTTCGCCTTCACTGAAGCCGATACGCGTGCACTGGTCAGCGACGTCCTCGCACCGGCGGCGGAGAAGTTTTTCGGGACCGAAAATGCCGCCGCGCTGCTGCAGGTGTTCGGCACCGACGGTGAATACGGCCGCCACTACAGTTTTCTCAAGGCGATCACCGCGCTCTGGCAGGTTGTCTGCAACGATTCGATCAAAGGCACGTTTAAAATCGATCTCGATCAGATCTTTCCGCAGGAAAATCTCGTGGCTGAAACCGGCAAATCCGCGTTCGAGCATTTTGCCAACCCGCTTTGGGGTGCAAAGGCTAAAGATGTCAGCGGAAACGCTCTCGAACTCGGCATGATCGCCGGGGCGCTGGTCAACGAAGCTGATATAGAAAACGGCCTCTTTACGCCGGACGTAAAATTCCCCTCTGGCAAACTCTCTCCCGAAGAACAGGTGTTCTTCAGCCGTCTGCCGCAAGCGCTCTCAACGGAGGCCGAGATGATGGCGCGCGGCGATGACGCCCTTCAGCGCGTTCATGTGACCGGCGGCACCAACGGTATTCGCATCGATGCACTGCGGCGGCACCGTCCGTTCACACCCTCGTTTATCGGGCGCGCCGAAGATCAGGCTTATCTCCTTTCCGTGCTCGGCCTTGAAGGCGCACGGCTGGCCTATGCCCACGCAAGCGGGCTGATCATGCGGCACGATAAAGAGGCCTTTGCGGTCGAAGCGATCAAGTCGGCTAAAACCGGCACGACCATCGGCGACTACGTCCGCACACTTTATTTTTCGGCCTATGCACGCGCGCTGAATGACAATATCGACGAGATCAAGGATTTGATCGATCCGTTCACCGGCGCATTTGTTTCGCATGTTCCGCAGACGGTCGTCGCGCTGCGGCTGGCGCTTAAAACCCTCACGCTGGTCGCCGAACAGCGATACGATGCCGCCGCCGAACTGATCAAAAGCGGGGCCGGTCGGTTGGGTCAGGCCGTCCGGTTTGTTTCCGGCAAAGACAGTGCGCTCAAACAACAGCTCGCCCGTGAACGCGAGGGCTGGGATCTTTTCTACAACGTGCTCGAAAAACTCGAAGCCTCCCTCGCCGCAGGCGATGCCTTCGCCGCCGACCTCAAGGCCAAAGCCGCCGACCTCATCGAATCCACGCGTATCTAGCAAGTTTTTGATGGCCTTCGGCATCGCTTGCGGCTACCGTGTGCGCCTTTTTACGGAGAATTTTCTCAATGAGTTTAAATATCGGTATTCTGGGGCTGCCCAACGTGGGTAAATCGACGCTGTTCAACGCGCTAACGCGCGCGCAAAACGCGGCGGCCTCCAACTATCCTTTCTGCACGATTGAGCCGAACAAGGCAGTCGTCCCCGTGCCCGACCCGCGCGTCGATCAGCTCGCCGAACTCGTGACCCCAAAAAAGATCACGCATGCGACGGTCGATTTTGTCGATATCGCGGGACTCGTGAAAGGTGCGAGCCGAGGCGAAGGGCTTGGCAACCAGTTTCTGGCCAATGTGCGCGAGGCCGACGCGCTGCTGCATGTCATACGCTGCTTTGAAGATCCGAACGTAGTGCACGTCGACGGCTCGGTTGATCCGCTGCGCGACATTGAAGTGATTGAAACTGAACTGATACTCGCCGACTACCAGGCACTCGAAAAGCGCGTCGAACGATTCGTCAAGCAGGCGCGCGCCATGCCAGACGCGCGGCCCAAACAGGCGGCGGCCGAAAAACTGCTCGCGCACCTTGGCGAAGGTAAGCCGGCGATCAGCTATCCCGAACGTGACACGGAGTTTATGCGCACGCTCCTCAAAGAGTCGCCAATGCTCACCGACAAAAAAATCATCTACTGCGCCAACGTCGGTGAAGACGCGATGGCTGGAGATAACGATTTCGTGAAACAGGTTCGTGAATACGCGGACGCCAAAGGCGCGGACACGGTCAAAATCTGTGCGAAAATGGAAGAGGAACTTGTCGGCATGAGCGAAGAGGAGGCGAACGAGTTTCTGGCTGAATACGGCGTAGCCGAAAGCGGGCTCGATCAGGTGATTCACAAGGGCTACCACACGCTCGGCCTCATCAGTTATCTCACCGAGGGGCCCAAGGAAGTGCGTGCGTGGACCGTCCACCGCGGCTGGAAAGCCCCACAGGCGGCGGGCGTGATTCATACTGATTTTGAGCGCGGCTTTATCCGCGCGCGGGTGATTTCATTTGAGGACTTCATCGCGCACGGCGGCGAAACCGCCTGCCGCGAAAAGGGCCTCATGCGCACCGAAGGCAAGGAATATGTCGTCCGGGACGGCGATGTGGTTGAATTTCTCTTCAACGTTTAAATCGTTTAAGCCGTTAAAACGTTCAAATCGTTGGCATTGTCTCCCGGGTTGTTCGGTTTTGGTAGGGACGCACCGCCGGGGCGTCCGTTTTTTTTGCCCATTTTTGGCAGGGACGGCGCGCTCGGCGGTCGCGCCCTACCTTTCGCTCTACTGGCAGGAACCGTTCGCCGAACGATCCGCGGCGCTTTCGGCGAAAGCGCCCTACCTTTTGTTCTCCCAGACATAGGGCCATTTTTCGGGAACATCAACCAATCCTGCGCGAACTGGATTCATCCGGATATAGTTCGCTTTTTCGATATAACTTTCGTCCTGGCGAAGACGGTGGTCGAAGAAATCTCTCTGCCAGTTTACCCCGGTGTGTGTGTGGGTATAACGTTTCCAATCCGGGATAGTCTTCTGCATTCCAACATGCGGGGAAAAACTCATAATCGCATGCAGGTGGTCGGGCATCAGCAAAAGCAGATGAATCCATAGCTCACCACGATTCTGCCTGAAATCCAGAGATTCCCTGATCTGTCGTGCTTTGCCCGGAAAGCAAAGCTGGTTTGCTCCGCGCGGCTGTGTACAAATTGTAATGAAATAATCTGCGCCGCTTGGAACCCAGAAGGGAATATCGTGTGGCAGAGTTTTACGTTCCGGAAGCATCTCCCATGCATATAGCCCACGCATAAACTTTACAAGTTTACAGTAACGATGGACTCGGCGTCCCGTTTTAATTTGGTAGGGACAGACCGCCGGGCTGTCCGTTTATTAGCGGCGGGCTCGGCGATCCCGCCCCACCAGTGGCGCGCCCGGCGGTCGCGCCCTACCTCTCCCATGGATAGACACGGGCAACGAGGAAGATGCTGATTTCGTAGAGGAGCACCAGCATCGTGGCCATCATGACCTGCGTAACCGGATCGGGCGGCGTGAACACCGCGCCGAACACCACCATCGCCATGATCGCGTGCTTGCGGTATTTTTTTAGCCCGTCGGGCGACACCATCCCGAGCCGCCCGAATATCATCAGCACCAGCGGCAGCTCAAAGACCACGCCGAAGCCGATGGAAAGCACGGTGACCAGCTGAATAATGCTCCCGCCCGTCCAGCGGTTGTCGAACCCGAGCCAGCTGTTAAAGAAAAAGAGCGCTCGCATCGCCACCGGGGAGGCAAAGCCAAACGCGACCGCCATGCCGAGCGCAAACATCCCCCCACCGAAAAGAAAAACCGGACGGATCGCCGCCTGTTCTTTGGGCTTGAGGCCGGGGGAGATGAATACCCACAGCTCACGCGCCATCACCGGCAGTGAAATGAGCAGGGAAAGCACCAGCGAAAAACGGATCAGCGCGGCAAAGCCATCCATTGGAGCCAGTGCGCCGCTGAGCTGATCAACCGTTTCGGGCGGCAAACCCATCTGCTCAATCGTCTGTATCAGCGGGAAGCGGGCAAAAGCGATTACCTGCCGCCCGAAGAAAATGCAGAGAATAAACACCGCGGCAAAGGCGGCGAGTGCGATGACAAGGCAGCGGCGGAGTTCTTCGATATGCTCGCCGAGCGGCATGCGTTTTTCCGAATTCTCCTTCACGGCGAAATGCTCCGGCTGAAACCGATCAGGCTTTGTCTTCTTCTTCGTCGTACGGCGCGGTTGAAGAAGGCTCCTCTTCTTCCGAAGGCTCTTCCGGCTTTTCCGCTTCCTCTTCGGCGGTCTTCACGGCGTCTTCGAGTTCATCCTTGGCGCCCTTGAGCCCTTTCTTGAATTCCACGAATCCTTTGCCGAGCTGGTGCCCCACTTCCGGAAGCCGTTTGCCGAACAACAGCACCGCGACGATGCCGATGACCACCCATTCGAACGGGCCGGGGGTCCAGAAGCCCAGTGTGCTATGCAGTGCATTCATGTTGTTTATCTACTCCAAAACCTCCGCCGGGTCAACATCCGCCCGACATACGGCTTGCTCCGTCCATACCCCCTCTTTATAGTCGGGTTAAGGTAAACAGACGGGAGATAGCCATGTCCGACAACATCAAAGAGCTTACGGTCGACAATTTTAACGAAGCCATTGCCTCCGGAACCGTGCTGGTGGACTTTTGGGCTCCGTGGTGCGGCCCGTGCAAAATGCAGACTCCGATCCTCGAGAAAGTCGCGCCGCAGGTTGAAGGCAAGGCGGTGATCGCCAAGGTCAATGTTGATGAACACGCACCGCTCGCCGCACAGTTCGGCGTTCGCTCCATTCCGACGCTGATGCTGTTCAAAGACGGTGAAAAGGTGCAGGACTTCATCGGCGTTCAGCAGGAAGCCGCGCTCGTTGAAGCGCTGACAGCTTAAGCTTCGTAAAATGCTGAACGTGAAACAAAACGGCCTGCTCTCCCGAGCGGGCCTTTTTGTTTTAGGTCTTTTTCTAACTGGATGTATTTCGCACTCCGCACCGAAAGGGCTCCGCGTTTCTTTTCTAAACGACCCGGCATCTTTAGCCGACACAATCAAAATTCTAAGAAGAAACGGTTGCTCCAAATCTTCTGTAGAAGGGTTCAAAAAAGCTGTCGAATATTATTATCAGGTTCCTCTGGCCGTTGACCTTACTGCCTTTCCCCCTCCTAAAAAGGGAGTTTACCTCTTTCGCTCAGGCGAAGCTTTTGCTTCGGCCCTCCCTGAAAGCCTTTTCGCAACACAACACCCATTTGAAATCAACTGCCTAGATGTGGCACTGCACCTTTCAGGTGACCATGTCAGCACCACCCTTATCGCAAATGCTCCCAGCAACCGTTTTTTTGTGGAAGTTAATTGTGGCGGAGACAACCGGCCGCAAGCGTATCCCGTGATCTCTCCGCAAAATGCTTTTGAAATCCGTTACCCGCCTTGGTACACCAATATGGTAACGACCATTACCGGACGTCCTTTCTCCGACGAGCACATTAGCCTGATGTCCTGCTTCGCCGAATTCCACATGAACTTTCAGGATTCCCCTTCTGAAAAAACAGGAAGTTCTCTATTACAGGTGCTTCGGTCTCGATGGGATCAGCAGGGAGTTGTCTTCTCGGAAAAAGTCCAGACAACCCTCCTCCACAGAATTGATGTTGCGAATAAAAGATTTTTTACCAGTCATGCCGGTCTTTTGTTCCAAAATGGAAGAGGCTATACCTACATTGAAAAATCCGGAGGGCAAGGCCCCTTTCTTCGAATAGACCTCCAAAGCCAAAAAGATCTGGCCCCCTATTTTGGAACGCTGATTTCCGGGCGCTGGAACGAACAGTTCTCTCGAAACTTTATGACGGTAAACGACCGTTTGATTGCCGAAGTATTCCCTCGCTCATCTGAGTAATTTTCCAAGATTTGGAAAATCCGGAGTTTGTTTTTCCAAACCTTGGAAAACATCAAGCCTCTGCCAGAAATGCGGCGGTCGTTTCGAAGCACTTCAGCAGACGGTCATCTTTGATCGGAATCACGTCCAGAAATTTTTCGATCACGTTGCGGTCGCGCACCTGCCGTTTGGTGGTGTCATAGGACAAATCGTGAATCCAGCTGAGCTGCAGAATAAAGCGGTCAGCCATGCTGCGGAGATGGCGATAATCTATTTTTTCGCGCTGTTCAAACTGCTCCAGTACCTCCGGCGTCACCGGGCCTTCAAAATCAACACCAATCGCCACCTCGGGATGATCGTGGATGCGCCCGCTTTGGATGGCATCGCAGCAAACGAAAAAAATATCGAGCCGGTCGGCATCGCGGATGAGGCGCAGGTGCTTTTCTTCGTGAGCGGTGAGCTCCGGCGGCAGCTCCTTTTTATTATGAAACCGAACGGCGTGTAGAATGAGTTCGCGCGGTTCCGCGGCCAGGCCGTCGAGCAGGTTTTCTGTTTCGAGCGTTTCAGCGCCGAGATCGCCATGATCCACCGTTTCACCGTCATTAAAACTGCGGTACTGCCTGAATTGCGGAAAGCGGGCGATGTCGTGAAACAGGCCGACGGCTTCGGCGAGATGAATCTCCTCTTCCGGCCAGTCCATATCGGACGCCAGCGCGCGGGCGTCGGCGGAGACGCGGAGACTGTGATCAAGCTTGAGTTGCTGCATCGGTTCCAGCACGCCGTCCGTCCGGTAACGGTTCGTGTAGGCGCGAAAGCGTTCGGTGAGCTGTGCGAGGGTTTCGGAGGTCATGGTCTCAGTAGACAAGCAGTGCCAGAATGATGAGGCCGAGGCCGAGCAGTGTCCGCACGGCACCGCCGATGTACAGCGCGGCATCAGTTTTTGAAGCGAACCGGGCAATCCGGCGGAACCACCACGGCGACAGCAGGAAGACGAGCCCTAACAGGATCCAGAGATAGGCGATGACGGTGACGATGAGCCGCCAATCTGAAGGATTCCAGCGTGCGACATTTAGGATCGGCCCGGCCGCCAGCAGCAGCAGGCCGCCGAGCGCACGCACGGAGAGCAGTTCGTCGAGATAGACGATGCAAAGCACAATAGCAAGAGGCGTCAGCCAATAGAGATGCACTTTCCAGGCATCGAACATGCCGAGATGCATCTGCGAAAGTGCCATCGCGGCCCAAGGCAGAACGACGGCGGCGAGTATACGGCCCGGCCAGATACTGCGCGGAAAAGCCGCCAGTCCGCGGCGAACCGCAGCGGGCGCAGCCAGCGAAAGTACACCACCCGTCAGCAGCAGGGCTCCGATAATCAGTGCAGCAATGGAAAGTCCAGACACGTCAAACTCCTCGAATCTTCTTGATTACACAGTCAGTTCACATAGATTTTTCGGGATTATTTCCTCTAGGAACGGAAAGTAAAGCAAACATCAGTTAATAAGGAGTAAAACCATGGGAAGCAAGATATTTGATGCTGTCAAACCCGGCGTTGTAACCGGCGATGACGTACAGGCCATTTTTAAAATCGCGAAGGAAAACCAGTTCGCACTGCCCGCCGTAAATGTCGTCGGTTCAGATTCAATCAACGCGGTGCTCGAAGCCGCCGCGACCGTCAACTCGCCGGTCATTATTCAGTTCTCCAATGGCGGCGCGCAGTTCAACGCCGGTAAAGGCCTGAAAATGGAAGGCCAGCAAGCACCGGTTCTCGGCTGTGTCGCCGGGGCTAAACACATCACCACGCTCGCCGAAGCCTACGGCGTTGCCGTGATCCTTCATACGGATCACGCGGCGAAAAAGCTGCTGCCGTGGATCGACGGCCTGCTCGACGCCAGCGAAGCGAATTTTGCAGCAACCGGCAAGCCGCTCTTCAGCTCGCACATGCTCGACCTCTCCGAAGAGACGCTCGAAGAAAACGTGCAGACCTGCGCGAAGTATCTCGAACGCATGAGCAAGATCGACATGACGCTGGAAATCGAACTCGGCTGCACCGGCGGCGAAGAAGACGGCGTGGACAACTCCGACATGGATGAGTCCAAGCTATACACCCAGCCCGAAGACGTGGGTTACGCCTACGAAACCCTGATGAAAATCAGCCCGCGCTTCACCATCGCCGCTTCCTTCGGAAACGTACACGGGGTCTACAAACCGGGTAACGTCAAACTCACCCCGAAAATTCTGGATAACTCGCAAAAGTACATTCAGGAAAAATTCGGCACAGACGAAAAGCCGGTCGACTTCGTTTTCCACGGCGGTTCCGGTTCGTCCCCCGAAGAGATCACGGAAGCACTCTCCTACGGCGTGATCAAGATGAACATCGATACCGACACGCAGTGGGCCTCCTGGGAAGGCGTTCTGAACTTCTACAAAGAGAACGAAGCCTATCTGCAGGGTCAGCTCGGCAACCCGGAAGGCGCCGACAAACCGAACAAAAAGTTCTACGACCCGCGCATCTGGCTGCGGAAGGCTGAAGAGAGCATGGCGGCTCGCGTGAAACAGGCGTTCGCCGACCTCAACGCCCTCGACCGCAACTAGAGAGCGGGATGAATTATGAAATTTGAACGGGGAAAAATTCCTTTTTCATATTTCCTCTTTCGCCTTTCATCTTTCTAAAAAAGCCCCGGTGTCCGCCGGGGCTTTTTCTTTGATTGTCCGGCAAGCCGCTTCATGCTAAAAAACAGCCATGAGCGCGGATCCCTTCCATTTGAACCGCCCAGTCCACCTTGCCCGTCGTGACGGATTTTACGAAAAAGCGACGGTTCTCATTGACCGTCTTGCCGCGCTCAAAAACCCCGCAGAACAGCGACAAACCGTGGAAAAAGCACTTTTCTTTTTCCGCGAAGCGCGTCGGCATGCCGCCGCCGCCAATCTCGCTGAAAAAACATCGCGCCAGAGCCGGCTTTTCACCGAGTTTCTGGACATGGCTATCGATAACACGCTCTCCATCACCCGCATGCTGCGCCGCCAGCGCACTGCGGAAACGCCGGACTCCCCCCTCCAGCAATTCCTGCAGTCCCGCGACACCGCCGAAAAAATGCGCAGTCACTACCACCGATGCTCCACTCACATTCTCAAGGGCCTTGCCGCCCTGCTCAAAGCAGCGGAAAAGCCCTGCCATGATCTGCAACAAACCAGTCTGGCCAAAATGAGCTCTGCGGACAAAGCGCGCTACGAAAAGGCGCGGAAATATTTCGAAGAAGAGGCCGAAGACGACGTTGGAAAATCCGGGGATTCGATTGCTTAACTTCGCCCGAACTTCCGGTTCAGTTCCGTAAAGCTCGTAAAAATCAGCGTCGGGCGCCCATGCGGAGAGGTGTAAGGCATTTCGGTTTTTGCGAGATCCTCCACCAACCTTTCGAGTTCGGTTGTTGTCAGTGCATCGCGCGTTTTCACCGCCGTACGGCAGGCCGCCTGTGCTACCGTTTCGCGCAGCGCTTCGCGCTCTGCCCGCTGTTTTCCGCTGCTTTCAAGCGCTCCGGCGATCCCGGTTACGATCACCGTCACCGAACCGGCCTGCAAATGCACGGGAAGCGCATCGACCATAAACGTGTCCTGCCCAAAGTCGGAAATGCCGAAGCCCATTTCGTCGAGAACCGGCAGATGGCGGCGGAGGGCTTCGGCATCAGCAGGCATCAGTTCTATTGTTTCCGGCGTCAGAAGCCCCTGGCGCGACGGCTTGCCCTCCGTGATATCCTGCATAAATTTTTCGAACAGCACCCGCTCATGTGCCGCCTGCGGATCCATCAGCACAATGCCCTCCTCCGTTTCGAGGATCGCATAAAGGCCGCCTGCCTGCCCCAGCACGCGGCACCAGGCCCAGGGACTGGGAGAAGGGGTCAAGGGTCGGGAGTCAGTAGTCAGGGAACCATCCCGACCCTGCTCTGAATCCTGTCCCCTATCCTCTGTTTTCTGACCCCTGCCTCCTGCCTCCTGACTCCTGATGTCCAGCTCGTGCTGCTTTTCAACGCGCGGCACGGGTTGCGGCGGCGCATTAAAACTGAATAACGGCGCGCGGCGCTCCGCCTCCGGTGCCTCGAGCGCCAGCGCCTGTTCAACTGCCGCAATCACGGCATCGCACACCGCAGCAGGCTGACGAAACCGCACTTCTTTTTTTGCCGGATGGACATTTACGTCCACCCGCTCGGGCGGCACCTCGATGAAAAGAAAGGCGGAGGGATAGCGCCCGCGGGCCAGCACGGCGTGATAGGCCTCGTTCAACGCGTGATAAATCACTGGAGCCGCGGCCGGACGTCCGTTGATGAAAATATACTGATCCGACCGGTCTTTGCGCCCCGTCTGCGGCAGTCCGGCAAAGCCTGTGATTTTCACGCTGTCCGTTTTGAAATCGAGCGCACGCAAATGGCTTAAAAAGCCCGGATTATACAGAGCGGCAATGCGGTCGGGCAGCGACGACCCGCCGGGCAGGTTGTAGAGTTCACGACCGTCCGACACAAACGAAAGCCCTGTTTCCGGATGGGCCAGTGCATAGACAGCGAAAAGCTGGCGGAGTTGCGCCAGTTCCGTGGCTTCCGTCCGCAGAAACCGCCGCCGCGCGGGTACGTTAAAAAACAAATTGCGCACTTCCATACGCGTTCCGGGCGGGCAGCCTGCATCCGCCACGTCCTGAAGTTTTCCGCCGCTAATGCGGATTTCCGTTCCGCTCTGCTCATCAGAGAGACGTGTAACCAGGGTAAAGCGCGATACGGCGGAAACGGCGGCCAAGGCCTCACCGCGAAACCCGAGGGTCGCGACCGCCTCGACCTGCTCAGCCGTGCGGATTTTACTCGTCGCGTGGCGTTCAATGGAAAGTAACGCGTCATCGCGGCTCATGCCCGAGCCGTTGTCGGAAACGGCAATCAACTGCATCCCGCCGCGGACGACCTCGACATCAATCTGCGTCGCGCCTGCATCAAACGCATTTTCCATCAGCTCCTTCATCACCGAAGCGGGCCGCTCGATTACTTCTCCCGCCGCGATCTTGTTGATCACATGATCCGGGAGCATCTGGATGTGCTCATTCACAGGCAGGACATTAAACGTTTTTTGCCCATGTTTGAAAAACTATTTGATGAGGAGCCGTTTGACCGCGTCCTCGGTGAGAAAGCCGTCGGGGCCGGCGGCCTTTTTGAGGGCGGCAACCGTTTCGGCCGCCGTGGTACCGGGATGGTTCTTCATGTAGCGCGCGGCAATGTGCGAAACATAGGCCGTGGCAACAGACGTGCCCTGCGACGTTTTTCCGGAAAAGCTGGCGGAGCCGGGCGCAACGATGTCCACAAAGTCGCCGCGGTTGGAGTACTCTGCGAGTTTACCGCTGCTGCCGGCGGCAATGCCGACGACTTCAGGATAGGCCGCGGGGTACATCGGTGTGCCGGTGGGTTCGTTGCCGACCGCCGCGAAAACAGGCCGTCCCTCCGAGGCGGCATAGCGAACCGCAGTCTGAATAAACTGGCTGTCCGTTTCGGAACCCCAGCTGAGACTGACGGGGCCGGAGCTGTTTTGAACGGCATAGGTCATGGCATTCATGAGCGTAAAAGCATCGGCGGAGCCGTCGTCGGCAAAGGCTTTGACCGCGACGACGGGAACCCCCTCGCCTACGGCGCTTCCATAGGGGTCTGCCAGGCCGGCGGCGAGCATAGCCATTTTAGTGCCGTGACCGACCGTATCGGTAGAAAGCGGTGCATCGGGGTTGGTGGCATCGTAAGCGCCGATAACGGCGCGGTCAAGGTTGTCGTCTGGCGCGAGGCCGGAGTCGAGCACGGCAACGGCAACCGGGCTGTCGCTCTGGGGTGCGTTCCACTGAGAAGGCGCAGCGGGTGCGTTTTCGTCGGAAGGAAGAAACCCGGGAAGGTCGTAGACATAGTTGGGTTCGGAAAGAGCTATGCTGCTTTCATTGCCGAGCTGGGCGACCAGATCGAGTACATTGGCACCTTCGGGCAAAAGAATGCGGTAAATGCCCAGTTCGGTGTTGGCATCGATAATCGTGCCGCCGGTGCGGGCGAGGAAGGCACGCAGGTCTTCGATTGAAGCGCCGGGGCCGAAGCCGACGAGGATTTCGCGGGCCATAAAGCGGGTGCGTCCATCAAAAGAGGTCTCTATGCGGCGGGCGCTGCGCAGGCGCTGCACGGCATCTGCACGGCCTTCGCGAAAAATACGGATGCCGGTGAGACGGGTCATTGCACCGAGCGGGCCGGTTTCGCGCTGCCAGTCGAGCAGATAGTTGTAAGGGAAGAGCACCTGATCGAGGGCCGTTTCCACATCGGCTCCGCGCCAGGAGCCGGTAACGGTTTTTGCAACTGCGGGGTCGGCCTGCACATCAATGCCGGCGGCGGCAAAGTGCTCAAGCAGTTGCGAAAGCGGTTCGTCCCGGACAACGAGCCAGATGCGGTTCTGGTCGAGGCGGAATTCACTGATTTCGGCCTGCAAACAGGCCGCCACGGACAAAGCTAAAAGACCGGACTTGAGGACATTGCGCATAAAAAAACGGTAGCAGGAGAACGAACAAATGGCAACCGGCAGCGCCTATATAGAAACAGGACATCCCCCATTTTTTCAGGCGGAATTTCTATAAGCCGTTGATGGCTCGAAACAAACCGCTTCCGAAAACTGAAATGGCCTCCTAAAATCTGATTATCGAACACACCTTCACCAATCAGGGAGACCGTTTTGAACCGTACACAAACCGCTTTCAGAATTCGAGAACAGCTGGACTCATTTATGGGGATAGTCTTCATATAGAATGATTGACGGAAAGAGGGATAAAAGGGTACTCTCCTCTGTTATGAACGGTCTTAAATTCAGGGCTTTGGTGCTGTCGGCGATTATGGCGGCCTGCGCGTTTTCTGTGCCGGCTGAAGATCTGGACGCCGCGCTGGCGGCCCAGAAAAAAAAGGCTCGTCGTCGTGTTTATACGGACAGTGCTCTGCTTCAGGATCAGAATCTGACCGTTCCAAAGGGGCCTTCCGAAACGGAAAAGGCGGCGGATAAAGAATTTTATGCGTCCGAGGATCAGCTGAACGCCTCCTCAGCCTCTCTCTCCAAGACTGCGCCGCCCGTCCCTATAAAGGTGCCCGCTAAGAATAAGAACTGGCTTACACCCGCCAAAATGGCGGACGAAGAAAAAGACGAAGAGCTGCAGTGGACCGATTATTCCGAAAAAGCCTGGCTCAACAAGTCGGAGCTTCTGATTCCGAAAAAGTCTGAAGAAAATGAGCGGATCGAACGGATGGTGCAGGAACGTTTGCACCAGCCGCCGCCGGAGATGCCGTCGTTACAGAACGCCCCGGCTGAATTCCAGCAGATGCCGCAATATACGGCGCCTCAAGGCACCCTGAACCGCACAGGTCAGGGAGGGGCCTCAATGCCCTCCTACAGGACGCCGGCGGATATTGCGCAAATGAATCTACGGCCTTCCGTCGGCCCGGGAGGAAAAACCCCGACACAGAGCGGATTGAACCTGCTTACGCCGAGCGCGGCGATAGCGGGTTCAAGGAATTCGGGTGTGGGCGGCAATTCGCTTCAGTCCCGGAGCCCCACATTGAATTCGCACATTAGAACGCCGACGGCGCTGGCACCTTTAAACATGCTTAATCAGAATCAGAGCACAAAGATACTATCCCCGCTTGAGCAGATCCGTAAATCTTCGCCGATCCATCAGCGCGATCCGTTCAGTGAAAATCAGATGCCTGAGTTAAAAAAGAGCATCTGGGAATAATTATTCCTCGTCGGTTCCCTCAAGCAGCTTAAACGCCTCTTGCGCCCGTTTGATCTTGCGGTGCTGGGAAAGAAACGACTGCATTCTTTCTTCACCCGCGTTTTCGAGCCGCAGCAGCTCCAGCGCGTGTTCCGTTGAGCGAAGGGCTTTGTCATACCGTCCCGCAACATAATAGCCTTCCGCCAGCGTGTTCCACATGGAAGGTGAATTGGGATCCTCGAGAATTGCCTCGCGGGCGTGCCGCAGTGCTTTTTCGCTGTTTCTCATCTCACCGCCGGTGGCATAAAGCCAGGAAAGGTTGTTCTGAATCCGTGCGTTTTCGGGATTTTCTTCGGCCAGTTTTTTCAGAATCGGCTCGGCATCCTTATACCGGTGCATCTTCAGGTAAAGCGTGCTGAGCCGAAAACGGATCGTGGCGTCTTCCGGATCTTTTTCCAGCGCATGAAGATAGGCGCGTTCCGCCTCCTTGTATTCCCCTTCATCGGCATACTGCATGCCCGTTTCCAGAAAAAATTTCGGGCGGGTTTCAGGCGGTTCTGTTTCTTCAGCTTGTGCGGCGTCTCCGCTTTCAACCGCGTTCGTGACGACAGGGCTTTCTTCCTCTGCAGCAGTCTGCGCCGGTGCGGGCTCCGGCGGAGCCTCCTGAGCCGCCAGCGGCAAACCCATGCAAAAAACCATCCATAAGAAAAAAAGAATTTTCATAGCAAATCACATTTTTTTAACGACCACCTGTACAACCGGCGGTTCGATTTTGTCCACCTGTATACCAAAAGGCAGGTCGGCGCGTACGGGAACCTCATACTGTGCCGGCTCGGTCAACTCGGAACAGTCAATATACGCATACACTTCCTTCACATTCAGAGCAGAGATCCGCTGCGGACTGCCCCGCAGGATCAGGGTTACTTTTTCCGGCCGAATTTTCACCACGCGGCTGTCGTCCGAGGTCAGCAGCGGCCGCACATAGATGTTTTCCACCCGCTGCGTAGCCACGCGCTCAATCAGATTCAGCTCCACCAGCACCCGGTCCGGATCTGCTTTCCACGACGGACCGGGAACGACCACGGAAGCATGGGTCTTAAACGGAAGATACCGCCCGTCCAGACTGATTGGCTCGGTCCTGATTTGTTCAATACCCTGCAAAAGCCGCTCGGCACCGCGTACTTTCACGGAGGCCGGGATGCAAACCGCCTTTTCAACCTCAATGCCTTCCGGCAGCTCGCCCTCAAAAGCGGCTTTCACCGGCAACGCCCGCTCCACCTCGCGGTCAATCGTGACGGTCACTTCGGCGGGCTCAAAAAAGACCGCGTGAGCGCGCGAAGGCGCCCCAACATGGCGCGGAGTCAGCCGGATCGTCTGCCGCAGCCGATCCGTGCGTCCGGATAAGTCCACCTCCACCGACACCTGATCGCGGCTTAGGAAGCGAAGGTCCTCTCGCGACCCGCGGAAACGAACGCTGACCACATCAATGGATTGATCCAGAATGGCCAGTCCTTCGTCCACTGCGATCTTGACCGGCACATCGGTCACCACCGCCTCAAAACTGGTATTTTCGCGAATGCTCTGCCAGACGGCAAAAGCCAGAGCCAGACAGACGAGCTTCAGGATCAAGTTGCGGCTCATCGTTTCCCGCAAGAGGATCCATGCATTTTTCCGCAAGCGCTTCGGCCCTGGTTTTGTTTTATCCGTCATCGCCCGCTGTCTCCGAAAATAAAATTGAGCTGTCCGTTATCTTCGCGCTTATTCCGGCGGCCCAGCCGCTGAAAGCCGCCGTTCCGGCCCAGAAAGGTAGAAAGCACCCGGCGCAGGTGTGGATCGTCAAACCCGCTTTTGAGGCGTCCATTATAAGCGATGGAAACCGCGCCGGTTTCCTCGGACACTACGATCACCACGGTGTCTGATTCCTCCGTCATGCCGATAGCGGCGCGATGGCGAGTGCCAAGGTTGCGCGCGACATCCTCGTTCTGCGTCAGCGGGAAAACACAGCCTGCCGCCGCAATGCGGTCTTCACTGATAATGACTCCGCCATCGTGCAACGGTGCGCCGGGAAAAAAGAGAGAGGACAGCAGTTCTGCGCTGACCTCGCTGTTGAGCTCCACACCGGTATCCTGGATGATTTTGGTTCCGACCTCGCGCTCAATAGCAATCAGCGCCCCGATCTTGCGCGAAGAGAGGAGCAATACGGCATCGGCAATGGGGTCGGCCATGGCGCGGCGCGCCTTGCCCGCCAGAAAAATGCCCTGCCGTCCCAGTCGCGCCAGCGCACGGCGGATTTCCGGCTGAAAAATTACAATCAACGCCAGTGCCAGATAGAGCATCAGCTTCTGCAGCAGCCAGTTGAGAATCTGAAGATTGGTGAGCCGGGTGATGACAATCAGGGTGGCAAACAGAATGGCGAATCCCGTCAGAATGGCTGCACCGCGTGTGCCGCGAAAAAACTTCAGAATATAATAAAAAATCACGGCGAGAATCAGAATCTCGACCAGTCCGGTCCAATTGGGATATTCAATTCTACTGAGCCACTCCATTTACGCGTTCCTTAGTTGCGCATCATATCCACAAGCTTCGCGGCATCGCAAGATTCCTTTACATCATGCACCCGCAAAAGTTGCACGCCGCGCAGTTTGGCAAAAACCGCCGCCGCCAGCGAGCCCGCCAGCCGCTCCTCCGGTATCCGTTCCAGCAGCCGGCCGATAAAACTCTTGCGGCTCGCGCCGATCAGCACCGGACGCCCGAGCGCCGTCAGCTCTGGAATGCCGCGCAGCAGTGCCAGATTGTGTTCATCAGTTTTTCCAAACCCGATCCCCGGATCTAGCGCAATCTGCTTCGGCAAAACGCCCTGCTCCGCCGCAAAGGCCATCCGCTCCTCCAGAAAATTCCGGACGTTGGAAACCACATCGTCATAGCGCGGATCGTTCTGCATCGTTTCCGGCGTACCCTGCATATGCATCAGCACCAGCCCCGCGCCCGTCTCCGAGGCTACCGCCGCCATGTCCGGGTCGGCCAGCGCCGAAACATCGTTGACGATATCCGCGCCCGCCGCCACAGCCACCCGGGCGACTTCCGCTTTCTGTGTGTCGATCGAAATCAGCGCGTCCGTCTGCGCGCGCAGTTTTTCAATGACCGGAATCGTGCGCTCCATTTCTTCCAGGGGCGAAACCGGTGCGGCACCCGGACGGGTTGATTCGCCGCCGACATCAATGATGTCTGCGCCCTCTGCGACTATTTCGAGGCCGCGCGCCACCGCCTTTTCGGGGTCAACAAACTCGCCGCCGTCCGAAAACGAATCCGGCGTGACATTCAGAATGCCCATAATCAATGTGCGCGGCCCGCAAACGACCGCCCGCCCGCGGCAGTTCCAGATAATATGGGTTCCTACACTCATAGGGATGATTTTTAACAAAAGGCCGCAAAGAACACGAAGGAAAACAACCCTTGGAATTTGACATTCTTCCAGAGATGTAATACATTGTCTTGCGGGAGGAAAAAATGACAACTTTAACCATACGCCTGCCGGAAAAACTGCGCGCCGACCTCAACGAGGTGAGTCATGGCCAGAATAAACCCGTCAGTGATGTGGTACGGGATTCACTGCGGCGTTATGTGGCCGTGGAGAAATTCCGGGCCATCCGGAAAAAAATGATCCCCTTTGCAGAGGCTCAAGGCCTTCTCACCGATGAGGACGTCTTTAAGGCGCTGTCATGAGGGTTGTTCCCGATGCCAACGTCATTATTGCCGCAGCGATCTCAAGGGGCCTGTGCGAAGCCGTTATGGAACTTTGCATCGAGGATCACGGCATCTTTCTCTGCCCCGCCATTCTTCGGGAAGTCCGCGAAAAACTGAGCGGCAAACTGAAATACCCCCGGAAATTAACGGATGAATATATCCGGACGCTGCGCGAAAGCGCTCAACTGCATAGACCGGCCTCTGTCGAAAAGGGAATCTGCCGCGACCCGGATGATGAAATGATCCTCGGATTAGCAGACCGCATTCAGGCGGATGTTATCATTTCCGGCGACAAGGATCTGCTTGTTCTCAAGCGCTACAAATCAACCCGCATTCTCACGCCACGTCAGTTCTGGGAATTCTGCCGCACCAGAGAGTAGTGTTAAGAGGCTTTTTCAATTCGCGCTGCCATCGCGCGGATTTCATCATTCAGCATGTCGCGAAGCTTTTTCGGGCTTTTGACGGTCACGTAACAGCCCCAGGCCAGAAGCCAGCGCATAACTTCAAAAAGCCCTTTGGCCTGAAATAAAAGTTCGACGTTTCCGTCGCGCCGGATATTGACCTGCTGTTTCGGGTGCCATTCCTTTTCCAATACATAGGGAGCAACTTCTTTGTCGAAAACCACTTTCACCGCGTGAGCCTGATTATCCCCGGCAAAGCGCCGAAAGGTTTCCGTGAGCAGTTTTTCGGTGTCGAATGACTCCGGCATAATGAAGGGCTTGGAAAGCAGTGTTACCTTTTCAATCCGGCCGACGGCGAGCTGCCGAATGTCTTCGCTGTCATCAAATCCGACAAACAGATACCACTCCCCTTGCAGGTTGGCCAGATGGTACGGACAGGCATCGAACGATTTTTGTTTTCCAAAATAGGTGATGCGGAGCATGCGGCGCGTGAGCAGTCCACGCACCACGCTTTTCCAGACGGTTTTGGATATCGGACGCGCCGGAGGCGCGGTGAACGAAAAGCTGCTGTAGAGCAGTTCGGGATCAATGGAAATCTGCTCCGGCAGCAGCTCCGCAATTTTAGTGAAAATGTTCTGCAACTGCCCTGCCACCGGAGTCCCGCGATACTGCTCAAGGGCCTTGGTAGCGATCAACAGTGGAATCAGTTCGCCCTCCTTAAGATTTAAGGCGGGCAAAAACCAGTTTTTATCCGAGTAAAAATAGCCCTTTTCCTTGCGGCTGTATTCGACAGGTGCGCCCAGCTGGTCGCGCAGAAAATCAATATCCCGCTGAACCGTTTTCTGCGAAACCTCCCATTCACCCGCAAATGAAAGGCAGTTCGGATGTTTCCCGTCCCGGAGCTGCTGATCCAGCGCCAGTATCCGCGAAAATTGTGACTTCGTTCGAGTCATGACCGTTGCTTATCCTTTATTTTTTCCATTGAGTTCAGCCGATATTTGAAGGAGTAGATTGTCTATTTGCCGAGAAGTCAAATCCGCCTTAAACTCTTTTTTTATGTACTCTTGCAAAGCAAAACACCGGAGAACAAATCGACAATAGGCCTCATCACCCTCTATTTTCCTTCTCGGCTTCGGGGTGGGAAATTCTATTTGCGACACAGCTTTCTCTGCACGACTGTCGTAAATGAAAAAGGCGTTGCGTTTGTGAAAATGAAGGTACTTGCTGGCCAGAGAGCGGTTCTTTAAGCCCGATATTGTTTCAAATAATGCCGTGAGTTCCGCATGTACTTTTACGGATGCAGCGAACTGCGCGGTCTCCAGGGTTTGATCAGAAATTTCATTCAGCCAAACATCTATTTTAGAATTTCTTATTTTAGGAGCGACGTCCGTTTCATAAAAATTCTCTGACGACGGGCCATCTTTTCTCCTTCCCCTTTCAATAGCCGCTGCATACGAGCGCCCAATCAACCAAACCTTGGCAATAATATATTTATGCTCTGTATGCTTTGGGTAATTCTTGCAGAGGTTATAGAGGATTCCGTTCGCAAAATCCCAATCTGGGTTTACCTTGCTCTGTTTAATCATTTCTTTGGTGATTTTCATTCACGCCCCCATTTTTTTATTCTGCAATATAATACAACTTGCCGGACATTCAATGACCCTCGAAAGCAATTTATTTCATAAAATTGATCGGAAGGACATCATTTGTCCGTTTGACCGCGATATATTGCCTGCCATGAAACATTGCAGGATTCAGATTCGCTCGTGCTCCGAGGCGGTCTCCGCTGAGTTCGCGTTTGTCCTTTTACCCTTTCTCGAACGGTTTCTGGGAAAACAGATCCGCCTTCTTCAGTTCACGGAGGAGGCATACCGCTCAGATTGCCCGTTTATTGATGTTGAAAGCCTAGACTGGATTTCAGCGCCCGATCAGTTGCGCCATTTTGCAAATGAAGGACACAACCTGCTGATTCTGTCGGAAAAGTTCTGGAACTGGGGGGCAGCGTTTGACTCGGAGGGATTCGAAGCGGAACTGGAAAAATCGGCTGTTTCAGTCCTTATCATCGGAGCGTATTCAGAAGAACCCTCTTGGGAAGGGTTCTCTGTACACAAGTGGTATGAAGCGGACATCCCCCATGTCCTTGAACAGGTGCTGGATGGGCATGCGAGGAGCCCCCTGCTCTCGCCGGACGGAACGCTACCCTGTTTTCTGCTTGATCCTGAACAAACCGATCTGGAGGAGAGCCATGTGAAAGTTTTATCCGGATTTCACGGCGGAACAGTTCCGATAACCCTTGCTTTACAGCCGTTAACCCCGACCAGAAAGGTGAAAAAATGAGGTCTCTGAAGTTCGGTCTTTTTTTCGGGAGGCGGTTCGGTAGAATCCCGTTTTGAGCCGAAAGAAAACATGAAAACCGTACCGTTTTGCCATCTTCATTTTCATACGGAGTACAGCCTGCTCGACAGCTCGTGCAAGGTGGCTGAGGCGGTCAAAACGGCAGGCGAGCTGGGCCAGGAGCATCTGGCGATTACCGATCACGGTGTGCTGTACGGCGTGATTGATTTCTACAAACAGGCGCGCAAGGCGGGCATTAAGCCGATTATCGGTTGCGAGGTGTATATCGCCCGCAACGGGATGGATGAAAAAACGTCGCAGGCGGACAATCTGCATCTCGTCCTGCTGGCGGAGGACAACGAGGGCTATAACAACCTGATGCACCTGGTTTCGCTGGGGCATCTGGAGGGGTTCTATTACAAGCCGCGTATTGATAAAAACATTCTCCGGCAGTACAGCAAGGGGCTGATCGGCCTGTCGGCCTGCCTGAAGGGGGAAGTCGCGGAGGCCTGCGCCGAGGGCGCAGTGGAAAAGGCGGTGCGGCTGGCGCAGGAGTATGCGGACATTTTCGGGCCGGATAACTTTTTCCTTGAGCTGATGGATCACGGCATTCCGGAGCAGAAAACCGCCAATAAACACCTCATTGAAGTCGCAAAGCAAACGGGCCTGCCGCTGGTGGCGACCAACGACGTACACTATCTCCGGCAGGAGCACCGCGACGCGCACGATGTGATGATCTGCCTGCAACAGGGCAATGTGCTTTCCGACACCGGACGCATGCGCTACGAGGGCGACCAGTTTTACATGAAGAGCGGCGCGGAAATGCTGCGGCTTTTCCCGGAACATCCGGAGGCGCTGGCCAATACGATGGAGATCGCCCACCGCTGCAACGTCGAGTTTGATCTTGAGAACCCTCCGCTCCACTTCCCGACCTACGACCTTCCCGAAAAGGGAATGTCGCAAAAAGACTACCTCATCCAAATCGGCAAGGAAGGCCTGCGCGGCCTTTACGGCGTGGAAAACCTCGACGCGCCGAAGGACGAAAAGGAAAAAGAGATCGCCGAACGTTTTTCTTACGAGGTCGGCATCATCGAAAAGACCGGCTTCATCAACTATTTCCTCGTGGTGCAGGATTTCATCCGCTACGCGAAAGAACACGGCATTCCGGTCGGCCCGGGTCGCGGGTCGGGCGCAGGCAGCCTGCTGGCCTACGCACTGGGCATCACTGCACTCGACCCGCTGCATTACGGCCTGATCTTCGAGCGCTTTCTCAACCCCGACCGCGTGTCGCCGCCGGACTTCGACATTGATTTCTGTCAGGCACGGCGGGAAGAGGTAATTGAATACGTTAAGGAAAAATACGGCCGCGAAAACGTCGCGCAGATCATCACCTTCGGAACGCTCGGCGCCAAGACGGTGATCCGCGATATCGGCCGCGTGCTGGAAAAGCCGCTGGGCGACTGCGACAAGCTCGCCAAAATGGTGCCGGAAACACCGGGGACCACCCTCCAGAAAGCCGTGGATGAAAATCCCGATTTTAAGCGCGCCATAAAACAGAATCCCGACGCCCGGGACATCATGAAGCACGCGTGGATTCTTGAAGGCCTGCCGCGGCACACCGGCACGCACGCGGCGGGCGTGGTGATCGGTGAAAAGCCGCTGATTGATATTCTTCCGCTCGCACGGGATAAAAACAAAGAGGTAATTACCCAGTTTGAAATGAAGCCGATGGAGTCCATCGGCCTGCTAAAGATGGATTTCCTCGGGCTGAAAACGCTAACGGTGATTCAGGAGGCCGTTGCCCAGATTCGTGCCACTCACGGCCTTGAGCTGGACATACAGCGGATTCCGCTCGACGACCAAAAAACCTATGACCTGCTCAACCGCGGCGACACGATCGGCGTGTTTCAGGTGGAAAGCCCCGGCATGCGCGATACGCTGCGCAAGATCGGCCTCGACCGCGTCGAAGACCTGATCGCCATGATCGCGCTCTACCGCCCGGGCCCGATGCAGTTCATTGATGAATTCATCGCGCGCAAGCACGGCAAGGTGGAGATTAAATACGACCACCCGCTGCTCGAAGAGATTCTCAAAGAAACGTATGGCATTATCGTTTATCAGGAGCAGATTCAGCAGGCGGCCAACAAGCTGGCAGGTTTCTCGCTCGGTCAGGGCGACATTCTACGCCGGGCCATGGGTAAAAAAGACAAAGCCGTCATGGCCGCCCAACGTGAACATTTCCTGACTGGCTGCAAGGAAACCAACAACATAGACCGGAAGCTGGGCGGAAAACTCTGGGAGATGATTGAAAAGTTCGCGGAATACGGCTTCAACAAATCGCACAGCGCCGCGTATGGAATCATCTCCTATCAAACGGCCTGGCTGAAGGCCAACTACCCCGAAGAATTCATGGCCGCCCTGCTCTCCAGCGAAATGGGCAATCCCGACAAGCTCTCCTTCCTGCTCGCCGAGGCGCGCGAAATGGGTCTTAACGTGCGTGCGCCGAGCGTCAACGAAAGTATCGCGCGCTTCCGTCCCGCAAAGGGCGCCATTCACTTCGGGCTGGCGGGCGTCAAAAATGTCGGCGCCGGTGCGGTCGAAGCGCTGACCGCCGAGCGCGAAGCCAACGGCCCGTTTGAAGGGCTGATGGATTTCTGCATCCGCATGGACTCGCGCGAAGTCAACCGCAAGACGGGGGAGAGCCTCATTAAATGCGGCGCATTCGATTTCTGCAAAAAACCGCGCAGCCGCCTGTTCGCGGGCCTTGAAATGGCCCTGGGCCGCGCCGCGGCGGTGCAGCGCGACCAGACTGCGGGTCAGGGGTCGCTCTTCGATATGCTCGACAGCGGCCCGGCGCAAAATACGGATGATGATCTGCCGGACGTCGAGCCGTGGCCGGACAGCGAAATGCTTTCGGCGGAAAAGGAACTGATCGGGTTTTATATTTCCGGCCACCCGCTGGCATCGCACGAATGGGATCTGAACACCTTTGCGCTGCAGCGGATCGGCGAGTTAGGCGAAGTTCTGGAAGCCGCCGACGGCGATGAGCAGAAAGCATTCGTTCGCGTCGGCGGACTGGTGGATAAATATAAAAAGGTGTTCACGAAAAAAGATGAGCCCCGCCCCTACGCGCGTTTCCGGATCGAGGGCCTGGAAGCAGCGGTAAGCGCCGTGGTCTGGCCGGACGATTTCGGAAAATTTGAACCCCTGCTCAGCGACGGTGCCCCCGTGATGATTGGCGGACGCATTACGCGCGATTTCCGCGACGAGCTCGAAATCCAGGTGGCGGAAATTTTTCCGCTGACAGAAGCGCACAAGCTATTCGCGGAAAAAGTAAGCCTGCACCTGCCGGAAGCGGCGCTGAGTGAAGCAAAGCTGCAAAGCATCCGGCAGATTGCGGCAGCGCATAAGGGCTCAACGCCGCTGACGATCTGCGTGTTGCTCGACTCCGGCGAAAAAGTGTTCATCAAGGCCGACCACCGCTGTCAGGTAACCGCCTCGCCGGAACTGGTGCGGGAATTCGAACATCTGGCAGGCGAAGAAGCTGTTTATGTCGGCGCGCGGACGCAGCCGCTCCTGCGCGAACCGGAAAAGCGCCGCTTCAACAGAAAGCGGTGATACGGAATACCTTTATCACCGCGCTCCAAAGTTTTCAGAAAACCAGATACCGAAACGCCGAAAACGCCGTAACGACAATCAGCAGCCAGCGGATAAAGGGCGCGCCGCGTTTAGCGGCTTCGTACGTGGCGACCCAGGCGCCGAGCATATTGCCGGCGGCAAGCGTCAGCCCCAGATCCCAGCGCACCAGTCCGTTCATCAGGAATATCGCCAGCACGGGTATTGTGTAACACAGCACGATCAGCAGCTTCATGGCATTGCCGCGCACGAGATCGAATCCCGCCGCCATCACCAGCGCCGTCAGCAGGAAAACGCCGACGCCGATCTGGATATAGCCGCCGTAGAGGCCCACCAGAAAGAAGCTGATCATCTGCACCGGTCCGGAGCGTTTGTGCAATTTTTCCGTTTGCCCCTCCAGCCAGCGTTTCGGTTTAAAGAAGAGAAGAAAAAGCACCAGCAACATACACAGGCCGATTGAAACGCGGAGCACTTCTGCATTCACCTGCCCCGCAATAAACGCCCCCGCAATTCCGCCCGCCACGGCAGGCAGGATGATCCCGATGTGCTCACGAACCTGAAGTTTTCCCTGTTTTTTAAAGCGCCCGACCGCAACTGCGTTTTGTAATAAAATCGCAATGCGATTCGTGCCGTTGGCTATATCCAGCGGAAGCCCTGCCAGATTCAGCACGGCCAGTGAAACCACCGACCCGCTCCCGGCGAGCGTATTGATAAATCCCGCACAGAATCCGGCCGCCACCAAGAGAGGATATATCCACCATTCCATGCGAGAAAGAATGGAGTATTGGAGTGCTGGATTACAGGCATATTTTCACCACTCAACCTTCGCCAAGGCTACGGCGGGCGCGGCAGAGGACACCGAGAGGGTTCAAAGGGTGGGAAATATCAAAAGACCCGGGATATGCGTCTGACACATATCATCTATATTTCCGGGTATTCCGTCGCTCCGGGAACCCCGGCCTTGTCTCGAACATGAATTTCTTAAAGCTTTCAACCTGTTTGATTGCCGTGCCGCCCAACCCGCACTAAACTCAACACGACTTACACGGGAAAACGTCTGACGCTCATTACACGTTGGCACAAAACAAAAAAGCCGGAGGTAACAATGAAACAGAGACAGATATTCATTACTGCATTTGACAAGAAGCGGCTTGATGAACTCATTGCTGTGGCCCGCGAATTTGGCGAGCATGCCCGAAACGATCTCCATGATCTATCGGAAGAGCTGGCACGAGCAAAGGTCGTTGAACCAAAGAAGGTGCCACCGAGCGTGGTAACCATGAATTCAAAGGTTATCCTTCAAAATCTCGATACCTCTGAAGAGTTGACATATTGTTTGGTCTTTCCCGATGAAGCGGATATTGACTCAGGCGCGATCTCGATTCTTGCACCTGTGGGAACAGCCATTCTCGGTTACGGAGAAGGGGACGTGATTGAATGGGCAGTCCCTTCCGGCAAAACACGAATCAGGATCGAGAAAATTCTCTACCAGCCCGAGGCATCCGGAGATTTCCATCGCTAGTGCCAACAATCCATCACACCATTCCCTTCTTGATCCAACCGCCGCCGAGGACTTCGTCGCCGTCGTAGATGACCGGGGGTGAGCGCAAACGTCCGGCAAATCAAGTACCTCATTGCGGGCGCAAGCAGATGCATGGTATAAATGCGGCCATGAAAAGAGAAATTACCCGCATTGGCCGCATGACGGATAAACAAAACGATGCGTTTGTCCCGGGAACGCCCGCCCGCCGTCTGGATCTGGTTTGGCCACTGACCCGGGAAGTAACCTCTTTAAGCAGGCAACACGATGCTGAACGAAGACTACAAAGAAATGTTACAGTCCTTAGCCGCCGAGGACGTTAAATTTCTCCTCGTCGGAGCCTACGCGCTGGCGGCCCACGGTTATCCGCGCGCCACCATGGATATTGATATATGGGTGATGCCCTCGCCGGACAATGCAGAGGCGGTGCTCCGCGCGCTGCATAAATTCGGTACTCCGCCGCACGGACTGACCGCCGCCGACCTCCAGAAAGAGGATACTGTTTTCCAGATTGGTGTTGCTCCCCGCCGCATTGATATTATTACCGGCGCATCGGGACTTCGGTTTGACGACACCTTTGCGCGGTCCATTGAAACAGATATTGAAGGACTCAAAATTCACATCCCGGCCCTGGACGATCTCATCCGCAACAAGAAGGCGACGGGGCGAACCAAAGATATGGCTGACGCAGAAGCGCTTGAGCAGCTCAAAGACTCCGAACCATACCGAATTAAAAAGTAGAACAGGCTTCCAGCCTGTCCAGAGACAGCCAGGATGGCTGTCCTACATTTGGAAAAACACCGATTTTGGCCTAACGTTCATAATTCAGCCTTGCTCCTTCTTTCTGATCCACCCGCCGCCGAGGACTTCGTCGCCATCGTAGATGACGGCGGCCTGGCCGGGAGTGAGTGCAAACTGCGGTTCGTCAAACCGGATTGCAATTTCGTTTTCCGACACCGGCTCCAGTTTGGCTGCTGCACCTTCGTGACGGTACCGCGGCTGAACGGTGTATGTCCGTGTGAGGTCGGGCGGTGCACCCGCAATCCAGTGCGCGTCGGTAACGATGCCTTCGGACTGCATCACCTTTTCGCGCGGCGAGAGGGTGATTTCATTTTGATCAGAGTCGATGTTACTGACGTAAACGCGCTCGCCGGTGGCGACGCCGGTTCCGCCGCGCTGGCCGATGGTGAAGCGATGAATGCCATCGTGCTCAGCAAGCACGTTGCCTTCGTCGTCGCGCACGGCGCCTTTGCGCTTTACGTCCGGCGCGCGGGCTTCGATGAATTCGGGGTATTGCCCGTCCGCGACGAAACAGAGATCCTGGCTTTCGCCGCGCGGCACAATCGGCAGGCCTTTTTCAACTGACCAGCGTTTGACGGCCTCTTTTTTCCACTCACCGAGCGGAAACAAAATGTGCGCGAGCTGGCGTTGCGAAAGCCGGTGGAGAAAGTAGGTCTGGTCTTTCGTTTCATCTGCGGCCCGCAACAGGTGAAACGTACCGCCCTGCTCTTCGATGCGCGCGTAGTGGCCGGTGGCGAGATATTCGCAGTCGAGCTGCGTCGCACGGTCGAGCAGGAAGCCGAATTTTATGTAGCGGTTGCAGGCAATACACGGTGACGGTGTGCGACCCGCCGCGTATTCGGCAACAAACGGGTTGACCACATGTTTTTCGAAAAGCTCCTGCGCGTTGACCACGTAGTGGCGGATGCCGAGCGCCGCACAGACTTTTTTGGCACGCTCCACGTCTTCAAGCGAGCAGCAGCGCGATCCGTCCTTCCACATGTGGGCGGTGAGGCCGATGACCTCAACCCCCTGCTCCACCAAAAGCGCCGCCGCTACGGAACTGTCCGTGCCGCCGCTCATCCCGACTGCCACGCGCTTTTTCATCCGTTGTACGGCTCAATGTGTACGACGACATCGGCTACGGAGGGCCCTTCGCCGAGCAGTTTTTGCTGCACCTGGTGAGCGATCTGATGCCCGGCATCTACGGTAATGGTGCCGTCCACCTGTACATGCAGATCCACATAAATACCCGTGCCGAACCAGCGGGTGCGTATTTTATGCGCCGCATAGACGCCGGGCACGGTTTTGACCAGCGCGGCAATATGCCGCACTTCTTCGTGGTTGGCGCCGCGCTCTGAAAGTTCGGCAAGCGCCGGGGAAGCGATGTTCCACGCCACTTTAAGGATCAGCAGCGCTACAATCAGTGCGCCGATCTGGTCGAGAATGATCCATTTCGGAAAATACGAGGCCACGCCCACCGCGACCAGCGCAGGGATGGAACTAAGCGCGTCGCTGCGATGATGCCACGCGTTGGCAATCAGGGCGGAAGAACGAGCCCGCTTGCCGACCGCGCGGGTGCGGCGGAAAAGAACCTCCTTGGCGAGGATGGAAACCAGAGGGCCGAGCATCGCAATCGAAAGCGGCGGACAGGTTTGCGGTCCGGTGATCCGGCGAACCGCCGCCCAGCCCAGACCAAACGCCACCGAAGCAAGGATTATGCTGATGATCAGCGTGATGATCGTTTCAATCCGCTGGTGCCCGTAGGGGTGGGTTTCATCGGCGGGGGCTGACCAGAGTCTGATGCCGAAGAGCACCAGTAGATCGGTCGCCATGTCGGACAGGCTGTGCACAGCATCCGCCACGACTGCTTGCGAACGGCCGACGATGCCCAGCGCAAACTTCAGCACGGACAGCATCAGGTTAACGATCAGCCCGATCACGGTAATGCGCCGAGCCTGCTGTATGGTTTTTATTGTGTCCACAATGGCTCGGAAGATAGCGTGAAACAAATGCAAAAGCGAGTGGTTTGCCGCGTCGAAAAGAAAAACCGTAAAACGGGCTTCTTCTTTGCGGTTATACTTGCTGTCCCGCACCTCTTTTGGCATCCTTCGTGGTCAACAGGCAGGATTCCCCTGCCGAAGATGATGGAGGTACACAGTGGCCCGAATACTTGTAGTAGATGATGAATCAACCATTGCCGCGATACTGGAACAAACGCTGACGCGCGCCGGCTATGATGTACTGGTGGCCCGCGACGGCCTTGACGCGCTGCAAAAACTTTTAATGGGCGGCATTGATCTGGTGGTCACGGATATCATCATGCCGAATATGAACGGGCTCGAGATGATCAAGGAGATGCAGACCAAGTATCCCAAGGTGAAGATCATTGCCATTTCCGGCGGCGGCCCGAAGGGCGGCCCCACGGACTATCTGGACGTAGCGAAAGACCTGGGCGCCGCACGCTGTCTGTTCAAGCCGTTTATGCTCAATGAACTCACCGCACTGGTTAAAGACCTGCTGGAGGAATAAGCCTGCGGAAAATAACCGCCCGGTTGTTTTAAACGTAAAGGCCGCTCCGAAGCTTCGGGGCGGCCTTTGTATTCATACCAATCGCTAAAACTTTCCGGTATATATTATTGGCTCTGAGAGCCAACTCTACATTGCGAAGCAATGTTGTAGGGTGGGTTCTATGAACCCATTTTGTACCCAAAGGTTTTTGAAACTGGGATTAGATGGCCTGCCATCCGACCTGTCCGCCGAAGCCTTGGCGAAGGCGGAAGCTCATCCACAGGATGAGCGTAGGGTGGCGAGGATGACGAGACTCGAACTCGCAACCCCCAGCGTGACAGGCTGGTGCTCTAACCAAATTGAGCTACATCCCCACCTACGTGAGACACTCCGGCGGGCAGGCCCACCGAAAGAGAGGAAGAGAATAGTCGGCGGGCCTCTTATTTCAAGCGGAAATTACGACAAGTTCATCAGGCTTCGCACCGCCGCTTCCAGATCGGGCTGCCGCAAAAGACTCTCCCCGACCAGCACGGCGGAGATCCCTGCTTCATACAGCTTTTTCACATCCGCCGACGTGCGGATTCCGCTTTCGCTGATCAGCGTGCAGTCCGCCGGAGCCAGCTCGCGCAAAGCGAGCGTTGTTTCAATGTTGGTTTCGAAGGTCTTTAAGTCACGGTTGTTGATGCCAATGCAAAGAGCCTCTGCATCAATGGCCTGCTGCATTTCCTCCGCCGTATGCACCTCGACCAGCGGCGTCATACCAAGCGCCTGAATCTGGCGGATAAATTTTTTCAGTTCGACGGGCCCGAGAGCCGCGATAATCAGCAGTACGGCGGATGCGCCAAGCGCTTTGGCGTGCAGAATCTGCCAAGAGTCGATCACGAACTCCTTATAAAGCATCGGCACTGCAACCGCCGCGCGCACCGCCTTCCACAGCTCTTCGCCGCCGCCGAAATATTTCTCATCCATCAGGCATGAAATCGCCTGCGCACCTGCCGCCTCATAAGCCCGGGCAATTTTTGCGGGGTCAAACGGTTCGCGGATAACTCCGGCCGATGGCGACTGCCGTTTCACTTCCGCAATCAAAGCAATCGGCGCGGCTTGCAGTGCCGCAATAAAGTCCGGCGGAGAGGTGCCCTCCTGCTCCAGTTTCTGAAGAGGTTTGCGCGCCTCTATTTCCCGCCGCTTGTGCGCCATAATTTCTTCTAAAATATTCATGAGCTGTTCCAATGTAGGACAGGCTTCCAGCCTGTCTGCCGCAATTCGGCACGTTGCATGGATGGACAGGCTGGAAGCCTGTCCTACTTTGCTTCTGCTTGTTTCATTTTCAGATAGGCTTCGATAAAAGGGTCTATTTTCCCATCGAGCACACCCTGCACGTTGCCGATCTGCACATCGGTTCGGTGGTCTTTGACCATGGTGTAGGGTTGCATGACGTAGGAACGGATCTGTGAACCCCAGGCGATCTCCCCTTTGGCTCCGTAAAATTGTTCGGCTGCTTTTTTCTGTTTATCCAGTTCGTGTTCATACACTTTGGCCCGCAGAACCTTCATGGCTTTGTCGCGGTTTTTGTGCTGCGAGCGTTCGGCCTGACACTGCACAACGATACCGGTCGGTAAATGGACCATGCGCACGGCGGAGTCGGTGGTGTTGACGTGCTGTCCGCCCGCACCCTGTGCGCGGTAGGTGTCGATGCGCAGATCGCCTTCATTAATCTCCACCTCAATGTTGTCATCAAGTTCAGCGGTGACGTCGAGGGCGACGAAGGAGGTGTGACGCCGCGATGCAGAGTCGAACGGGCTGATCCGCACAAGCCGGTGCACACCGCGTTCGCCTTTGAGCCGTCCGTAGGCGTAATCACCGGAGATCTGGAAGGTGACGCTTTTGATTCCGGCTTCCTCACCGGGCTGGTGGTCGAGAATGTCGACTTTAAATCCGTTTCGCTCGGCATAGCGGGTGTACATGCGGTAGAGGATGTCGGCCCAGTCGCACGATTCGGTGCCGCCCGCACCGGCGTGCAGACTGAGATAAGCGTTTTTGGGATCGAGTTCGCCGCCGAGCAATGACTGCATTTCCAAGGTTTGGAAGTTTTCTTCGCAAGTGGCCAGCATCTGCTCAATTTCCTTTTCAGCCTGTGCCTGTCCCGCCTCGTCTTCAGTTTCGGCCAGTTCGAGCATTACCTCGGCATCATCGAGCACCGATTCGATTTTTTCAAACGGAGCGATAACCGTTTTGACGGTTTTGGTGGCAATAATGTTGGCATTGGCGGCGGCTTGATCGTTCCAAAAATCGGGCGCGGCGGCTTCGCTTTCAAGCCGGGCGGCTTCCGTGCGTTTTTCATCAATACCCAGGTAGCCTTGCATTTCGGTCAGGCGCGCGCGGACGGCAACGGTTTGTTCTTTGAGTTCTTCAAGCATGGTTCGAATTCGCCTTTCAAATTTTCATGCGAGAAACCATATGACGATGTTGAGACTAAGGCAACCCAACACCACCGCTTCCCTGCCGGGGAAGCGGTTCTACATCATCCGCGTATGTAGCGAACGTTTACCCGACAGGGAAACGTTTGGTTTCTTTGCGCCTCTGTGCAGATGTATAAAAATGATGGGCCAGAAGAAAAATGAGGGATAGCACGAGGCAAGCCTGCGCAAAGAGATCGCCGAAACGGACGTAGAACGTGGCGGGGCGTGCGGTGTCCGCCGGCACCAGCTCCGTGATCTGGAATCCTTCCGTGCGCGGCGCAAGCGTCCGGGCGATCCGGCCCTGCGCGTCAATGGCGCAGGTAGCGCCGGTATTGGTGCAGCGGAACATGGGCCGGCGGGTTTCGATGCAGCGGAAGACGGCGTTGGCGAGGTGCTGCTGCGAGCCGCAATCGGGATCGAACCACGAATCGTTGGTCAGATTGACCAGCCACGCCGCGCCGGCGTGCGCCGCGCGGCGCGCGAGATACGGCAGCGTGTCTTCAAAGCAGATCAGCACAGAAAAGCCGCGCGGGTCGCCGGGCAGATAAAACATGGTCGCCTCTTTTCCCGCCCGGAAACTGGTGCTGATGGGTGTGAGCGCGTTGACGAGCGGAATTTTTTCTTCGAAGGGAATGTATTCCCCGAAGAGCACGAGATGCTGCTTGTAATAGCTGCGGAGCAGTTCGCCGCGCGTGTTGAAAAGCATGCCGGCGTTGTAATAGTCGGGGCGGTCGTTTTCGCGCCAGACAATGTCCATGCTTCCGACCAGCAGCGGTGTGCCGGCGGCGGCCAGCCTCTTGACGAGATCCGCACTGCGCTCGCTGTAACGGACGAAGTCGGGCAGTGCCGTTTCGGGCCAGAGGATGAGGTCGAGATCGGGGGCGCGCTGCGCGAGCGCGGTAAGTGTTTCGAGCCGATCATAGATGAGTTCGGGGTCGGCCAGCGCCCAGTTCCCTACCTCCGGAATATTGGGCTGGATGAGTGCCGCATGAACCGGCGCCCCTTCCGCAGGCGGCCTCAGCAGGGTGCGGAATCCAAACGACCAGGCCAGCGACACCAGCAGCAGAGCGCTCACCAGTTCCACATGCACGCGATAGCCCCGACTGCGCAGCCCGGACGCGTATTGCAAAATCGTTGAGGCCGTCGCCGCGTTCACGAACACCATCAGAAAAGAAATCGCATAGACCCCGCCCCATTCCGACATCTGGATGAGCGGAAGTTGCGTGTACTGGCTGACTCCGAGCAGATTCCACGGGAACCCGGTGATGAAAATGGCGCGCAGATATTCGCAGGCGGTCCAGACCGCCGCCGAACCGAATATCCAACCGAGGGTTTTAAAACGGGCCATACTGCGCCACGCGCAGCGGCGCAGCGAAACAAAAACGGCGAATGGAATAAAATAGAGCGCGCAGTAAAGCGCGAGCACAAGCCAGCCGAGAATGGTGACGTGGCGGAGCCAGTGAAGCGTGCTCACAAAAAAAACCGCCCCGGCCAGTCCGCCAAAAAATACCGCGCGGCGCGGCGCGGCCCCCGCACAGACTAGAAACAACGGAACGAGCGCACCCCAGCCGAGAAAGGAAATTTCAAACGGCGGAAAGCTCAGGAACAGCAGAATTCCTGAAAACACGGCGGCAGCGATGGGGACTGTTTTTTTCATTATAATCAGACCTTCTATAAAACTTTCGGGTTTGGCGGTCATGTTATTAGTTATTGGTTATTCGGGACAGATCATTTTCAACTACGACCCCAAAACCAAAGGGCCAGAACGCTTTTCTCATCATTTTCATCCTGCGCCTCTAGCCCCTGCGGCTTTATCCTTTTCAAACGGACAGCGGCGGAGCGGGCACAGGCATCGAGGGTTTCGACGCGGCCAAACTGTATAAACTCCCCAAGGCTATCTTCTTTCCATCGGGTCGGTTTTACGGCATATCAACGATATGAAAACACTGGTACAGCAGAATCCTTATCTGCGAAATCCAGCGCGGCGACATGCCATGCTGGCCGGCAACGTCCGCGAATCCTCCATTTTTGAGGGTGCGCGATGTTTTCATGCCTCCAGCTCCCGCATGCGGGCCTCTACACATTCACGGAAAAAACCGGTCAAGGGCTGACCCTTTCTCCGACGCGCCGAAATCCTACCCAAGCAACCGCTCTGCATCTTCGATCAGACCATCCAGATCGTTTTCGATAATCCCCCACACAACCAAATCGTCCACACCGTCATACCCGTGCGCCAGAATGTTGCGGAATGAGATGATGCTGCGATAGTCGCGTATTCGTTCCAGCAGTTTTTCATCCGCGTTCCGAAGCCGGTTCAACGCCTCGCCGATGAGTTCAAATTTCCGCTCCACCGCCGCCTGCGTCTTGCGGTCTTCCAGATACAGCTCAATCGTCATCCCGACAGTGAACTCACGGATTTCACGGGCCTGCTCTACAATATCCTGAAGGCTTTCTCTGACCCGTTCATCCATAGACGCAGACTCCGTCCCGCTGGAGGCTTTTTTTGAGTGATGCCTTATGAATTGACGGTTCCGTCAGCAGATCAACTGCTGTCTGGAAGGTGTCTTCAAGATCATGAAGCAATCCGAAAAACTGGTGGGAATACTCGGCGGGCGAAAGAGGTTCAAATGAAACACAGAAATCCAGGTCGCTGCCGGCCCCGGCCTCACCGCGGGCGCATGAGCCGAACAGCTGCAATCTGCGAACCCGGTGATGGGTACAAATCGGCGCAGCTTTTTCCCTGATTTCATCCAGTGTCATGCGCAAAATCTACGATGCTTTTCCGGCAAAAGCAATGCCGGAAAGGCTTCCCCCTCCGCTAGAGCATGTAACGATTGAGATGCCGCACGGCCCTTTTGACGGATTGGCTCACAGAGCCAACGTTACAATAATGTGCTGCTGTAGAGTCGGCTCTATGAGCCGAAAAACATACGTCGTTTCAATCGTTAAATACTCTAAGACTACGGAGGACAGGTCGGCGGCAGCGATGGGGACTGTTTTTTTCACGAAAGAGATCTGTTTGTTCACAAATCAAGCAGCAGGACGGCAGGCGCGGCGGGCCAGCCGTGTTTTTGCGCCTGCCGGGCGAGTACGTCGCGCAGGTGGTCAAGAAGCTGATTGGCGGTCTGTGCTCCGCGCGGACGGAGAAAACCGGCCAGCCGCCCGATTCCTTTTACGCAAAGCGTTCCCGGCACACCGGATCGTTTCCAGACATTCGAAATTTTTTCCGTCAGCGTCCGAACGGTCTGGAACAGAATCAGCTCGTGGCGATCGGCATCGCTTAGGTGAATGCGGTCGAAATCGAGCGCCCAGGCCGCTCCGGCAGAGGCAAGATGAAGCGGACGCAGGGCGCACGCCGAGAAAAGCGGATAGAGTTCGGGAAACGGATAATCGGCAGAGAGTGCTTCAAGCCAGGATCCGGCGTGGGCGCTGTGTGTGCGGTCATGGCACAGGATCCGGCCCGCTGCTTCATGGTCACCGGCCGCACAGAAGGAACGCGCGGCGAGCAGCGAAAGCGCGCGCGTGTTTAAGGAAGTATGCTCCTGACAAAACACCGCGAGACTTTCGGAAATTTCAGCGGCGGAGGCGCGGGTATCAAGATCCAGGGTTTGGAAAAGACGCTGAACGGTTCCCGACCAGAGTTGCCGGGCGGCCTGTTGATGTTCCTGATGCGTATCAATCATTCGCGTCCGATAAGCCGTTCCGCTTCGTTCATGAACTGGTTGACATCCTTGAAGCGCCGGTAAACCGAGGCAAAGCGTACGTAGGCGACTTCGTCGAGTTTTTCAAGCAGCGCCATCACCTTGGTGCCGATGGCGGTGGAGGGCACTTCGCGTTCGTATTCGGTTTCGACCTGCGCGATCACCGCGTTGGTCATCTGTTCGATCTGCTGGACACTGATAGGCCGCTTCTGACAGGCAATGGAGAGGCTCTGAATCAGTTTTTCGCGGCTGAGTTCTTCGCGACGGCCATCACGCTTGATGATCTGCAACGTGGCGCGAAGCACTTCTTCGTAGGTGGTAAAGCGGTGTCCGCAGTTCAGGCAGAGCCGGCGGCGGCGGATCGATGCGCCCTCGCGCACCTCGCGGCTGTCGATGACCTTGTTTTCCCGGTGTTCACACTTCGGACATTTCATGCGCGTCCTCTGCTGTTTTAAAGTGGCCGGAGCATAGCCCGCCCCCTTTTTAAAGGAAAGAAAAACTGCGGATATAAAAAAACAGCCCCGGTTGCCGGGGCTGTTCAGAAAACATCAGCCGAAGCTGTTATTTTTTCTTTTTAGCCGCTTTCTTCTTCGCCTTCTTAGCGGGTTTCTTCTTGGCGACTTTCTTTTTCGCTACTTTTTTCTTAGCCGCTTTTTTCTTGGCGGGCTTTTTCTTCGCGACTTTCTTCTTAGCGGGTTTCTTTTTCGCTACTTTTTTCTTAGCCGCTTTTTTCTTAGCGGGTTTCTTTTTCGCGACTTTCTTTTTCGCTACTTTTTTCTTGGCGACTTTCTTCTTGGCGACTTTCTTCTTCGCTACTTTTTTCTTAGCGGGTTTCTTTTTCGCCGCTTTTTTCTTCGCTGCTTTTTTCTTCGCTGCCATGTCAGTCTCCTTTAACCAGGTTAACCTCACTGCAAGCTGATCAGCTTGTTACTGTACGACCGAAGGTATAGCGATAAAAAATTTTTCTTGCAACAACGATTCGTACAAAGTGCGTAAAATTTTTACGCACGATTTTTGTGTTCGCGCAAAACAATTGCGATGAGTTCGCTGCCGGCTTTTTCCAACTCGTCGTTGATGACGGTGTGCTGATAACACGACTGCTGTTTCATTTCTTCCGCAGCATTGCGCAACCGCTGCTCAATCACATCCTCTGCATCCGTGGAGCGTCCGCACAAACGACGGCGCAACTCTTCCATGGACGGCGGTGCGATAAAAATATCAACGAATCCTTTTTTGATTGGATCTTCATCGGGTAATGCCGCGCAAGCTGCGCGGATTTGCGCCGCGCCCTGCACATCAATATCCATAATGATGTCGCGCCCCTCGGCCAGCGCATCATACACGGTTTGTTTAAGCGTACCATATTGATAGCCATGCACTTGCGCATGCTCCAGAAATTCATTATTCGCCAGGCACTGAGCGAATTCGGCCTCGGAAAGAAAGTGGTAAGCCGCCCCGTTTTTTTCTTCCCCGCGCGGCGCACGCGTGGTGCACGAAACCGAATACGTGATGTTGGGATCGCACTCCATCACCCAGTTACAGAGCGTGGATTTTCCCGCACCCGAAGGGGCGGAAACCACAATCAGCAATGCGTTTTTATTTTCCGTTTTCATAAGGGAAATCTTTCACACAGAGGAAACGAAGGGAAGAAAGGATAGAGGATTTTACAACATCGTTTTCCATCTGCCGTCGCTCTTCGAGCGGTGAGGCGGAAGGAGCGTTGGAAATGTTTTCTTCCACGCTCCTATGCTACTCCGCATCCAGCACTTCACGGATTTTCCGCAGCAGCTCTTCAATCGTATAGGGCTTGGCCAGCAAAAAAGCCCCCTTTTCTTTTATGAACTCGGTGTGTCCCGCATTCGGACTGTAAGCACTGACAAACAAATGGCGCAGTCCGGGGTGCTGCTCGAGAATTTGATCCATCATTTCTTTGGCCCCCAGATGCGGCATCACGACATCCGTCATGATCAGGTCAATTTCGTCGGTATGCTTCTCGAAAACCCGCAGTCCATCTTTTCCGTCCTTCGCGGTTAAAACGGTATATCCCGCATGGCTCAGGATATGCGTCGCCAGGCCCAGAAGGGTTTCGTCATCCTCGACCACAAGGACGGTTTCCGAGCCCCCGCCGGCGAGATCAGGAATCAGGTTTTCTGCTTTTACCGAAGAAGGCTCGCTGACGGGCAGATAGATCTTAAAGGTCGTTCCCTTGCCCGGCTTGCTGCACACATCAATATACCCATTGTTCTGTTTAACAATGCCGTACACCGTGGAAAGCCCCAGCCCCGTTCCTTTGCCCCTTTCCTTCGTGGTAAAAAACGGTTCAAAGATCCGATCACAGGTCTTTTTATCCATCCCGCAACCGGTATCGTGGATCTTGAGCAAAACGCAGCGGCCCGGCCAGTCCCATGCCTGGGGCTTACCGTTTTTCGGGGCTGCCAAAGCGTTCTTCGTCTCTATCGTCAGTGTTCCGCCATTGGGCATGGCATCGCGTGCATTGACGCAGAGGTTCATCAGCATCTGCTGCATCTGGCCCCTGTCCGTAAAAATCGTTCCCGTCTCGCTTCCAGCAATAAATTTAAACTGTATGTGCTCTCCGATCAGTCGCCGGAGCATCTTTTGCGATTTTTCGACCACCTCATTCGGATTGAGATAAACCGGATCAATCACCTGCTGACGGCTGAAAGCGAGCAGCTGCCGGACGAGGTCGGTGGCCTGTTTACCTGCCTTGGCAACCTCCTTGAGGCTGGCGGCGGAGGGATGTTTCGGCTTCAGATCCTGCTGTGCAATATCGGTAAACCCGGTGATGACCTGCAACAGGTTGTTGAAGTCGTGCGCAACGCCGCCGACCAGCTGGCCAAGGGAATCCATCTTCTGCGACTGGCGGAACTGCTTCTCCAGTTCAAGCTCATTCGTGATGTCTCGCCTGACCGCTACATAGCTGACCGGCCGACCCTCGTCATCGTGCACCGGCGAGATAACCGCTTCTTCAGTATAGAGCGATCCGTCCTTTTTCCGGTTGACGAACCGGCCTCTCCACGTCTCGCCGCTCAGGAGTGTGTCCCACATCTTCTTGTAGAAAGCGTCGTCATGCTCTCCGCTCTTGAGGATGCGCGGAGTCTGTCCCACGGCTTCGTCGCGCGTGTATCCCGTGATCCGCTCGAACGCCGGGTTGACATACTGGATCGTTTCTCCGGCATCAGTGATCACGATGCTCTCCGCCGCCTGTTCAATGGCTTGCATCAGCAGCAGCCGTTCCTCTTCCGCACGCCGGTGTTCCGTAATATCCCGAGTGATGCCAAACGTTCCGATAATCCGGCCATCTTCGTCATACAAAGGCATTTTCGTCGTCGAGTCCCATTTCTCAGATCCGTCGTGTTGAGTTCGCCGCATCTCCTTTGCGATGAGCGCCTGGCCAGTCCGGAGGATCTCCGCTTCGTCCGCCTGGTTTTGTTTCGCATTTTTTTCAGGATGAAAATCGAAATCCGTCTTCCCGACGAGTTCCGCCGGACTGTCCACGCCGAACAGGTCCGACAGCGCCCGGTTTGCACGAAGGAACCGCCCCTCGGCATCCTTGAAATAGATGCGGTCAGGAATGTTATCCATCAGCGCATTTATCAGTAGCCGCTCCCGGGCCGCCTCTTCCTCGGTCCGCTTGCGCTCGGTGATGTCACGCGCAAACCCGCCGATCTTGCTCGACCCGAAATCTTCCCCTTTCTCAAGAATAAAGGCCTGGACTTCGATGGGGAAAACCGTGCCGTCCTTGCGAATATACTCCTTCTCATACAACTCGGTGTAGCCCCGCTCAAACAACAACGTACCTTGCATCTTACGTTCCTGCGCGATCCATTTTTCAGGAGTAATGTCCCAAAAACTCTTGGTCTTCAGCTCAGAGGCTGAATAGCCGAGCATTTCCAGCATGCGCGGGTTGGCATCAAGGATCGTGCCGTTGCCCAAAACGATGACATAACCATCACGACCTGTGTTAAACAGATCGTGATAACGCCCCTCGCTTTTCTGCAACGCCTTAAGATGGGCCCGCTTTTTCTTCTCATAAGCATGGAGAAGGCTTCCAACCACTCCGCCCAGCCCCAGGCAAAGGACGATCAACAGGCCCTGTACGGCTTTGAACTGTCGCAGCTCTTTAGCCATCGCCGCCTGTAACGCGATCTTCACCGCGTCGGCCTGATGCATAATCGCTTCAAATACAACTTCATGCCGCCGAGCTGCTTCCGACCCGACGCCGGACTGCAGCGCGGTCGTGTACCATTCCTCGACATGCTCCCTGAAGTCAGCGATCTTTGCCCGCACCTCCTCCATCTCGCGACAAAGTTCGGGTTCATGGAGCGGGGCAAAAACGCCTTCGGCATTCTCTCCGCCTTCGAGCATAGCGGTTGCATACCACTGCGCTTCATCAAGGTGCGCCCAGACTTCTGTGATAGCTTCCTGAGAATCTCTGCCGGAGGCCGCCGCGAGGCTCCGGTGCGCCAGAGCCAACTCCAGCTTGACTCCCATCGCGGCATCCACCAGCGGCGCATGACGCTCTGCGAGGCGGACTCCCATCCGCGCCGAGAAAACCAGCATTCCCGCAACAAGGAGCGTTAACACGACAACCCGAAAGGCCGGGTGGAAGCGTTTTGAAAACAGTCTTTTATTTAAGTCGGCGGCTTTCGTCATACAAAATCCTTTCGGCATTTTTGCGGAAAAGACCACACCATAAGTGAACTTTCTGTTCGGAACGGCAAAGAAGGCCTCCGGCCCTTGGAATTTTGATCGCCGAATTTCTGAACGCTTCGCTCATTCGACATTCTGCACCTGCTCCCGAATGCGTTCGAGTTCGGTTTTAAACCGCACAACCTGCTGGGTGATTTTCAAATCGTTCGCCTTGGAACCAATGGTATTGGTTTCGCGAAAGAGCTCCTGTGCCAGAAAGTCGAGTGCCCGCCCGGCGGGTTCGCCGCCTCGCATGATTTTACGGAACTGCTGCAGGTGACTTGCCAGACGGGTGACCTCTTCAGAGATGTCGCTGCGCTCAGCGAAAAGTGCGATCTCTTTTATAAGTCGTTCGTCGGATGCGACATTTTTAAGGTTGGCGGTTTTCAATGTTTGGTGCAGCTTCTTCCGCCGATTGGAAACAACCTGCGGCGCGCGCGTTTTAATGGAAGCCAGAACCGTTTCGAGTTTTTGAATCCGCGCCAGCAGATCCGTTTCGAGCGCGCGGCCTTCGCGCGTGCGCATGGTGTTAAGTTTTTTGAGGGCGGCAAGCAGTGCTTTTTCCAGCGCCTGGAAAAGCGCCTCCGGTTTCTGTTCCGCCGTCTGCATCCGAAGCAGCCCGGGAATCTGCAAAAGCATGCTCGCGCTCAAATCGTCCTTAAGGTTCAGTTTTTTCGCGGCGCGGCGCAGCCGGTCGATATATTCGGCGGCGCACTTTTGGTTAATCTGCGGCGCGCTTTCCCCGTTCACCGGATCCAGATGCACCGTTCCGCTGATCCGTCCGCGCGAAATGCCGCCCTGAATCAATTTCTGCGCATGCGCTTCCAGCATTGCGAGCGGCGGCGGCAGGCGCAGGATAATATCGAGCTGTTTACGGTTTACGCTGTTAAGCTCCAGTGTCACCCGCGCGCCCTCGGCGCGCGCGGAGGCCGATCCAAACCCTGTCATGCTCTTAAGTGCCATATTGTACCTCCAGCGGAAGATTGGAATGCTGGACTCTGATTTTGGAGTGCGGCAGCTTGCTGCCGCCTTTAAAAACCGAAGCTTGCTTCGGTGAACAAAGCGCAGGCAAGCCTGCGCACTCCATAGAGTTTTCTCATCCAACACTCCCTTACTCCGCATCCCTCCGGGATGCTCTCAGCTTCCCCGCCGCCCAGGCGACTCCTTCCCACCCGTACGGGGCATATTCGTGGCCGCCGGGAGTTTCATCATAGACGTGCGCCTGATTATTTTCCAAAAGAAAAGTGTGTAACGTGCGGTTTTCCCCGACGATGCGCGGGTCGTCGCCCTGCCCCACCGTAATGCGCAGTTTGAGGTCGGGGCGAAGCAGTGCGTTCAGAAAATCATCGGGAAACGCCGCGCGCAGTTCTTCGTCGCTCATCAGATCTTCAATATAGCTCCCGTGATGATGATCGGGCGGCATAAAACGGAGCGAAGCACAGTGGATCGCGCCAACGCTGAACAGCTCCGGATAGCGGCAGAGAAAGTTGATTGCACCGAACCCGCCCATGCTGTGCCCGGAAATTCCGCGTCCCGCAGAATTTCCAATGATTGCCACTTCACTTCGTTCCGTTGCCGTCGCAATAGCGCCGGCCTCTCTCGACTTCGTCTCGAGTGGAAACTCGGCTTCAACATACGGGATCAGTTCTTTGATGATATGCGATTCATATTGGCTTTTTTCGACACGCGGACTGTCGAGGTACCACCCGGCCCCGCCGTTCACTTTCACCACCGCAACGCCGAGTTCGTTTACCCATTCGTCAATCGATGTAAAAGGCTGTCCGCCGATCACCGTTTCTCTTTTAAACGGACTGGTGGCGGTTTCGAAAAAAGTGCGTTTGGTTGGCGATGGGTCATACAGCCCTTCACCGCGCATGAGGCCGTGTAGATCGTAAATCACGGGGAACGGGCCGTCGCCTTCAGGGAGAATTACGGCAAAGGAAACGTCGGCTTGGAGACACTCGCTTTGAATGGTTTCGATTAACGTTGGCATTTTAATGTAGAGATAAGTGTTCCGCTTGCTTTGAACGAGCAAGACGCTCGTTCTACTTTCGATTCATTTTCCATTCGGCGATCTGCTGAACGTCTTTGTCGCCACGGCCGGAAACGTTGATGATCAACAGGTCGTTCTGGGTAAAGGACTCTGCATTGTTGATTACCCATGCGATGGCGTGCGCGCTTTCGAGTGCGGGCAGGATGCCTTCCCACTGCGCAAGCTTGTCAAAGCCCATCACGGCCTCTTCGTCATCAACGGAGGTGTATTCAGCACGGCCCAGATCATGAAGCCGCGCGTGTTCGGGGCCGACGGTGGCGTAATCGAGGCCCGCGCTGATGGAATGGGTCAAACGGATCTGGCCGTCGTCGTCCTGCAGCACATAGCTTTTGGTTCCCTGCAGCACGCCGATCTTTCCATCGGCGAAGCGCGCGGCATGCTGTCCGGTTTCGATGCCGAGGCCGCCGGCCTCGACGCCGATGAAACGTACGCCTTCATCCTTTATAAAGGGATGGAAAATGCCGATGGAATTGCTGCCGCCGCCGACACAGGCAACAATGGCGTCCGGCAGACGCCCTTCGGCTTTCAAAATCTGTTTACGCGCCTCTTTGCCGATGACGCTCTGGAAGTCGCGCACCATCATCGGATACGGATGTGAACCGAGCGCGGAGCCGAGGATGTAGTGGGTGTTGCGAACATTGGAGACCCAGTCGCGCATCGCTTCGTTCACCGCCTCCTTGAGCGTCTGCTGGCCGGCCGTTACCTCAACGACCTTGGCGCCGAGGCTTTCCATCCGGAAAACGTTGAGCGCCTGCCGCGCCATATCCACCTTGCCCATGTAGACCGCACACTCAAGGCCGAACATCGCGGCGACGGTAGCGGTGGCGACGCCGTGCTGACCCGCGCCGGTTTCGGCAATGATGCGCGTTTTGCCCATGCGCTTCGCGAGCAGAATCTGGCCCATGGAGTTGTTGATTTTATGTGCGCCGGTATGGCAGAGGTCTTCGCGCTTGAGATAAATCTTCGGGCCGCCGAGTTCGCGCGTCATCCGTTCGGCAAAATAAAGCGGCGTCGGGCGGCCGACATATTCGCGCAGATAGTATTCGAGTTCTTTTTTGAAGGCGGGATCCTTGCGCGCCTCTTTGTAAACGCGCGTCAGCTCGTTGAGCGGCTCCATGAGCGTTTCGGGCACGAACATGCCGCCGTACGGGCCGAAGTGCCCCTGTGAATCAGGCCGGGTCGGATTCATGACGAACTTTCTCGATAAATTTTTTCACTTTGCGGATGTCTTTAACGCCCGGCTCCTTTTCGACGCCGGAGCTGACATCCACGCCCCATGGCTGAACGGCCTCGATCGCTTCGAGCACGTTGTCAGGCGACAGCCCGCCGGCCAGCAAGACCGGCTTACCTGCCGTCTGCACCAGCTGTCGCGCGCCTTCCCAGTCGCTGAGCGTCCCGGTGCCGCCCACGGACTGCGGATCGAACGAATCGGCCAGCAGAACCGACGGCTCGGGGTCGAGCGCCTGGAGCAGCGCGGGTGTAAAAGGCTCTTCAAGCCTCGGCGCCAGCCAGGTTTCGAGACCTTCGAACAGCGGCCGGTCTATTTTCCAGTCATTGGACGTGACGTGAATCTGCACGGCGTCGAGATGGCAGGCACCCGCCACCGCCTCGACCTCTTCGGCGGAAGGCTGTACGAATACACCGATCTTTTTTATGGTTTCGGGAATGCTGCCAAGCCAGGGTTCAATCTGTTCGGGGCGGACATAGCGTTTGGCATTCGGCCAAAAGACAAAGCCGATGGCGTCGGGATCCAGGGCGCAAATCTGCTCCAAATCGTTCCGGGAACAGATTCCGCAGATTTTAATAAACACGCTCATAAGGGACTGGATGATTGGAATATTGGAAGATCTTCTGTTCTGGAGTGCGGCGGGTTGCCACTTTCTTCGGTCGTTGCTTTCATGAACGAAAGCCTCGCTCCCAAAGGTCGCGTGCCGCCGCTTTCAAATACCAAGCTTGCTTCGATTGTGTAAGGCCGAAGCAAGCTTCGGCGGTCAAAGCGCAGGCAAGCCTGCGCACTCCAAAATGATTCCCCCAATCCATCATTCCTCTCCTATTCCTGGCTTTCCTCCGCGAGTTCCTCCGCCAAATCCTCGGCGGCCTCAAAGGCCATTTCGCGGCGGATTTCACCGTCATTGAAAAACAGCGGGTTCTGGCCGTCGGCCCAGGCGATACGCAGATCGCTGATGTCAATAAAGCCGAAGGCGGAGCGCACCTGACGGGTGAGCGCATCACGCTCATCGTCTTCCTTATAGATTCCGCCGGAAGCCACCAGCAACACCATCGTAGTAATGTTGTGCAGCGGCTTGGGGCCGTCACCGGTCAGTTCAAAAACCAGTCCGGGGGCGAGAATCTGGTCCATCCACGCCTTCATCACAGCGGGGGCGGAAAAATTCCACATCGGCATGGTCAGCACGAGGACATCGGCGGTTTTGAAAAGCTCGGCCTGTTTGGTGGCATAGTGCGCCGCGGCCTCTTCGGCCTTGCTCGGCTCATACGTTTCGTCAAACACCGGCATCCACATACGACGGTAGAGGTCGTTGGAGTAATACGGAGGTTTGTCCTGATAGAGGTCAACGTTATTGAGCTCCACGTCGGGGTTGAGCTCCATCAGCTTGCCGAAAAAGCGGGCGGCAAGCTGCTTGGAGACCGACTCCTCCGTAGATTTCGGGTTCGCGCACACATGCAGAATATTCATGAAAACTCCTTATAGGTAGGTTTTGACGAAAGTGACTCTATCAGCGGCCGGCGAGGCGCTCAAGCGTTTGGGTGTAATTTTTGTCCCGGGCGTCGTTTTGCGCCCGCCTGAAAATACGGGCGACTATGTGAACGACGTGATGGATCGGGTTTGGTAGAGTCCGCCTCCCATGGAAACTTCGTGGATTATCTGGACTTGTGCCGGGCTGATTGTCTTTGTTTCGAGTCTGATTCAAAGCATGATCGCCTTGTTTTAACGGGTCTTTTTTATATGCTGGGCCCTTTACTCAAATAAGGAGCACGTCATGAAGCAAACGATTGTTATTACCGGAGCCAGCAACGGGCTGGGCAAAGTGCTTTCCGTTGATCTAGCCAAAAAGGTCGTCTTTTCCCAAAAAAGCGAATGGCATTCCGATTGATATTGGAATCAAGGATTAGATCACATGTACACAGAATTTTCCACAACCGCTTCGCTAGAGGAACCCCGAGAGAAAAAACTCTCAACTCAGACGTTCCTCTCTATTCCTCAAGCGAAGCGGTTGTGAAAAATCTTTACTCCTCCGGCGTCCTCAAGAAAGGAGATAATCTGCGATGAATTTTATACAACTTCCCGATGGTGAATTTGAATAGTGAGAACACGCGCCGGGAAAAGGTGTAGGCATTTGAGCATTTCTCTAAAATTACTGTTCTTTTTTCATTCAACGTTCAACCTCCGACAACGGAAAACCCAGACGCTGGAATGGATGGTCATAGTTTAAGAAAACAGATTGACGGAATGATGGTCGATGATTTTGTATTTAGTGAGCTAAATAAAAGAACATGCCTGCGTTCAAATAGTTGGAAGGTCGTTTTTCAAAACAAATCTTGTG
>JAOZSE010000027.1 GCA_029939835.1 Pontiellaceae bacterium
TCCGCGGTGCTGCAGCGCGTGGTTTCTTATGCGCTGATGGCCGTTTATCTGACCGGCCTGTATATTATGTCCGTCTGGGTGGGTCGCACCCTGCTTCAGTGGCTGGTTGCCGATCCGACGTATGTATCCCATCTGCTGGCGGCGCTGGTTTTAGCGTTTTCGGTGGCACCGGCGCACGGCTGGATGCAGGCGGTTTCGCACCGCCTCTTTGCGGGGGCGGAGTCTGTAAATATGGACGACGTGCTGGCACGCGCCAGCCATATTTTCCAGGAGGTCACGACCGAGGCCAAGCTGATGGCCAATTTTTCCAGACTGATTGAAAGAACCTTTGAGACGGCTGGCGCAGTTCTGTTAACCCCGGAAGGGTCTGCGGCTTATCGTGAGGCCTATCCCGCGCCGCGCGCGGACAACACGCTGCTGATTCAATCATCCAGCGACGCGGTTCAGCTGCTGATGCGTGAACGTGAGCCCCTCACCGTGGATGTGCTTGATCGCATGTGGCCTTCCGCGCAGGTTGTTTGTGCCCGGGAAGAGCTGGCGGCACTTGGCGCGGCGGCCATACTGGGCGGTTTTTTGAGGAAAGATCTGAAGGCGGTTTTGATTCTAGCCCCGAAAAGTTCGGGTGCCATTTATGACGCACGGGATCAGCATATCCTGCAACTGTTGTGTGATCAGTTTGCGGTGGCACTGGAAAATGCCCGGCTGTACACCGAGGTGCAGAACGGAAAAATCTACAACGATATTCTGCTCGATTCACTCGCCAGCTGCATGGTGGCCGTCCATGCCGACCGGACGGTGATGGTGTTTAATAAACAGGCGCAAAAACTCACCGGCATGGATGAAACCGTTGCGCTCAACAAACCGATTGACGGACTTCCCAACCCGCTGCCCGAAGTGCTCGATACGCTGCTGACGGGGAAAGGGAGCTTCCGCGACCGCGATATTACGCTGCGTCTGGATGCCGACACGGAAGTTCCCATCCGCGCCAGCGGCTCGGTGTTTCACGGACACACCGGCGACCTGCTCGGCGCGCTGCTGGTGTTTAACGATATGACGGTGCTCAAAAAGATGGAAGAGCAGATCCGGCGCACCGACCGGCTGTCCAGTCTGGGAACCCTTTCCGCCGGTATGGCGCACGAAATCAAAAATCCGCTGGTTACCATAAAAACCTTCACGCAACTCCTGCCGCAACAACACAACGATCCCGATTTTCAGAACACCTTTTTTGATCTGGTCGGGCAGGAAGTGCAGCGCATTGATACGATCGTCAACCGGCTCCTCAATTTCGCCCGCCCGGCCAGGGCTTCGCTTCGCCGGATTGCATTGCATGAGGTCATAGAAAACTCTCTCCGCCTGACCGAGCAGCAGATGGTGCAGCAGAACATCAGTCTGGATCGGAAGCTGGATGCGCCGCGCTCTATCATTCGGGGAGACGCTGAGCAGCTCAACCAGACCTTTGTAAACTTTTTCCTCAACGCGATTCAGGCCATGGGGGAGGACGGAACGCTGACCGTCCAGACTTCGATCATCGAATCGAAGAAATCAATTCCGCTGGTTCGGGAAGCACAGGCCGCCTGCATACAGGTTGAAATTCAGGATACGGGCTGCGGTATTTCGCAGGAGGAGGTTGGCCGGATTTTCGATCCGTTCTTCACGACCAAGAGCACCGGCGTAGGGCTGGGTCTATCGGTGTCACACGGCATTATTCAGGAGCATGAAGGCACGGTGGATGTCGAAAGCGAGCAGGGCAAGGGCACCGTTTTCCATCTGCAGTTTCCTCTGGTCGGCGAGGAGGGGGGCGAAGAGGCCTGATGCTTATTTTTCAAAGGGCCCATTGTAGCCGCGTTCCGCAGAGCGCGGTCCGGCCTCTTCCGCCGTCGCCCTGCGGGCTATGGCGGACAGGGCTGAGGCTGGCTACAGATGCGTCCGTAAAACAGGTTTACAGCGAAAGGTTTTGGCAAACGATATGAGTTCATTGCCCGCCAGTATTGTTTATACAAAGGATGATGCACTGCTGCAGCGCCTCAGCGGCTATCTGCATGCCCGCTCCGTTTTACGGCACTTGGAAGAACCGGCTGAACTGGAGCTGGCACTCAAACAGTACGGTGCCGTACTGCTCTTTATGGATCTGCGCGGCTCTGAATGCCGGACGCTCCTGCCGCGCATTTGCAAAGAGTTTCCCGACGTCGTCGTCATTGCCCTGGGTGCGCCGCGTTCTGATCCCGCGCTGGCCGCCGCCGCCGCCGGTGTGTATGCGGTGGAACCGGCCGAATTCGAGCGCCTCCGCCTCCAGACGCTCTTTGAACAGGCCCAGGCGCATCTGCGCCTGGGACAGGAAAACCGTCTGCTGCGATCCGACCTGCAGCGCGCCGACGCCGCAGCGCAGGAGCCGCCGCGCGAAAACATCGCGCCGCTGCTCGGTCATTTTTCCAGCGCGTTTCGCCGCTTTGATAATGTGGGCATCATGCTCGAAAGCATCGTCGAGGGCGTGGCCAGCTGCGCCCGTGTCTCCCGTGTGGCGATGTTCTCCATTACCCCCGCAGAACAGTATCAGTTCCGGGCCGGCGTCAAATGCCTTCAGGAAACCCGCGCACTCGAATTTAAAACGAACCACCCGTTTGTGCAGTGGCTAATAATTCACGCGCACAGTATTTCCCGCTCTATGCTCCGCCACATTGAGCCGGTCGAGGAACGTTTGCTGCTCGAACAGATGCTCGACCTTATGGGCGCGGAAGCCATTTTGCCGCTGTACGGCCGTGAGCGGCTTATTGGCTGGCTTGCCATGGGGCGGTCGTCTTCCGGGGCGCCGTTCGAGCAGCGCGATATCGAAGAACTCACCCAGCTGGCCGAGCAGGTGTCGGTGACTATTGAGAACTCGCTGCTGCATGAAAGCATTGCCATCCAGAAGGCGCTGGCTGAAAACCTTCTGCAGGCTATTCCTGTCGGAATTATTGCCGCCGGCGTCGATGGCGCCATCCGCTGGTTCAACAGCGGTGCCGAAAAATTGCTCAATACACCATCTGCCGATCTCATCGGCCAGCCGGTCAGTCGTCTTTCCAGCCACTTGGCTTCGTTGCTCAATTGTTGCATGGCCGATGAAACATCTTCTGGCACGGCAGAGTGGACGGAACCGCTGACCAACCGAAGACTTTCCATTCAGACCCGCCGTCTCGAGGAACACGGACAGTGCATTGGTGCGATGGCCGTGCTCCATGACCTGACCGAAGATCAGATTTTGCGCGAAAAGCAGAATAATCTGGAGCGTGCCGAATTCTGGAACGAACTGGCTTCAGCAATTTCGCACGAGGTGCGTAATCCGCTGGTTGCCATCAGCACCTTCTCCCAGCTGCTGCCCGAGCGTTACGCCGACGAGGAATTCCGCAGCCAGTTCCGCGACCTCACTACACAGGAAGTGGATCGCCTGAACGGGATGATTGACCAGCTGGATGAATTTGCCAGCCCGCCCAAACTCACGTTTGCCCCGGTGGCGGTTGGGGAAATACTGGAGAATGCGCTCTGCATGGCGCGCCAGTACGAACAGACCGTGAAAATCGGTGTGGACATGGAAGTGCAGAGCGGCCTGCCGGATATTCAGGGGGATGCCGATGTGCTGACCGATTCAATCGTTCGTCTGCTGCTCAACGCCTTTACTGCGGTGACGGAGGTTTCCTCGCCGCATGTTCTCATTAAAGCCTCTGCCGGTGAAATCGGCTCCGGCCGCCCGGCTGTCATCGTGGAGATTTGCGACAACGGTCCCGGTATTCCCGAAGAAATCCGCGACAAGGTCTTCTCGCCTTTCTGCACCACGAAAGCGCGCGGAGTGGGGCTGGGTCTGCCGATTGTACAGCGCACCATGATTGATCACGGCGGCCTGGTGACGCTGGAGAAAAACGGAAACAGCACGGTTGTACGCCTGACACTTCCTGCGGTTGAAGTATCCGAAGGGACGGAAACATGAAACGCCTGCTGATAGTGGATGACGACCAGTACCTGCTTGACTCCCTGAAGGGCGTCTTTGCCGGTGCCTATGAAATCAGCACCGCGCTTTCCGCCGATGCCGCCATGGAAATCCTGATGCAGGAGCCGGTTGATGTCATGCTGCTCGATTTCATGCTGCCCGGCAAAGACGGGGTGACCTTTTTGCGCGAGCTGCGCGAAAAGCGGTTTGACCTCCCGGTCGTCATGATCAGCGGTTCCACCTCTATCCGCGGGGTGATGGGAGCGATGTCGCTGGGCGTGTGCGATTATATCCGCAAACCCTTTGATGTGGACGAACTGCGTTTTGTGCTTCAACGCACGCTTGAAAATTCAGAATTGCGCCGCTGCCTGGATGAATTCGCCCGTCCGCCCGAACTCAAGTTTGCGCCGGTAGTGATTGATGACATGCTGGAGCGCGCGCTCTCCATGGCGCGCCGGCATGATCCGGACGGAAAGATTGGTGTGTATATTGAGAAGCAGAGCGGCCTGCGTTATATCCACGGGGATGCCGATGTGCTGGTCGATTCAATCGTTCATCTGCTGCTCAACGCCTTTGCGGCAGTGGCGGATGTCTCCAGCCCCCGGATTTGCATCCAGACTTCTACCGGTGAAACCGGCTCCGGCCGCAGCGCCGTCATCGTGGAGATTCGCGACAACGGGGTCGGCATACCGGAAGATTTTTGTGAAAAGGCGTTTTCTCCATTCTACACCACCAAAGCACACGGGGTGGGCCTGGGCCTTCCGGCCGTGCGCCGCACTGTGACCGCTCACGGTGGATCGGTGACCATCGAGAGCAGTGAAAAAGGCACCGCCGTACGCCTGCTGTTGCCCGCCACGGAAACATCCGGAGGGACGGAAGCATGAAACGCCTGCTGATAGTGGATGATGACCGCCACCTGCTCGATTCCCTGCAGGTTGTTTTCACGGACACCTATAAAACCCGTACGGCGCTTTCCGCCGAAGCCGCGATGGAACTCCTGATCCAGGAGCCGGTGGACATCATCTTGCTTGATGTCATGCTGCCCGGCAAAGACGGCGTAGCCTTTTTGCGTGAGCTGCGTGAAAAGCAGTTCGATCTTCCGGTCGTGATGATCAGCGGCGCCGTCTCTATCCGTCCCGTGATAGGGGCCATGGCGCTGGGCGCGTGTGATTACATCCGTAAACCCTTCGATGTGGATGAGCTTCGTCTCGTAGTAGAGCGCGCCCTGGAAAACGCGGAACTGCGCCGCCGTCTCCATATGCTGGAAAGCGAAGGGTTCGACATGACGATTTGGCCGGAAGAAAAACCGCTTAAGGCGGCGGTTGAAGAGTATGAACGCCTCATCATTGAAGAAGCGCTGCGCCGTACCGGCGGCGTTCAGACCCGCGCCGCCGAGGTGCTCGGCACTACCCGCCGCATCCTGAGCTACCGCATTGAAAAGCTCAGCATCGCCGCTGGAAATGGGCCCGCCTGACAAAAAACGCCATGGAATACTGGAATAGTAGAGCGCTGGAATGGGCGCGGGTGGAAAATGTAGATGACGCTTGACCGGTAATCGCAATTCGGTACTATCCACTGCTCGCTTTTGGAATTTGGAAGAAAGAGAAGTATTATGAACCCGGCAGTTGTAAAAATTGGCAAAGAGCAGTGCACCAAAAAAATTCCCGCGCTTCGCATCGGCGACACGGTGAACGTGCATGTGCGGATTAAAGAAAGTGGCAAAGAGCGTGTGCAGCAGTACAACGGTGTGCTGACGGCCCGCAACGGCTCCGGTGTTACGGAAACGATTACGGTTCGCCGCATCGCGTTCGGCGAAGGGGTGGAGCGGGTCTTCCCGCTTCAGGGTCCGAGCGTTTCGCAAATCGATGTCGTTCGCCCCGGTAAAGCCCGCCAAGCCAAACTCTACTACCTGCGGGACATCTCCGGCAAAAAAGCACGGATCAAAGAGCGCCGAGTGTAAAGATTCATGGACATGCTCTGTTATGAGAAGGAGGCCTGGAACGCAGGCCTCTTTTTTATTGCCGGCGTGGATGAGGCCGGGCGCGGCCCGCTCGCCGGGCCCGTCGTAGCCGCAGCGGTCGTTTTCGAACGCGAACCGCTCGAAACCGGCGGCGTGGAAGCCTTTGACGGACTCACCGATTCCAAGGCGCTCACTGAAAAACGTCGCGAAGCTTTTTTTGAACAGCTTGAGGCCTGCTCCTTTTCGCATATCGGCTGTGCGGCGGTTGAGCCGCGGGAAATTGAGTCGATCAACATTTTGCAGGCCACGTGGAAAGCTATGGCTGCGGCGCTTGAACAGATCCAGCCGTATCCCGACTTTGCCCTGATCGACGGCAACCGTGTTCACGGCCTTCCATGCCGATCCAGAAGCATTGTGAAAGGTGACGCGAAAAGCCTCTCAATCGCTGCGGCCAGCGTTGTGGCCAAGGTTACGCGTGACCGACTGATGCTGGAACTCGACACGCAATTTCCTGAGTACGGCTTTGCAGACCACAAAGGCTACGGTACGGTCGCGCATCTTAATGCCATCCGTCGCCACGGCCCCGCGCCCTGTCATCGCAAAACCTTTGGTCCGATTGTTGAACTCAATCAGGGGAAGCTGAATCTGTGAAGCGGCTGTTTCAACGACAGAAGCCGGAGGCTCCGCATCTGCGCACGGGGCTTGAGGGCGAAAAGCAGGCCGAGCGTTTTCTCAAAAAGGCCGGGTTCAAAATTCTTGGTCGCCGTGTGCGGGTTGGACGCGACGAGCTCGACCTGATCGTGCGGCAGCAGTCTTCGCATAAAGCTTCGCCTCGCCACGGGGACGAGACTCTTGTGTTTGTGGAGGTCAAAACCCGCGCGGGGGAGGACTTTGGCCGGCCTGCTGCGGCCGTCAACCGCGCCAAGCGCCGTAAACTCTCTCGCGCCGCCATCCGGTTTTTGAAAAAGCGAAAGATGCGCCCGCCTTATATCCGCTTTGATATTGTCGAAGTGGTGGGCGATCCGCCGGAAATTCGGCATATCAAAAACGCATTTCCGCTCGAAGGCGGTTATCGTATCTGGTGGTAGAGTCCATTATGGAGAAAACCCGGAGCAAGCTTCGGGCAACAAAGCGCCATCAAGATGGCGCACTCCAAATTATCACTTCGCGTATTCGATGGCGCGGGTTTCGCGGATGACGGTCACTTTGATCTGGCCGGGATACTTGACCTCATCCTGAATGCGGCTGGCAATTTCGCGCGCGAGAATCAGGGCGCGGCTGTCATCCACTTGTTCACCCTGCACGATGACACGCAGTTCGCGGCCGGCCTGAATGGCGTAGCATTTGTCCACGCCCTCGAAGGAGCCGGCGATCTTTTCGAGTTTTTCGAGGCGCTGGAGGTAGAGTTCGGTGGTGTCGGCGCGCGCGCCGGGCCGCGCGGCAGTGATGGCGTCGGCAGCCGAGGCAAGTACGGCGTAAACACTGTTTTTTTCCACATCATCATGGTGGGCGGCGACGGCGTTATAGATCAGCGAATCTTCACCGTATTTACGCAGCAGGTTGGCGCCGATGATGGCGTGTGACCCTTCGACCTCGTGGTCAACGGCTTTGCCGAGGTCGTGAAAGATGCCGACGCGCTTGGCCATGGTCACGTCGAGATCCAGATCGGCGGCCATCATGGCCATCAGTGAGGCCATTTCAACGGAGTGCTCGAGTACGTTTTGCTTGTAGCTGGTACGGTATTTCAGGCGTCCGAGAATCTTGACCAGTTCCGGGGCGACGCCGGAAATGCCGAGCTGGTAGAGCGCGTCTTCGCCGGCTTGCCGGACGATTTCATCAATTTCATCGCGCGTTTTTTTGACGGTTTCTTCAATGCTGGCGGGATGAATTCGCCCGTCCTCGAGCAGACGCTCCAGCGCGACGCGGGCCACTTCGCGGCGGACGGGATCAAAGCTGGAGAGCAGAACAATGCCGGGGGTCTCATCAATAATCAGGTTGACGCCGGACTCCATTTCGAAGGAGCGGATGTTGCGGCCTTCTTTGCCGATGATGCGGCCTTTCATATCATCTGAGGGCAGGGCGACCTGGGTGACGGTGATGTTTCCGACATGCTCGCCCGCATAGCGCTCAATGGCTGCGCAGACAATCTCGCGCGCCTCGTCTTTTGCCCGTTCGTGCGCCTCTTTCTGCTGGTGACGGATCAGCCCGCTGATTTCACCCTCCAGTTCCTTCGCCATGCGATCCATAATCTGTTTGCGCGCTTCGTCTTTGGAGAAATTCGCCGCTTCCTGAATCCGGTGGTTTTCCTCTTCAATGCGCTCTTTGAGCTCTTGCTGCTGCGCTTTGAGCTCTTGCTGCTGCTGTTCCGTTTTTTCAATTTTTTCGCTCAGAGAGTGATCTTTGGTTTCGAGCAGTTCGAGTTTGCGCGATATATCCTTTTCACGCGCGACCACGCGGTCTTCGAGCGCGATGATGCTTTGCCGCTTCTGTTCGAGCGACTGTTCCGCTTTCTCGCGCGCTTTGAGCATTTCTTCACGAGCCGAAACTTCGGCTTCGTGTTTGATGGCTTCCGCCTGTTTTTGGACATCGTCCAGAATCACTTTGCCGCGGTTTCTGGCCGCCACGGCATTCGTACGCGTCAGATAGGCGTGGAAGAAGAAGCCGAGAATCACAAACCCGAAATTGACAATGACATCCTGTACGCCGCTCCACCAAATTTCTATGCTCTCCATGAGAATCCCTTCGTTTCAGAGTTTTATTTTTGCTCGATGAGAATAGCTCTGACGGCTCGGCTTGTCTAACGTTCCTCGCAAACTTCTAAAACCTGCGATTCGGTGACGATCCAGGCCGCGGGGCGGTCGTGCGGTTCGGCGGGAAGGAAATCAACGAGTTGGAAGTCGAAACAGAGACCGATCGGAACCGCGCCGGAGTGTTCAGCAAGAATGCGGTCATAGAATCCGCCGCCGCGACCGAGGCGGTTGCCGCCGCGGTCGAACGCGGTGCCGGGAACGAGGATCAGATCGAGGTTCCCGGCCCACACCGGCTCAACAGGCTCAAGAATTCCAAATTTTCCGGGCTTCAAGTTTTCCGTGAGCTCGGCCATGCGATACACGCCGAATGCTTCATCAAATGCCGGAATAAAAAACCGTTTACCGGGCAGGTCAAAGAGCGGGTGGATATCGGGTTCATCGGACAGCGGCATGTAAGCACCGACTGTTTTGGCCTGCTGAAAAAGTTCCAAGTCTTGGAACTTTTTCACAATTAACTCACTCAAAAGTTCCAAACCTTGGAAACTTTTTTTGCGAGCAGCGATTTCTCTGCGTATTTTGGTTTTTGTCATGTTTTGTTTTCTCGCCTACGTTTTTTCCTTCCGCAACGATTTCCAAAACGCCAGCCGTTTTCCGATGGTTTCTTCGTAACCCTGATCCGTCGGCGTGTAATAGATTTTATCAGTCGGGACGTATTCCTGATCCACAAAATGGCCCTTACCATTGTGGGCATATTTATATTTCACAGGCCCCTTACCGGGGTGCGGCGCATTTTTGAGATGATCCGGAACCGGCAGCGTGCGACCGTTTTCAACGTCGGCGAGCGCTGCATCAATGGCGAGGTAACTCGCGTTGCTCTTCGGCGCGCAGGCGAGATAGGTCGTTGCCTGTGCCAGAATAATGCGCGCCTCGGGCATGCCGACAAAATCAACCGCCTGCATGGCCGCCGTCGCCACGGCCAGTCCGCGCGGGTCGGCATTGCCAATATCTTCCGAGGCCAGAATTACCAGCCGCCGCGCGATGAAGCGCGGGTCTTCGCCCGCATAAATCATTTTCGCCAGCCAGTAAACCGCAGCATTGGGGTCGGAGCCGCGCACGCTTTTGATGAAAGCCGAAATGGTGTCGTAATGCTCGTCCTCGTCATGGTCATAGGAGACCGCCTTTTTCTGCACCGATTCTTCGGTCTCGTGGCGCGTGAGATGGACCATGCTGTCTTCGGCGGGCGGGGTGGTGAGCGCGGCGATTTCGAGCGCGTTGAGCGCACGCCGCGCATCGCCGTCGCAGACCGTGGCGAGATGATTCATCGCCTCGTCATTTGCAGTGACGAGTCCGTTAAGCCCTGCCGGATGCCCCATTGCGCGTTTCAGCACGGTTTTGATCGCTTCTTCGCTGAGCGGGTTAAGCTGGAAAATCTGCGAGCGCGAGTTGAGCGGTGTGTTGATAAAAAAGAAGGGGTTGTGCGTCGTTGCACCGATCAGAATGATATCGCCGTTTTCAACGTAGGGCAGCAGCACGTCCTGCTGTGCTTTGTTGAAGCGGTGGATTTCATCAATAAAAAGAATCGTGTCCTGTTTGTGGATTTTTTTCCAGGTCACGGCGCCTTCGAGCAATTTGCGCAGAATAGCGACGTTGGCCAGCACGCCACTGGTGCGCTCAAACCGACGGTCGGTGACGAGTGCGATGACTTCGGCGAGCGAAGTTTTTCCGCAGCCGGGCGGGCCGTAGAGAATAATGCTCGAAATACGGTCGGCCTCAATCGCGCGGCGCAGCAGCTTGCCTTCGCTGAGGATATGTTCCTGCCCGGCAATTTCGTCGAGCGTGCGCGGTCGCATTCGAGCCGCCAGCGGCGCCGTGCCCGCGGCCGCTTTGGGCGGTTTTCCGGAGGGTTGTTCCTCAAAAAGTTCCATGGGGCACAGTTTAAGCAGGGATGGGCTTTGCGAACACAAAAAAACCGCTCTGGTTTGACCCAAAGCGGTTAAAAAAAGCCCGCACCGGAAGAGACTCATCTCCGAACCCTTAGTATAAAGTGGGTGCCCTTCAGTACTGACGGAATACGTCAGAACCTTCCCAAGCTCCCTAGTTCGTAGTTTTTTTAACGGATCGGAGAATATCGCCTAAACCGGGCGGGCTAAATTTTGAAAGAACAGGCAAGGAGTTTCTTCCGTCATCCCTCTTCACGTTGGTTAGAATACTGCTCTCCGGAATGGAAAGCAAGCCGTGAGAAGAAATAGAGAAAGTTTTTAGCTATTCTTCGCGGATAACCGCGCCGGTGGCTTTGCAGACCCGTCGGCCGACCGCTTCGTGGAAGGCATTGACCTTTTCGTCGGTCAGTGTGCCCTTGGGAGAGCGGTAAAGGAAGCTGTAGGCGAGGCTCTTTTTGCCTTTTCCAATGCCCTTGCCTCGGAAAATGTCGAACAGTTCCACTTTTTCAAGCTCAGCGGGTGCGGAACCATTGATGGCTTTGAGAATTTCTTCGTGCCGGACTGCTTCATCAATGATGAAAGCAAAGTCACGCTCAACGGCGGGATAGAGCGGAATATCTTCAATTTCATTTGTTTCCCACACGCTGGATACCAGCGGTTCGAGATTGAGTTCGGCCGCGGCGACCGGATCATTCAGGCGCCACTCTTTGCGCGCGCCGGCGTTGACCAAGCCGATGACGCCGATTTCGGTTTTACCGGAAAGCACTTTCAGCGCGCGGCCTTCTTCAAAGGCGGGCGCATTTTCCAAGGCTCCTGTCGCGCCGGAGCCTTCCGGCGAAGGCGGATGGAACTTCACTTTCGAAACGTTTTGCGCGGCGAGCAGTTTTTCGACGAGGCCTTTGAGCCAGAGGAAAACTTCTTCCTTGTCCATGGTGCGCTGTTTGGCGAGCGCGTCGCGTCCGGCAGCGCCCATCAGGCCGAGGCATACTTTTTCGGTCTGCACGGGGCCTTTGTCCGTTTTCACGAAGGTGCGGCCGATTTCAAAAAAGACCGCTTCATCAATCTGGCGCGATTTATTGCGGCCAAGGCTTTCAACCATCTGCGGGATGAGCGAGGTGCGCAGGACAGATTGATCGGCGCTGATCGGGTGGGGCAGCTCTTCGCGTTCGTCACCTTTACTGAAGAGGTCGAGCAGCGGATGGTTGACCAGTGTGTAGTTCATGATCTCACGCGCGCCGAGACCGGCGAGGTTTTTACGGCAGGCATTGACGGCGCGGACGCGGTTGTCGTGCGCACCGGCGACGACTTCGGCGGCGGGCAGCTTTTCGGGAATTTTATCAACGCCGTAGAGCCGCACGACTTCTTCGATGATATCCACTTCGCGGGTGAGGTCGTCGCGGAAGGTCGGAATTTCGAGGAGGGCCTTTTCGTCATCGCTTTCGAGAACGGAAATTTCCAGAGTTTGGAAAATCTGTTTCATCGCTTCAACCGGCACGTTGAGGCCGATCAGTTTATTGATATTGGCCCAGCGCACCGTGAGCTGCCGTTTGGTTTTCGGTTCGGGATAAGCATCCACTACGCCCCGGCAGATTGTTGCGCCGGCCAGCTCCGCCATCAGCGCGGCGGCGCGGCGGCTGGCCCATTCAACGGTGTTGGTGTTGACGCCGCGCTGGAAACGGTAAGAGCTGTCGGTGGAAAGGCCTAGCGCTTTGGCGGTGTGGCGGATGCCGGACGGTTCGAAGCCCGCGCTTTCGAGCAGGATAGTAGAGGAGGCTTCGCTGATTTCGGTATTGGCGCCGCCCATGACGCCGCCGAGCGCGACGGCTTTTTCAGGATCGGCAATGACGATCATCTCATCGGTCAGCTCGCGCTCAACCTCGTCGAGCGTCGTGAATTTTTCGCCCTTTTTGGCGCGGCGGACGATAATTTTTCCGTCTTTTAAAAGAGTGTAGTCAAAAGCATGCAGCGGATGACCGGTTTCGAGCAGGACATAGTTGGTGATGTCCACCACGTTATTGATCGCGCGGATGCCGCACGCTTCGAGGCGGCGGATCATCCAGTCGGGCGCCGGACCGATCTGCGCTTCTTTGAGAACGCGCGCGGTGTAGCGCGGGCATTTTTCCGCATCCTGGATTTCGACGCTGACGAGGCTCTCAACTTTTTCGGACGTTTCAGTGAGAGCGGTTGGGGGGAGTTTGAGCTCGGTGCCGTAGAGGGCGGCGACTTCGCGGGCAACGCCGATCATGCTAAGGCAGTCGGGGCGGTTGGGGGTAATTTCGAGCTCGAAGACGGTTTCGGGCGGGCCCATGACTTTTGCGAGCGGAGTACCGGGTGTCAGGTCGTGATCGAGTTCGAGCAAGCCGGCGTGCTCTTTAGAAAGGCCGAGCTCATCGGGTGCGCAGAGCATACCGAGCGATTCGACGCCACGGATTTTGGCTTTTTTGAGCTTAATACCGCAGGGGAGCGTCGTGCCGACGGTGGCGAAGGGGTATTTGTTTCCGACCTCAGCATTGGGCGCGCCGCAGACGACGCGAAGTGTTTCGGCTCCGCCGTATTCGACGGTGCAGAGGCGGAGCTTGTCGGCATCGGGGTGGGGCGCAATCGCGGTAACCTCGCCAACAACGATGCCTTCGAATGTGCCGCCGATGGTTTCAATATTTTCGACTTCGAGGCCGGCAAACGTCAGGCGGTCGGCGAGCCTTTCGATGGTATCGTCGAAAGCCACATAGTCTCTCAGCCAGCTGATCGGAATTTTCATATTTTAAATGCCCTGTAAATGCATTAGGTTGCAACCCTGTCTCAAAGGCATTGTGTATAACCGAGCGGGGCCTTTGGGCACAAGAAAAAGAGTGGAAGAATGGAATGACTGAGCTCAAAGCAACGATTCAGAATGAGGCGGGCATTCACTGCCGTCCCACGGCTGAAATCGTCAAAGAGGCTGCCGAGTATGACGGAACCGTTACGGTTGAGGCCGCAAGCGGTTCATGTGAACTCGGCTCCGCGCTTGAACTGATGATGCTCGGTCTCGAACAGGGTGCCGAGATTACCATTCAAGTGGACGGTCCTTCCGAAGAGGAGACCGCCGAAAAGTTCAAAAAGCTGTTCGAAACAAACTTCGACTTTCCCCGCCCCGGGCAGGGCGGCTGAGCCCTCTTTTCTGGAAAGCGTCCCGAATAATGCATAAAACGCTTTTTTAAAAGGTAAAATCTTTGTAAAAGAGCAACGTGCTTTATGAGATTTCAAGCGGAATCGAGCGGCCCTTTGCGCGCGCAGCGGAATATCGCAAACAGATTTCCTGCGGCGAGGTTCACGAGAGTCCCGGACGCTATTTTCCGTACAGCGAACGGCATCTGCATGCGCTTTGGTTTGACGATCATCTGCGACCAAAGAATCTAAAAACCGCACGCGGCGAGCCGGTAATGGTGGAAACTCCCGGCCGCTGGAACCTTGAGGCGGGGCCGGATTTCTTCGGCGCGGTGCTTTTGATCGGGCGCGAAAAACGCCGCGTTGCGGGTGATGCCGAAATTCATATTTTTCCCAATGACTGGAAAAACCACGGACACCACACCGACCCGCGCTATTCCAACGTCCGCTTTCACATCACCTGGTTCCCCGGCAAAACGGACACAGCACTCTTTCCGTCCGGTACGCTTCACATTCCGCTGGTCGATGCCTGCGACGCAGACCTTGAGAGTATTGATCTTTCCGCCTATCCGTATGAAGAGCCGCGCGCCGTTTCAACATTTCCACTGACCGGGGGAAGTCCGGATGAAATTGTTCAAACCTTGGAAGGCGCGGGCGAGGAGCGGTTGCGGCAGAAGACGCTGCGCATGGCGTGGCTGATGCAGCAGCGCGGCGAAACGCAGGCACTCTACGAGGAAACCGCCGCCGCGCTCGGTTACAAGCATAACAAGGCTCCGTTCCGCAAACTGGTGCAGCGTCTGTCGCTCGAAGCGCTCAACAGCGAATACGGCACGGACTGGAAAACGGTGTACGCTGTGCTTCTCGGTGTTTCCGGTCTGCTTCCAAAGCAGCCCGGTGTCAACTGGCCGACTGCTTCGAAGAAAGAACTTCGTGCGCTTTGGGACGAGTGGTGGCACGAACAGCACAAATGGGAAGAGGTTGAGCCGCTCACGAAAAAGGATTGGAACTTTTCCGGACTCCGTCCGCTCAATCATCCCGTCCGGCGGCTGGCCGCGTTGGCGCAGTGGGTGGCTAGCGGATTTTTTGAAGGTAGGGCGCGTTCGCCGAACGCGCCGTGGACGGCTCGGCGAGCCGTTCCTGCCAATTTTACTGGCTGCTTTTGGAGCACGCATACAGGGTGGAGTGGAAAAGAAAAGCCAGCGGAGCTCGTCGGCAAAGGCCGCGCGCAGGCAATTGAGTTGAATGTGTTGGTTCCGTTCCGGCTGGCGAAGGGTGAGTCGACAGCTCTGGAGAATCTTCCGGCCGAGCCGATGAACGGCGTCATCCGTGAAACCGCCTACACGCTTTTCGGACCCGATCATTCGCCGAAGCTCTACCGCACCGCGCTTGCCCGCCAGGGCCTCATCCAGATATTCCACGACTTCATCCTCAACGGCCGGCTCGACGAGCTTTAAAAAACAATGGCTCAAAGCAGGGGCGCGGTATTCCGCACTCGCTGAACTTATCTTGTTAGACTATTCCGTTCGATTGTCGTATGTCCATCCTAGTGCACTATCCGGCACGCTGTGAGTAACGATTCCTGACATGTGTCGCCTCGTGCTGACGACAGACCCATCTGGGCGTGCTATGCACGCCGCAAGGCGTGAATGTCTTGCCGACGAATTGCTAGCAGAAATCCACATCTGATTGTCGGCCGCTCCGGTACGAAGCTGTGCAAGGATCAAGTCATCAAGACTGGTGCCAGCACCTTCGTTTTTCGCGTTGTAGTACGAATGGAAGAGGAGCTTCACCCCCTGCCTTCGATATAATTCATAGAGCCGGGGAAAACAGGAATCATAGCAAATGAGGAATCCACACTTTGTCCCGTTGATAGTGATAGTAAGGGGGGTGTGGCCCTTGCTGTAAGCTGTTGCTTCTTTCCCGTATAGCTTTCTCTTGTCGTATGTCGCGATGATGTTGCCAGAGCAGGAAATGACGTGTAGACAATTCCTTGGTTTCTCCTTTTCAGACACCTGTCGACATGAACCCAAGATAATTCATATCTTCAAGTGCTCAGCGAGTGCCACGATTGTCTCCGTGTGCTCTGGCAACTTCTGCCAGTCGAAATGTGAAAATGAAGGGAAGTCGAGTCGTGCATAACCAGGAAGGGACGCTTCTGGAAACTGCACCCCGTTACTCCCTTCACCGGCTGCGCGATGGGTGTACCTGAGTATGTACGCAAGGTTGGCGTCCATCTCGCCTGTGACTGGAAACTGGCAGGCTGCGAATCTAAGGGATTGGCTCATGTCTTCTCAAACCTAACGTTTAATGAGTGATTGGTCATTTTTGCGGTTTGAATAGCCCGCAGTTTAATGTGCGCGGTTTTCTGCATCAATCAAAACGCTTAAATCTTCCAACCCTTGGAAACTCTCTGCGAAGCTTTGCGGGCTTGGCGTTGAAAAAAACGGGGGTTATCGCTTTTCATCGGCTTTATTTCGGAGTAGAAACGCCCGTCTTTATTTTGTTTAGATCAAAAAGGAGAGCGTTATGTTGCACGAACCGGCTGCAAAGCAGGAAAAGGACGCCGCGTCCGACTGGAAGGCAAAACTGGGAATCAAGCTGTTCTGGCTTTATTGCCTGGTTTACATGGGTTTCGTCGGAATCGCAGTTTTCGCGACCGAAATCATGAAAAAACCGGTTCTCGCAGGAACCAATCTGGCGATCATCTATGGAATTGGCCTGATCGTTTTCGCGATCATTCTCGGGTTGGTTTACAACCATGTCTGTACCAAGAAGGAAGATGAGATGAACAATAAAGAGGAGGCGAAATAATGAGTTATATCGCCAACCCCATTGCGATTACGATCTTCCTCGCCTTTGTCGGCTTTGTGCTCGGCATGTCGTTCTATTTCGCCCGCAAGGCCAAATCGGCTGAGGGCTATTTCGCCGCCGGCGGAACGATCCACTGGTTTGTCAATGGCATCGCGTTTGCAGGTGATTATCTCTCCGCCGCATCGTTCCTCGGAATTTGCGGCCTCATCGCGACCATGGGCTACGACGGTTTTCTCTACTCCATCGGCTATCTGGCCGGCTGGATCGTCGCCCTGTTTGTGGTGGCGGAGCCGATGAAGCGTCTGGGTAAATACACATTCACGGATGCTCTGGATACCAAGTTTAACTCGAAAGGCATTCAGTTGCTGGCTGCGATCAGTACGCTGGCCGTTTCACTCTTTTACCTGATTCCGCAGATGGTCGGTGCGGGTGTGCTGGTTACGCCGCTGCTCGGGCTGCCTCACTGGGTCGGCGTAATTATGGTCGGCGCGATCGTGATTACCATCGTGGCCACAGCGGGGATGACCTCCACCACCTACGTTCAGTTTCTTAAGGGCGGACTGCTGATTATCTTTTCCACCCTGATTGCGGTGATGGTGCTGAACAAAGGTCTGACCACCGAGCCGCGCGCCGAGACATTTGTTCCGAAAATCCTTCAGCTTTCTGAGCAAACCGCTGTGGCGAAAGTCACGGATGAAGCCTCCGGCCTGACGTTTGTGAAGCTGGAAAAAGACGGACTAGCCAACTGGTGGATCGTACGGGGGGATCAGCTCGAAGAAGCACAGTCCAAGACCGTAACCGTCGCTGGCGATACGCTTTATAACGGAGCGCCCAAGGCCGACAATAAGTTCAAGGCCGTTGGCTATCTCACTCAGTTGCTCGACGAAGACGGCAACGAAATCAAAGAGACGGGTAAGGTGGGCTTTTTTAAATATTTTGCATCCATCGGCCGCTCCAAAGTAGTGCGCTACCCGAAGAGCAACGTGGCTAAGTTCGAAGATGGCGGCGACCACGTGAAGGTGTTCTGTCCGGTCATCACCTCCGGTTCCGATTTGTTGGTTCCGGGCCAGAAGTTTAAAACGAAAACACCAATGGGTAAGCTGAACTTTATTTCGCTCATGCTCGCGTTGTTCTGCGGAACGGCATCCCTGCCGCACATTTTGATCCGCTACTACACCGTGCCGTCGCAACGCGATGCCCGCAAATCAACCATTGTGGCGATCGGAGGAATCGGCTTCTTTTATGTGCTGACTCTCTTTTTAGGATTCGGAGCCATGACCATGGGGGTTATCGATGTGGAAAGCGGAAACATGTCCGCTCCGTTGCTGGCGAAGGCCTTCGGGATTGTCCTCTTCTCCATTATTTCCGCCATTGCGTTTGCGACCGTGCTCGGAACCGTTTCCGGTTTGATCGTCGCGGCCTCCGGCGCGGTAGCACACGACCTGGTAAGCAACTATTTAGGCATTAAAATGACGGATCAGGGCAAGGTCAGAGCGGGCAAGATTGCCGCCATTGTGGTTGGGATTCTCGCGATTGGTCTTGGGATTGCTTTTAAGGGAGTGAATGTGGCGTTTCTCGTAGGATGGGCGTTCGCGGTGGCGGCTTCGGCCAACCTGCCGTCGATCATCATGCTGCTCTTCTGGAAGAAAACGACCTCGAAGGGGATCGCCGCTTCAATCGGCATCGGCATGATTTCCGCGCTGGGAATCATCCTGACTTCGCCGAAGATGTACGCGGATCTCTATCATATTGATCCGGCGACGGCGCTGCACGGCCTCAACAACCCCGGCATCATCTCAATTCCGATCAGCTTTATTACGCTGGTCGTTGTTTCGCTGTTGACGCAGAAGAAAGAAAAGTAGGACAGGGTTGGTCCCTTCCTGTGGGCGTTGCCTCGCAATAGCGAAGCCTCTCTCCCGTTGGTCGAGTCCAGCCTGTCCAGACAGCCAGGATGGCTGTCCTACGTTTGGAGACATTGTATGAAAAAATGGATGATTATTTTTCTCGTGGCGCTCAGCGGAGTGCTTTTCGCGGAGAGTCTGCTGGATCCGGTGAATGCGCTGGGATTCGGCGCTGTAAAGTTACGGGCGCAGACGCTGTCCATACACCGTGATTATGAAGGCCTCGGCAATGGCTATTCCACCACACTGGGCTGGAAACTCGATTACCTCTCGCCTGAGTGGGAAGGGCTGAGTGCCGGACTTTCCTACATTCACGTTGATGTACTTCATACGGCGGGCGGCGCATTCGGCTCCGATGGCGAGGGCCTGCTCTTCAACGGGCGCGTCAACGAACTGAATGAACTCTGGGTGAAGTACAGCCTTGGTACGCTCGGTTTGAGCAACACCTCTGCCAAAGTCGGGCGGCAGGTCATTAACGGCGAAGTATTCCGCAAAGATGAATTCCGCCAAAAGCCGCGCGCCTTCGAGGCCGCGCTGCTGACGACGAAAGATATTCCGGACACGGTCTTGACCATCGGCCATGTCGAACGGCTCAGCAACGTGTGGGATTCCGACTCGCACGCAACTCTCTCGTGGCGCTTCAAAGACATCGAAGATGTGCTCGGTGCCGGCTACAGTACGCGCGGCGTTACCTGGGCCGAAGGCGTCTACACCGGCATCACCAATCTGGAAATTGCCGCGTACAACGCCTATGCCTATGACATCGGCAATGTCGCGGGCGGCCGCATCAAATACACCGTTTCCGATACGACCGCCGTCAACGGTTATATCCGCCACGAAAATGAAGTTGGGCGCGCCGCGAACAGCCATTCGGATATGGTCGGCCTGTCCGTAAAGCAAAAGGTCGGCGATGTCATGCTGGAACCGGGCTTCCTCTCCATCGGCGGCGACGCACTGCTCTTTTCAGAACTCGGCACCGGCATCAACCATCCGCTCGGTTCTTCGATGATGATTTACTCCGGCATTTTTAACGGCGGCGCGGACACGGCTTATCTCAAAGCAGTCACTAAAATCAACAAGACGGTGCTCTACCTGCTCTACAACTATACGTGGCACGACAAAACCCCGTACGACGGACAGGAGCTCAACATCGTCGTCAAACAGCCGGTTTGCGACAACCTCTCCGTGGCGCTCAAAGTCGGCGCGGGATATCGTGATGGCAAGAACGCCGCGACCGGCGACACCACCGCCACCGACGCGCGGCTGTTTGTGACGTACAACTTCTGAGCCTTACCCACCGAGGTCATTGAGGCCGATTTCTTCCAGAGAGGAGACGATGCGGTCGGCCTGCGAAAGTTTTTCGGGCGGCGCGGAGTTGGTGACGGCAATGCACCGGCAGCCTGCGGCCTTGGCGGCGGCGATGCCATCGGGCGCGTCTTCAATCACCGTGCAGTTTTCCGGCTCAATGCCGATCCGCGCAGCGGCGGTGAGAAACAGCTCGGGGTCGG
>JAOZSE010000108.1 GCA_029939835.1 Pontiellaceae bacterium
CTCTAATGAATGAGCCGACCAACGGGAGACGGGCTTTGCTATTGCAAAGCAATGAAACGAAGTGGAATGGCAACTGAATGGGTGGTAAAAATTCTACTTAAGTTAATCTGATATAACGCGCAATAATGCGGAGTTTTCCACTAACGCTTTTTCTTTTTCGTTTTATATTCAGCAGGCTCTCCGGCAACAGCCATGTGGCGTTTGGCATCGATCTGGACAGAGATGTTTCCGCCAAGCGCGGAGGTGTATTTGACCAATGTGGCGATGGTGACATTCTGCGGTTTTCCCTCGAGCTGTGCGACGTAGGCGCGGTTAACGTGCATGCGGCGGGCCCCACCTGCTCCTGAGTCATGCCGGCGGCCTTACGAGCCGTCTTGAGACTTTCGCTGATTTTCAGCCGCTCGACTTCGGCGGCGATGAGTCCGGCGAGATCGGGTTCTTCCTTGCAGAGTTCCTGTTTCAGTTTCGTTAGCGTTTTCATTTTCTTCCCCCAGAGTAAGTTGTGGCTTACATTTATTCAGCTCTAAAGTTCTCCATCCTCTCTCTATAATTCGCTCTGCCCGCCTTCAATTTTGAACGCCGGAATCTTTTTAGGTCTGGTTTTCATACGGTAAACTTTATTTTATTAAATCTTTACCGCAAGAATTGTTTTTGAAAACGAATTCGGCGAAGCTCGCAGAGCGAAGACGGTTGCGGTCCAAATCTGTTCCATCATTCCCTTGCCCGTGTTAGTCTATTGGACGTTCCAAGGAGATGATTTGAAATGACAACGAAAGATATGGCTATTCAGACGATTAACCGCCTTCCGGACAACGCTGACTGGGCGCAGATTGAGGAACGCATCCATTTTGTCGCCGGCCTGCGCAAGGGACTCTATGAGCTCGACCGGGGCGAAGGCATCTCTCACAACGTAGTAAAAGCGGCGATTTAATCGCCGCACTCCAAAGCGCCGACGGCGCATAAAAATCGTTTTGCTGTTCATGATTCTGCCATCTATTCTCCTCTCTCCTCCTTGGGGTCTTTGCGGTCATGAATAAAAAAGCGTTTATTTGGATTTTGTGTGCTGTCATTCTTGGCGGTCTGCTGTGGCTTAAGGCGCAGACGGTTTCGAATCCGTCGTGGGAGCAGCCGACAATGGGAACAACCTGCCGCATTACGCTGTCCGGTTCAATTCCGAAGAGTGGCCTGGCGGTGCTGCGCGAAAAAATTGATGACGCGCTGCTGGATGTCAACGAGCGCATGTCGGTTTGGGATCCGGACACGGAAATTTCCAAATTCAACGCCTTAAATTCCACAGAGCCCTTCCCGATCTCACCGGAGTTTGCCGAAGTGGTGCAGAGCGCCCTCGCCTTCAGCGAAATGACGGACGGTGCGTTCGATCCCACGGTAAAGCCGCTGGTGGATCACTGGGGCTTCGGGCCGGCGGCGGAGCGCCAAATATCGAATAATGAAGGTGACCCCATTGTAGGACACGCTTCCCGTATTCGGGAGCGTGTGGTGGACACAGGCTCTCTGCATACAGAGACGCAAAGCGGGGCTTTCGGAATGAAAGTAATGACCGCAGGAAATGGCAACCCCGTCCTACATGATATGGGCACAACCACTTCTCTTGAGAAAATCATGGAATCGGTTGGGTGGAAAAAGCTGAAACTCGAAGACGGCGTGCTCATCAAAACGCATCCGCAGCTTCAGCTTGACCTGGCCGCGATTGCCAAGGGGTACGGCGTGGATCGCGTCGCCGCGGTAATCCGCGAAAGCGGACGCACAAGTTTTCTCGTCGAAATCGGCGGCGAAATTGTTGCGGCAGGAATCAATCCATCCGAAAAGCCGTGGCGGGTCGGTATTGAGTCGCCCGAGCCCGACAAAGCATTCGGTGAGGAGATTTTCCAAACTGTGGAACTTTCAGATAAAGCGATAGCGACCTCGGGCAACTACCGCAATTTCCGCCTGCACGACGATGGTACGCGCTATTCGCATATTATTGATCCGCATACCGGAAAGCCTGCGGCCTCCGACGTTGCCGCCGTGACGGTGATTGCAACCCGCTGCATGGATGCCGACGCCGTCGCCACGGCGCTTTTTGTGATGGGATCCAAGAAAGGACTCGCGTGGGTTGAAGCCAACAAAGATTTCGAGGCTCTCTTTATCATTCACGCCCCGGACGGTTCGTTTACCGCTAAAAGCAGTATTGGCTTCCAAACCACTGATTGACACTAATTGGCACTAAATGAATTCGCGAAAATTTGCGCGATTTGCGATCAGCTTTCCTATGTTTGAAATATAGTGAACAGGGGCATAAAAGAGAGGTTTGATCACGAATCGACACGAATTAACGCGAATAAAAATGAACTTTTCACCACAGAGAACCCAGCGCGCAACCAAAGATAAGGAGGGTTTGCAGAATAATGAACGGCAGAATGATTTGCCCAGTCCTCCCATTATTCTGCCGTCCATCATTCTGCGAAAATAGAAGTTTGAGTGTCGCCCTGTTTTTAGAAACGTGCAGAAAAACGAGAAGATGACGGATAGCAGTACGAATCAACACGAATAAATTTCCTATTCGTGTGATTAGTGGGCTTATTGAATTCTACCGCCAAACCTCCACCGGAACGCGTTTGCGTCCCCAGTTGAGCGCCTTTTGGTGCGAACTGAAATAGAGATCAATGCGCGCCCGGCCTTTGATGGCGCTTCCGACATCCTCCACCTTTCCATACCCGTAGCCGGGCACATACATCACCGTGCCGAATGGGTAATAACGAGGATCAGCGGCAATCGTACCTCTATGCCCTTTGGTTCCCGATGCCGTGATGCCGACTTTTTTGGACTTTCCTTTATTCGGGCCTGAAGAATAGACGGGCCGGAACGGCGGAATCCAGCTCCGGTGCCAGCCGCAGCACTGACCGCATTTGCAGTAGCCGGTTGTCTCAATCGTCACCGTCCGTGCCGGAACACCGCGCGGCGGGCGGATGGAGGCGCATCCGATAGAAAGAAAAACAGCCATACCACAGAGAGCACGGAGACTCAGAGAAAACAAAGGCAATGGACTCTGTGCCTCTGTGCCCTCTGTGGTGAAAGATTTCACACCTTGCTTAGTGAAACGGTGCAGGCGTGACCGTTGAGGTCAACGGGTTCGCCCTCGGCTTCGCCGGTTTCGATGGAAAGCGCGAGTACTTCGGACTGAATGTAGTCTTTGAACGCCGAAACGGCTTTGCCGACGGCTTTATCAGTTGAAAGCCTGAGATGAATGCGATCGGTCACTTCGAGACCGGCTGTTTTGCGCAGGTTCTGCACCTCTTTGACCAGTTCACGGGCAAGGCCTTCGCGAATCAGATCGTCATCAAGCTCAAGGTCGAGCGCAACGACCAGACCGCCCTGCGCGGCCACGGCGAGCCCCTCTTTGGGCGTGTGCTCGACCACTACATCTTCAGCCGCAAGCTCGAAGGTTCTGTCCGGCGTTTCCAGAACAACCCCCTCGCCCGCAGCAATGCTGTGCAGTTCTTCGGCAGACAGTTTCTGCACTGCCTGATTGATCACCTGCACCTGTTTCCCGAATTTCGGGCCCAGTGTTTTAAAGTTGGCCTTCGCGCTGATTTCAGCGAGTTCGCTTTCGTCATCACCGAAGACCACATTACGGACATTGAGTTCCTCGGCAATAATCTCTTTGAGTTCATCAACCTGATTGAGCAGTCCGCTGTCGCGGCTGACGACGTCGAGGCGGCGAAGCGGTTGGCGGACTTTGGCATTGTTATCTTTGCGAAGCTGGCGGCCCATAACGACCACATCCATGACGATGCGCATCTGCTGTTCGAGATCGGAGTCGCGCTTGGCGCCCTCGGCAGTCGGGAAGTCGCAGAGATGAACAGAATCTGGGAAGTCTAAGGTCTGAAAGTCTGAAGATTGACTTTCGACTTTTGACTTTTCGACTTTCAGACTGCGGCAAGGCCGCGTCAGGTTGCGGTAAATCTCGTCGGCGATAAACGGTGTGAACGGTGCCGAAATTTTAGAAAGCTCGATCAGCACGTGGTAGAGCGTGGCGTAGGCCTGCTGTTTGTCGGTATCGTCATCGGATTTCCAGAAGCGGCGGCGCGAGCGGCGGATGTACCAATTGGTCAGGTCTTCGATAAAGGCGACGAACGGGCGCACCGCGCGCTGCAGATCGTAGTTATCCATGGCCGCCGTCACTTCCTGGCAGAGATTGGCGAGCGAGCTTTCGATCCAGCGGTCGAGCAGGTTTTCGCTCTGCCCCGATTTGGATTTTCCGGGCTGCCATTTATCAATGTTGGCGTAGGTGACAAAAAAGCTATAGGAGTTCCAGAGCGGAATGAGCAGGTGGCGGAGCGAGTGCTTCACGCCCTCTTCGGCGAAGCGCAGGCTTTCGCCTTTCACCACGGGCGAGTTGATCATGTAAAGCCGCAACGCATCGGCGCCGTACTCGTGTACCACATGGAGCGGGTCGGGATAGTTTTTGAGCCGCTTGCTCATTTTGCAGCCGTCTTCGGCCAGCACGAGGCCGTTGACCACGACGTTGCGAAACGCGGGCTTTTTGAAGAGGGCGGTCGAAAGCACCATGAGGGTGTAGAACCAGCCGCGGGTCTGGTCGAGCCCTTCGGCAATGAAGTGCGCCGGGAAGTTGGCCTCGAAATGATCCTTGTTTTCAAAGGGATAGTGCTGCTGGGCATACGGCATTGAGCCGGACTCAAACCAGCAGTCGAGCACTTCGGGTGTGCGGCGGTAGGTTTTGCCGTCCTTTTCGATGACGACTTCGTCGAGAATGTGTTTGTGCAGGTCTTCGATTTTCTGCCCGGAAAGTTCTCCAAGCTCGGTGGCGGAACCGATGCAGAGAATGTCTTCGGGATCATCCATATTGATCCAAAGAGGAATACACGATCCCCAGAAGCGGTTGCGGCTGATGTTCCAGTCCTTGGCCTCGGCCAGCCAGTTGGCAAAGCGTTTGGTGCCGACGTGTTCGGGCATCCAGTGCACCTGCGCATTGTTGGCGAGCATTTCTTCGCGAAGATCTTCGACGCGGACATACCACGCATCGATGGCGCGGTAGATGAGCGGCGTATCGGTTCGCTCGCAAAAGGGATAGCTGTGCTGAAGGCTGGACTGGTGGATCAGTTTGCCGCTCTCTTTGAGCGCCTTGATGATGGCTTTGTCGGCGTCTTTGCAGAACTGCCCTGCCCAGTCCGGGACGAGTGAAGTGAATTTGCAGTCTTCGTCGAGCGGGTCAACGAGTTCGATGCCGGCGGCACGACAGATGCGGTAGTCGTCTTCGCCGTACGCCGGGGCCATGTGAACAATGCCCGTGCCGTCTTCGGTGGTAACGAAGGGATCGAGCAGCAGGCGGAACCCGCCCGGATGATCCGCGAAAAAGTCAAAAAGCGGTTCGTAGGTGAGGCCGTCGAGGTCGGCGCCCTTGTACTTTTTGAGCACCTCGTATTCATCCTCTTTTTTGTAGTAGGCGCTGAGACGGCTTTCGGCCAGCAGGTAGATGTCGCCGCTGTCGGTGTCACGCACGGCGACATAGTCGATATCCGGCCCGGCACAGATGGCGAGGTTGGAAGGCAACGTCCACGGGGTCGTTGTCCAAAGCAGCGCGAAGGCACCGTCGAACTCAAAAGCATGGAGCTTCACGCGCACGGTGATGGCGGGATCCTGCACGTCCTGATAGTTGCGGCCCGCC
>JAOZSE010000109.1 GCA_029939835.1 Pontiellaceae bacterium
TCCTTCAAGTGATCACTCAGCCTCAAAACGACTTGGCGCTGGTCGGCTTCTTGCGTTCACCCTTTGCCAATCTACCGGACGATGAAATCATCCAATTCGGCTGGGATGGCGAAACCTTTGGCCATGAGATTCTTCGAAAACAGTTTTTTGAAGGCGGCTCCGAAATTGCGGAATGCATTCTTCGGTTCCGTGCGATGGTCGGTCAAAAACTGCCATCGCAACTGGTGCGCGAAGTGGTGCGCGAGACGGCGTTCGATGCGCATCTGGCCGGGCAGATCGGAGGCGAACAGCGGCTCGGTAATCTAAAGAAGGTGATCGACTGGCTGCGCAAAACCGAGCGCGGCGGGCAGGTGTTGCCCGGCGATGTGGTGCGGCTGTTTGAAAAACACATCAAGACTCCGCCGAAAACAGGTGCTGCCGAAGCGCTACTGCCCGATCCGGAGCAGAACGCGGTAACGATCATGACCGTTCACGGCGCAAAGGGTTTAACAAAAAGAGTCTGCTTTGTGCCGGATATCAGTTTCGGTGACACCAGTGAGCCGGGCTTTGCGATGTTTTCGCATGAAGGGCGGCTGGAGATGAATATTTCCGGTCTCGCGGGCGAAAAAGTGAAGTCGCCGGGCTGGGACGCGGCGCGCGAGGAGGACAAGGCGGCACGCAGGCTCGAACAGGACAATGTTTTTTACGTGGCGATGACCCGCGCGCGCGACCTGGTCGTCCTTTCCGGCGCAGGCACTAAAGAACCGAGAGGCTGGTTGAAGCAGGCGGAGAGTTTTCTGCAGGACGCTTCGCCGGACATTCTCTGCCGCCGCACGTTCAGCGAACTTCCGCAAAGCCAGGCTCAATCGGAATCTGAAATCGAAATTTTGAAATCTGAAATTAGTTACGTTCCGCTGAAGGTTCCGAAAGAATTGGGGCGCAAGCCGGTGACGGAGCTGTGCGAACAGAAGGCAGAAGGCAGAGGTCAGAGATCAGGCCGGAATGATCCCAGAGTTTTCGGCACAGTTGGTCATACTGTTTTAGAAGAGCTCGCGAAGAAAGAGTGGAAGGGCGATGTTCCGGTGCTGGTGGATCTTTTCACCGGCGAATTCGGTCCGATTGAAAGTAACCAGTTGATTGAACAGCTGGAAGCCGCGCGTGGGCTTCTGCGCGAAGAGACAAAAGGGGCGGAGACGCTCTTTACAGAACATCCGTTTGTGTTGAAGCGGGATGATACGATTCTCGACGGTACCATTGACCTGCTGGTTAAGTGTTGTGAAAACGAGTGGGCGATTTACGACTATAAGTTTACGAATGAGCCGCCGGAAAAGGCTCTGGAAATGTATGCGCTGCAGCTGGCAGCCTACCGCGAGGCGGTCTCAAAGCTTTATCCTGATGCGGAGGTCTCCGCAGCGCTGGTTCTGATTGCTCAAAACGGAACAAGTATCCAGCCGGTCGGCTGAGCGGGCTATTTCATTTCACGGCCGCGTTCCACATCGTAGAGATAGGCGGCGATGCCGTCAGCGATGCCGTGTGCGATTTGTTCGCGTTTGGCGGGGTCGATGAGCATGGCTTCCTCTTTCGGGTTGCTGAGAAAAGCCACCTCAACCAGTGCGGCGGGGCAGGGAGCCTCGCGCAGCACCTGGAACCGGGCGCGTTTAACGCCGCGGTCGGTTTGGCCGGTGTTTTTGACGAGGTTTTGCTGAATGCGATAACCGAGGGCGGTATTGGCGGCGTTAAACCGGTTCCCTTCGTAAGCCGTTGAGGGCGGCTTGCCCCTTCCGTAGGAGCCGGTGCTGTAACAGCCGGGCAGCGACAGCACGAAGGTTCCGGCACCTTTGGCGCTTTTTGCTTTTCCGGCGGAATCGGCGTGGAGGCTGACAAAAACATCGGCGTTCCAGCCGGCGGCTTTTTTACAGCGTCCGGAGAGGCTGAGCGCACGGTCGCTTTCGCGGGTGAGTTTGACGGTGATGCCGCGGGTCTGCAGGCGATTGCGTACCCGTTTGGCAATATCCAGCGTGAGCAGTTTTTCGAAAACGCGCCGCGGGCTTACGGCGCCGTTGTCGCGACCGCCGTGTCCCGGATCGAGCACGACCATTTTGCTGCCTGCCTTTGCGAGGAAAGCATAGGGTCGGAGGGCCGGATCAATGACTTGGTAGAAATCAACTTTTTCAACGGCCCATTTGCCGCTGATGCGGCGGGTGGGCCGGTTGAGCCACATCAAGGTGCCGTTAACCCGGCAGCGGCGGCTGTTGGTTTCAAAATCGAGCGTATACCAGCGGTTTTGAAGGCGGACCCGGTTCCTGGCGGGTTCCGACACCTGCATGGTGTAGTAGGGGGCCATGCTGGAAAGCGGCACATAGTTTTTGCCGCGGGAGGTGATCACGGGGAGGGCGGCGGTTGCGGGCGGCGCAAGGGTGCCGGTCAGCAGACCGATTCCGAGCAACGCTTTAATGATGCACCTTGACCCCATGAATGCCCTTTTAATTTGAGAGACGCTTTGTATAGTGGACGGCAGACATCTACCACATAAAATTTTATGGCGCGAGAGATATATCATTTTGACCGGCCCCGCTCCGTGCGGCTTAGCCTCTGTCTTTTACTGGTTGCTACGGTGACGCTGGCCGGCACGGCGGGTTATCGCTGGATCGAGGGCTGGCCGCTCAGTGAATGCCTCTATATGACGGTCATCACGATTTCGACCGTTGGTTTCAAGGAGGTGCACGCACTTTCGCGCGCGGGGCATATTTTCACGGTACTGCTGATCTTTTTTGGCATCGGTACGGTGGCCATTTCCATCACGGCGCTGTTTGAATATTTTGTCCTGCGCGGCCTGACCAATATTTTCGGGAGGAATAAAATGGATAAGCAGATTGAACACCTTAACCGCCACACCATCATCTGCGGCTACGGGCGCATGGGCTATTACATTGCCCGTGACCTGAGTACCCTGCAGAAGCCGTTCGTTGTGATTGAAAATGATCCGGAGCGCATCCGGCTGCTTGAGGAAGAAAACCAGCTCTTTATTCAGGGTGATGCCTCGGACGAGGCTGTGCTGGAAAAAGCGGGCGTTTCAAAAGCCGAAGCGCTGGTGGCGACTTTGGGCAAGGATGCCGACAATCTTTTTCTGACGCTGAGCGCGCGCAGTCTGAATCAAGACCTGCATATTATCGCTCGTGTGGAAGATCCCGACAGCACCCGCAAGTTCATCAAGGCGGGCGCCACGCAGGTGGTTTCGCCGTTTTCGACCGGTGCCAACCGCATCGTTCAGCTGTTGACGCGGCCCGCCGTGGTGGATTTGATTGAACTCGTAACGCGCCACGAAAACCTGGCGTTGCAGGTGTGTGAAATAAAAGTAGATGAAAAAAGCGATCTCGCTCACAAAACTCTGGCCGAAGCACGGGTGCGGCAGGCGCTGGGCTGCATGGTTTTTGCCATCAAACGTCCGCACGGGGAAACGGTTTTTGACCCCGGCCCTGAATTGCGGCTGGAGCCCGGCGATATACTGGTGGCCATCCAGAAGCCCAACAACACCGGCGCTTGACTGGCTTTAGTTCGATTTTTTCGGCGGGATAACCTGAGCGGCCGGGATTTCTTTATCCAAAAAAGGATCGGCTTCTGAGGCCGACTTTTCCTTGGCTGCCGGAAGAGGGGGCGGCGGTGGAGGCTCTGCAGGCGCTACCGGAACTTCTTTAACCGTTTCTGCGGTTGGCGCAGGCTCTTTCGCCTCGGCGGACAGGTCAGCCGCTTCTTCCACAGGTGCAGGTGTCATCTCTTCATCCGTCACAGGAGGTTTCTCGGCCACAGGTTGTTCCGCTTTTATTTCTTCAATGGGTTCAGCCGCCGCCGGGGGGGCTTCTGTGGCTTCTTCCGCCTTCACTGAAGTTTCGGCGGACACGTCCGCCGCGACCGATTCTTCTGCGGGTTTTTCCACCTCTTTCGCAGGTTCAGTCGCTGCCGGTTCCTCTTCAGCTTTTTCGTCCACGAGCGGTTCTTCGGCGGGCGGAGCCGGTGGCGGGGTGATTTCAAGAGCATACCACTGATCAAGGTCGGCTTCCGAGTCGCGCTGTGCCAGCTTATTGCGTACCACATCGCCGCGATAGTGCCACCAGTACACGTTAATCAGGGCCGGGTTGACCTGTTCGAGGGTATAGCCGTAGCGGTCGGCAAGTTGTTTCCAGTGGCGATAGGGGAAGTTGAAGTGGCGACCGAGCAGATGAATCAGAACGCGCGGGTCGGTCGAGAGCAGCCGGCTGCCGCTTTGGCACCAAACCCCGGGGGGAACCAGTGCGTCCGGTACGGATACTCTGCCGGGCTGAATCAGGATGGCGTGCGTCGGTGCGTTGGCAAAAAACACGCCGTTAGTGTAATCCTCCACGGAAACGGCAACCCAGTTTTCACCGTTCCATGCGTGAAGATCCAGGACGCTTCCGGTCTGACGGTAGACGACCAGCAGGACAGGGTAGGCATCGGCGATATCCTGCGCGATCTGAATGGCTTTCGCATCGCGCGGAACAATCAGCATAGTGATCTCATTCTTTATGCCTGCGTGAGCCATTGCGCAGAACAGCAGACATAGCGTCAGGAGCAGAACTTTTTTTAACATAACTTCACCTCTTTCTATAAAATCAGGCTTCGGCAGCGGGCGCGGGTGGCAGCCTCTGGCCGAGTTTGTCATCAATCATCATCAGCGCAGCGCCGTTATCGCCGATCATCTGCAGGCGGTCAACGATTTCCTTTGCGTTGGCCTCTTCTTCTACCTGTTCGGTGATAAACCACTGCAGAAAAACCTGCGTCGCGTGGTCTTTTTCTTCCACGGCGACGTTGAGCAGTTCGTTGATGGACTGCGTCACAAACTGTTCATGTTTCAGGGCGGCTTCAAAGGCGCTGAGTGCCGAACCAAATTCTGCCGCCGGCTCATCAATTTTCATCAGGCGGGCTTCGCCGCCGTGTTGCATGAGATAATCAAACAGCTTGGTCATGTGGATGATCTCTTCGTCGTACTGGAGCCGGAACCAGTGCTCACAGCCCGGCATATTGATTTTGTTGCAGTAGGCCGACATCGCGAGATAAAGATAGGCCGAGTAAAATTCCTTGTTGATCTGCTCATTGAGCGCTTTTTCCATCTTCTTGGTAATCATGATTGCATCTCCCCTTATTTGCGCAGATTCTAGCCCAACCGTGTGCCCAGTCAAATCACATCCCGTGAAAACCGGAAGCCTTTTGGCTGTTCAGCAGGCCGCAAAAAAGCGGCTGTTGCCGTGGTTTTCCAGAAACGCGCGCGACCTGCCGTGGCGTAAAAACCGCACGCCGTACCGCGTCTGGGTTTCCGAGATTATGCTGCAGCAAACCCGCGTTGATACTGTCATCGACTATTATCGTCGCTGGATGAAAGCCTTTCCGTCGTGGCGTGCACTTGCCCGCGCGCCGCAGGCTGATGTCCTGAAATGCTGGGAAGGTCTCGGTTATTACGCCCGCCCGCGCAACCTCCACGCCGCCGCTAAAATCGTCTGCGACGATTTTAATATTATTTTTTCCAAGGATTGGAAAAAACGGGCTGAAAATTTCCAAGGTTTGGAAAAATTCCTACGGAGTTTTCCAGGCATTGGAAACTATACGGCGGCGGCGATTGCCAGCTTGGCGTTCAACGAAGATGCGGCGGTGGTCGACGGCAACGTCATTCGCGTGCTGAGCCGAC
>JAOZSE010000110.1 GCA_029939835.1 Pontiellaceae bacterium
ACGGAAAACTGAATGGCGGAGAGGAACCCACAGAAATCCCCGCCGACGCGACCGCTGTTTTCTACGTCAACTCAAACCTACATATCGTCGCCTACAGCAATCAAACCGCCGTCGAACTTTCCACAACCATTGCTTCCAATGATTGGAACTTTTTCGAAGTCTCCGGAGACTACACAAACGACACCTGGAGCCTGAGCGTCAACGGAACCAACGCGCTACAAGATTTCCCGTTCTACAACGCATCCGCCGGATTTTCCGCCATCCAGCTCTCCGAAGGCCCAACCACCTCCTATCTGGATAACGTGAGCATTTCCGCAGGCGGGGACAGTGACGGAGACGGACTGCCCGATTGGTGGGAAACGCAGTACTACGGCGGAGCAACCAATGCCAATCCGGATGCGCTCTGCTCCAACGGCGTAAACACCGTGGAAGAGGCCTACATTGCCGGACTTAATCCGACGAATTCGGACTCCCTTTTTGTCATCACCAACTTGCAGGGCGATCCGCAAAACGTCATTTATTGGCCCGGAGTAAGCGGCCGCGTCTATACTGTCTACTGGTCTTCAAACCTCCTGAACGGGTTCCAGCTGCTGGAAAGCAACGTGCCCTGGACAGGCAGTCCCTTCACCGACACCCAGCATCAAAGCGATGTTTCCGGTTTTTACAAACTGGAAGTGCAGCTTAGTCCATAATCGTAAAGTTCCGGTGGCTTCGGTTATACTGCTCCCATGAAGTTCGACCTCTTGATTCAAAACGGAGCGGTACTGGACGGGACAGGTGCGGAAGCGATCCGGGCGGATATCGGGATTTGCGGGGAGCGGATTGAGGCCATCGGCGATCTTTCCAAAGCAGAAGCAAAACAGACCATTGATGCAACCGGCAAAACAGTCTGCCCGGGATTTATCGACGCTCATTCCCACTCGGATGCCTATCTGCTGATTGAGCCGCGCGTTTCAAGTAAGATTTTCCAGGGCGTCACCACGGAAGTGTGCGGCAACTGCGGCGCGTCGGCTGCGGCGCGCCTCGGCAAAGGCGAACTTCCGTCGGACTGGCAGGACAAACCGTTCCCGGGGACATGGAGCACGGTTGCGGAATACCGCGAGCTGTTCGATCAGGTTCGGCCCGCCGTCAATGAAGCATTACTTGTCGGGCACAACACCCTTCACCGCGCACATGCGGGATACGAGCCGCGCGGAGCAAATCCCGACGAACTCGCCGCGATGAAAGCAGCGTTCGAAAAGGCTCTCGATGAAGGCGCCTGCGGACTGAGCTCGGGGCTGATCTATCCACCCGCCTCCGCCGTGCCGCCGGGAGAAATTCACGCGCTGGCTGAAATCGCGGCACAGCGCGAAAAAATTTATACGACGCATATGCGCAATGAATCGGCAAGCGTGCTCGAAGCGATTGATGAGGCCCTTGAAACCGCACGGCGCACCGGCGTACGACTCGAAATCTCTCACCTCAAGGTGGGCGGCAAAAGGAACTGGCACCTGATTGATGCCGTGATTGAAAAAATCGAAGACGCGCGCGCGGAAGGCATCGACGTGGCAGCCGACCGCTATCCCTACACCGCCTCCTGCACCGACCTCGACATTGTCCTGCCGGACTGGGCGCTCTACGACGGCAAAGAAGCCGTGCTGGAACGCCTGCGCGATTCCAAGGTTCGGAAAAAAATCCGCGACGACATCCTGGCGGGCAGAAACGGGTTTGAGCGCGGCCGCATCATGATCGGCTCGGTCGAAAATCCGCTGTTCCATACCTTTAAAGGTATGGAACTGGAAAAAGCCGCCAAGAAACTCGGAATGGAGCCGGTGGACGCCCTGCTCCACATCATTGAAAAGGATGAGCTGCGCACGGGCGGAATTTTCTTCGGCATGAGCGAGGAAAACATGTGGCGGGTTCTTGGGCTACCGTGGGTGATGATCGGCAGCGATGCCTCATTGCGCGCGCCGGATGGAATCTTGAGCACAGACCACCCCCACCCGCGCGCCTACGGAAGCTTCACCAAATTCCTGCGCGCCGCGCTCGATGGAAAAACCGTCGCCCTGCCTGAAGCGATCCGAAAAATGACGGCTCTGCCCGCAGAGCAGTTCCGGCTGAAAAACCGGGGCATCTTGAAAAAAGGAAACTTTGCCGACGTGGTGATTTTTGATCCGGAAGCGGTCAAAGAAAATACGACCTACGCCAAACCTCACCAGCTTTCGGACGGCATGGAGACGGTCATCGTCAACGGCACGCTGACGATTGAAAACAGCCGACTAACCGGCAAGCGTGACGGACAGTTTTTAGGCTAATTTTCCCCCAGGGGAAAATTAGATGGCGAAGAGCGCGGTGTAGGCGGCCCAGATGCCGTCACCGCCGAGCATCCAGAAGAGCGCGGCAAGTGCAATATAAGGGCCGTACGGCAGGCGGCTCTGCAGCTCCTTTTTCCCAGTGACGATCAGCGAGACGCCGACGACGGAACCGAAGAGTGCGGAGAAGAAGAGGATAAAGATGACGGCGGGCCAGCCGAGCAGCGCGCCGAGCGCACCCATCAGTTTGACGTCACCGAAGCCCATGGCCTCTTTTTTGAAGATGGCCGTACCGATTTTCCCAACCAGCCAGAGCGAGCCGAAGCCGACGGCCAGACCAATGGCGGAGGCTTTGAGGGAAAGGAGACGCGTGGCGGCATCGTGCAACTCCGGCACGAGCAAGCTGAGTATTGGCGCGATGATCATGCCGCCGATGGTGACGCGGTCGGGAAGCCACATTTCATCGAGATCAACGAAGGTTCCAAGCAACAGACCGAAAACGGCGAGCAGATAGCAGAGCGCAACCGAAAGCTGGCCGTACGCGACTGCGTGAAGCAGCCATACGGCGAGAAACAGCACGCCGGTGAGCGCCTCGACCAGAGGATAGCGCGCGGAGATGGGGGCTTTGCAGGTGCGGCAGCGGGCGCGGAGCAGGCACCAGCTCAGTACGGGAATGTTGTCGAACCATTTAATGCGCATGCCGCACTTCGGACAGCTCGACGGCGGATGCACTATCGATTTTTCCGCCGGGATGCGATAAATGCATACGTTAAGGAAACTGCCGAAACAGAGACCGAGGAAGAAAATGAGTGCCGACCAGTAGATATCCCAGAAGGTCATGTATATACCGCCTCTTCTAACGCACGGCGCATGGCCGCAATGTCGGGTTGGATTCCTGTCCAGATTTCGAAAGCGCGCGCGCCCTGATGCAGGAGCATGCCAAGTCCGTTGGCGGTCTCCGCGCCGGCCGCTTTGGCGATATTCAAAAATGCGGTTTCGGGATACATGTAAATCAGATCAAAGACCCGCTGCCCCGCACGAAAAGCCTCCGGCGGAAAAAGGGAGGGGTCATCTTTTTTCATCCCGACGGGGGATGCCTGAATAACGAGATCGGCGGCGCGACAAGCTTCGATCTGCGCCTCTTTTCCCGAAGCTTGGGAAACCTCAACCTCTGGGGCAATGCGGGCGATTTCTTCCGTGAGATTTGCGACGCGTTCTGCGTCGATATCGGCAAGCACAATGTTCCGAACCTCATCAATGGCAGCCATGAGAGCCACGGCGCGCCCCGCCCCGCCGCAGCCGAGTACAAAAACCGAGTCACCCTCCATCGCCTTTCCAAAAGCCTCTTCGAGCGCTTTGAGAAAGCCGTAGCCGTCGGTGTTGTGGCCGATCAGTCCGTCGTCGCTGAACTCAACAGTATTGACCGCCCCCAGCGTTTTGGCACTGACATCGAGATATTCCAGTCCCTGGAAAGCGACCTCTTTGAGCGGAATGGTGAGATTGACGCCGATGAAGCCCTCGTCCGACATGCTGGAAAGGCGCTCCATCAGCTCTTCGGGCGGAATATCGAGTTTGATGTATTCATATTTCGCGTCGAGCCCCAACGCCTTAATGGAGGCGTTGTGCATGAGGGGCGAAAGCGAGTGTCCGATCGGATGGCCGAGTACAGCAAATTTCTGCATTAAGCACCCTTCCCTGCAATGCGGTTGAGGCCGGCGACGATAGCGCGGACGGAGGCCTGATCAATGTTGGAGTCGGAGCCGACACCGAAGACAACGTCGTTGTCTTTGAGTTTCAGCGGGACGTAGGCCAGCGCCTGCGCGTCGGCACCCTTGCCGACAGCCTGTTCATGGTAGTCATCCACTGAGAACTCGATGTCGACCATTTCGTGGATGGCGTGAACAAACGCAGAGATCGGGCCGTTGCCGTCAGCATCAGCGCTTTTTTCTTCGCCGTTCACGCGGATCTTCACTTCACCGTGAATCTGCGTCGGATTGATGTCATCGGGGCGCGGCCAATAGCCGACGAGCTCGAACGGCCCTGCCGGGTTCACAAACTTTTCCTGGAAGATGGTGTACACCTCTTCGGAAGTTATTTCGCGACCGGCTTCATCGCTGAAGGCCTGTACCTCCTCACGCAGTTCCGGCTGCATAGCTTTGGGCACTTCGATGCCGTATTCCTGTTCCAGCACCCAGGCGATGCCGCCTTTGCCGGACTGGGAGTTGATCCGGATCATCCGCTCGAAACTGCGTCCCAAATCGGAGGGATCGACATGCAGGTACGGCACTTTCCACTGCATACCAAAAAGTTCGCTGGCTTTATCCAGGCGATGCATCCCTTTGTTGATGGCATCCTGATGGGAGCCGGAGAAGGCGGTGAAGGCGAACTCGCCGGCATACGGCTGACGGTAGTAGATCGGCATACCGGTCAGGCGTTCAACGGTTTCGACCACAGTCCCCAGGCGGGAAAAGTCCAGTCCGGTTTCGATGCCGCGCGAGAACAGGTTGTTAGCGATGGTGACCAGGTCGACGTTCCCAGTGCGCTCGCCGTGCCCGAAGAGGGTGCCCTCAACCCGGTCGGCACCCGCCATCAGCGCCAGTTCGGTGGCGGCGACGGCCATGCCCTGATCATTATGAGAATGCAGGGATATTTTTACGCAGTCGCGCTGCGGGAAGTTTGCGCAGAACCATTCGATCATGTCAGCGTAGTGGTTGGGAGGGCGGCGCTCGACCGTAGCGGGCAGATTCAGGATCATCGGCTTTTCAGGGGTGGCTTTGCCCCATGCCTCATAAACCGCTTTGCACAGCTCCAGACAGAACGTCTGATCGGCGTCGGTGAATTCTTCGGGCGAGAATTCGTAGCGAATATCGCTTTCGGGCATGGCGTCGGCCAGCTCGCTGATCTGGAGGGTCGCTTCGACAGCGGCCTTCAATGTGCCGGCCTGATCCATGCCGAACACCTGCTTCATGTGCAGGTCGGAGGAAGCGATATAGGCATGCACGATTCCCTGCTTCACGTCTTTGAGCGCCTCAAAGGTGCGTTCGATCAGATGCGGGCGGCACTGGGTGAGCCCCATAATAAAAACGCCATCCGGAATATGCTGTTCTTCGATCAGCCGACGGAAGAAGTCGAAGTCGTCCTGACTGGCTGAGGGGAAGCCTGCTTCAATCTGTTTAAAGCCGATGCGGCACAGCAGCTGGAAGTATTCCAGTTTCTGGTCGGGATCCATCGGGTTGGGCAACGCCTGATTGCCGTCGCGCAAATCCACCGAGCACCAGGCGGGGCTCGCTGACAGGGTTTTCGACGGCCACTGGCGTGCGGACAGATCGATGGATTCGGGTACTTTATATTTGGGTGTTTTCATAATTCGAT
>JAOZSE010000111.1 GCA_029939835.1 Pontiellaceae bacterium
CGCCCCCAATTTTTAAATCCTTACAATGAAGACCGCTTTCGCGGGAAAAAAGAAACCCCGCAGAGCCAAAGGATGCGGGGTAATAGGGACAAGCCCTTCGGCATATAGCCTTATTGTGAAATGACAGTTCAAATCGAATTCACGAAGAACTGTTTAGGTTTTTTAGAAGTGAAGGTCAACACGAATCGGGGAGTATAAAATGGCAAAGCGTATTCTGGGTCTGGATTTGGGCACAAATAGTATCGGTTGGGCGGTTGTAGATGATTTGGGGCGAGGCGAGTTCGAGCTGATTAAGCGCGGAGTTCACGTTTTTCAGGAAGGCGTGAAGATCGAGAAGGGAAACGAGTCTTCAAAGGCTTCGGAACGAACAGGGTATCGCTCTGCACGTCGGATCAAGTTTCGGAGGAAGCTCAGGAAAATTGAAACCTTGAAGGTTCTATCCGCAAAAGGTTTTTGTCCGCCGTTGAGTATGGAGGAGTTGAAGGCTTGGCAGTCGAAAAAGATTTATCCAAAGAATCCCGCCTTTCGTGACTGGTGCAAAACGGTTGATCCCAAAGACAAGGCATCGGGTTCCTATGAAAACCCCTATTACTATCGTTGGTTAGCGGCGACTCAGAAAATGAACCTGGATGATGAGGCAGATTGTTTTAAATTAGGGCGTGCTTTTTATCATATGGCGCAACGCCGAGGATTTAAAAGCAATCGACTGGATTCAACACCGGAAAAAGAGGATGGAGTTGTTAAAAAGGACATTTCTGAGCTGTCTGAAAAAATGAATGGTCGGACATTGGGGCAATACTTCTGGGAGGAGTGCTATCAGACAGGAGAGAAAATCCGCAAGGTTCATACGTCGCGCGACGAGCATTATTTGGCAGAGTTTGAGTTCGTTTGTGAAAAGCAGGGGGTGTCCGAGGAGTTAAAAAAGGCGTTGCATCGCGCGATCTTTTTTCAACGTCCTCTCAAATCTCAAAAGGGGTTGGTTGCCAGTTGTCCGTTCGAGCCGAAGAAAAAGCGCGCGCCTGTTTCTCATCCGTTGTTCGAAGAGTTTCGGATGTGGCAGACACTGAACAATATTAAAATAAAAATGCAGGATGACACTTGTTTGCGCCCACTGACTGCTGATGAAAAGAACGTAATCACACCTCTATTTTTCAGGGTCAGCAAGCCGCACTTCGATTTCAAAGATATCGCTAAGACCTTGCTCAAGACGCTGAATCCGAAAAATCAAAAACATGCATACGCGAAAGGGCGTGATTCAGCAGAGGCGAATGTACTGTTTAACTATCGTGATAATCAGTCACTTGCGGGTTGCCCGTTTTCGGCAAAGTTGAGAGGGCTTTTCGGCGAAGATTATCGACAAGGAATTTATGATTTCTATTGCGGGGAGAAAAAGGATCAGAAATCGCCAGAGGATATTTTGCATGAGGTTTGGCATATTCTTTTTTCGTTTGATGATGCGGATAAGGTGAAGGAATACGCGAAGGGAAAACTAGGTCTGGATGATGATGCGGCGGAGAAGTTCGCGAAGATCAATCTTCCGCAGGGTTACGGTGCATTGAGCTTGAAGGCGATCCGGAAAATTCTTCCCTTTTTGAAACAGGGTCTTCTTTATTCGCACGCGGTCTTTTTTGCGAATCTCGATCAGGTTCTTGATTCATCGGCGGAAAATACAGAGACACTGAAATCCGATATCTCAAAGCTGATCGACGAACACAACCAGTACATTGCCGAGGCCCGTTGTGTGAACGAGTTTGTACGGGAGTACAAAAACAGTCCGAAGGCGTTTGAGGAAAAGTATGATCTTCGGGACGTGCAGGAGTTCGAGGGGAAGTTACCTAAAGACCTTCAGGCATTTTCGGCACGTATTTCTGAAAAGATTCGTTTCCAAATCTTGGAAAATAACGGGAACGGTGCTTATGCACCCTTGCAACGACTGGATGAGCGGGTTGCTGATTATTTAAGAGACGAGTTCGGAGTGGATGAAGAGGCCGTTGGAAAGCTGTATCATCCCTCGGCGATTGAAACGTATAAGCCCGCCGAAAAACATTCGGATGGAAAATACTATCTGGGCGACCCTCGAATTTCCTCCATTCGGAATCCTGTATTTATGCGAGCGATGCATCGGGTGAAGGCGGTGGTGAACGAACTTCTGAAACAGGGTGTCATCACCGATCAGACGCAGATTCATGTTGAAATGGCGCGGGAGCTGAACGATGCGAATAAACGTGCGGCAATTAAATGGTGGCAACGAAATAATGAGAAGAAGAGAAAGGATTACAAAGCGGCCATTGAAGAGGTTTTGTCTGGGCAGGGTATCGGCAGAGAGGCTTCTGAGGATGAAATTCTGAAATATCAGTTATGGGAGGAGCAGGGGCATGTTTGCCCCTATACCGGAGCGATGATTAAGCCTTCTGATTTTATAGGCGAAAATCCGCGGTTCGATATCGAGCACACGATTCCTCGAAGTCAGTCCTGTGATAACTCGCAGGAAAACAAGACACTCTGCGACCGTGACTATAATCGCAACGTTAAGAAAAATTGCATCCCGTTCGATTGTCCGGATTATGAGGTGATTCTTCAACGCATCGAGCACTGGCAGGATCGGGTTGAAGAGCTGAATAAATTGATTGAAAAGCAGCGACCGAAAAGCAAATACGCGGCAACCAAAGAAATCAAAGATAGTGCCATTCAAAAGCGGTTGGTCTGGGAGTTCGAGCGGAATTATTTGCGTGGAAAATACCGGCGGTTCACAATGGAAGAAGTGACCTCTGGTTTTAAAAACAGCCAATTGGTCGACACGCGCATTATCACCAAGTATGCGCGGCTCTATTTGAAGACGGTTTTTTCGATGGTACATACCGTAAACGGGAAAACCACCGACGACTTCCGGCGGTGTTGGGGGATTGAAAAAAGCCGTGATAATCATGCGCATCACACTGTTGATGCCATCGTGGTGGCCTGCGTTACACGGGATCAGTATGACAAGCTGGCACACTATTATCACGACTATGAAAGCTATGGGCTGAATGACCCCTCGATTCCCTCTAAGCCACATTTTTCCAAACCCTGGAAAACCTTCACGGAGGATATGAAAGAGCTGAAAAATGAAATTCTCGTTTCACATTATGCGCCGAATCATTTGCTCAAGCAGTCGAAAAAAAAAGCAAAAGTGCGGGGGAAGATCATCATGCAGCAGGGTAAAACCGCTCGCGGATCACTGCATAAAGAAACGTTCTATGGCCGGATAAAATCAGGTGACGAAGAAAAGACTGTGGTTCGGATACCACTGGCTTATAGCTCTACGGGCGGGCTTTTTGGATTTAAAAATATTAGTGACTTTGAGCGTGTTGTCGACGCGGCGGTGCGCGCAAAGGTGAAGGATGTTTTTAATCAGCGGTGTGATGAAGGAACTAAATTCATCGATGCCTTTAAAGCACCTGTGTGGATGAACAAGGAGAAAGATGTAGCCATCAAACGGGTTCGTTGCTTTGTTGGTGCTGTTAAGAACCCTTTGCCTCTTAAGCAACATGGCTCTTTGTCGAAACAGAAGCATAAACAGAATTATTATGTTCAGAACGACAGTGTTTATGCGATCGCACTTTATACGGATGGGACGATTGTTAGACATGTTGGATACAGCGCATTAGACGCTTCAAAAGATGGGATGGATATTCCAACTGCACTTTCCTGTAATGGGGAGCTACGGTTGAAGCACGTTCTTTATTCAAATCAGTTGGTTGCTTTTTGTAAAAGTGATATTTCTGAGCTTGCATCATTGTCTACCGAGGAGATGAGCAAAAGGCTTTTTAAAATCAACGATTTGTCAATGAATGAGAAACGCATGGTGTTTCGTCACCATATGGAAGCTCGAGAAAAAGGAAAGGTGATAGAAGAAAACCAGAAACTCCGAGGAACAAAATACCCTTCGGTTGTTGAGTTTGACGCACCAAATCCTTTGCAACGGATTTCGTATAAGAATATGAACGTTGCTGTTGAGGGCGATGACTTTCGATTGAACGTCCTCGGCGAAATCGAATTTATGAAGAACTGATCATGCTGAAGCGAACGGTTTATTTTGAGTCGGCGGCGCATCTTTCCTTCAAGAACGGGCAGTTGGTTTATACGCCAAGGCCGGAAGGTAAGGTGCGGACGGTGCCGATTGAAGACATCGGTTTCGTAGTGCTGGATAATCATAGTATTACGCTGTCGCTTCGGTTGATTGAAGAGCTGACAGCGGGCAATGCGGCGGTTGTTTTTTGCGACAAACTGCATCATCCAACCGCGATGAGTATTCCGTTCAATGGCAATACCACTCACGCCAAGACGCTGGCGGCGCAGTTAGAAATGTCGGAGCCGTTGAAGAAAAATCTTTGGAAGCAGACGGTGGAAATCAAAATCAAAAACCAAGCGGCGATGTTGCAGAGAACAGGGTCAAGCGGAGCGGATGCTTTGCGGCGTCATGCGGAAAGCGTAAAGAGTGGCGATACGGATAATCGTGAGGGTGCGGCAGCGCGGATCTATTGGCAAAATCTGTTTGGCGATGAATTCCGAAGGGAGCGTTTTGGTAACGGGCCGAATCGTCTGTTGAACTATGCCTACGCTATTCTTCGCGCGGCGGTCGCCCGATCACTGGTCGGGTCGGGGCTTTATCCCGCCATCGGGATTCATCATCACAACCAGTATAATGCCTTCGCGCTGGCGGACGATGTGATGGAGCCCTATCGCCCCTATGCGGATGAAATCGTTTTCGATCTTTGGAAGAAAATCCCCGTTGAGGAAGACGGTATTTCAAAAGAACAAAAACAGCGGTTACTCAAACTGCTCGCCGCAGATGTTCATCTCACGAACACCTTGCGGCCACTGATGGTTGGCCTTTCGATCACAACGGCCTCGCTGGTGCGTTGTATTGGCGGCGAACAAAAGAAAGTGGACTATCCCATAATGAAAGCGGCCTGAAATGTCAGAGGTGCGGCTGAACGCCTATAAAATCATGTGGTTATTTGTATTTTTTGACCTGCCGACGAACACGAAAAAAGAGCGGCGCGATGCGGGCTTGTTCCGTAAGCGGTTGTTGAAAGACGGCTTCACCATGATGCAATACTCCGTTTATACGCGGCACTGCGGAAGCAAAGAGAGTGCCGATGTCCATGCGAACCGGGTGAATAAGCAGGTTCCTTCCAAAGGCCAAGTCAGTGTTCTCCGGATTACAGATAAGCAGTACGGGAATATTGTGAACTATTGGGGGAAGGCAACAACGCCGCTCCCACCAAAACCGAGCCAGCTGGAGTTTTTCTAGCTGGTGATATCTCGGAGTATCTGTATGATTCGAAAATTGAACTGGAAGGTGTACTTCATGGTTGAGCTAAGCCTCATTTTTCTTCGGAGATTTATTTGCAACTCTTTGGAAAGTAGCCTGTTTTAGCGGCCGCGTTGTGGATTGACAGTTCTTTGAAATGATTAACAGCAAAGTTAAACTTGCTTGCGGAGTTATCTACGTTGTGGATTGACAGTTCTTTGAAATGATTAACAGCTGTTGACTGACCACATCCGCCGGGATCACAGTTGTGGATTGACAGTTCTTTGAAATGATTAACAGCGTTTGTGCCCGAATCTCCACATGCTAATAAGTTGTGGATTGACAGTTCTTTGAAATA
>JAOZSE010000112.1 GCA_029939835.1 Pontiellaceae bacterium
CGCGACTGCCGACTTTGACGACGATCCGTTTGGCCTCTTTGAGTTGGTTTCTTGTTTCTTTCATAAGTTGGGGCGCATTATGGACATGCCGCACCGGAAAAACAAACTGGTTTTCGCCCCAGTGAAAGAAGCTTTCACAGGGCAGATTATATCAAATTAACCTAAATAATATTTTTCACCACCCATTCACTTCGCTCATTAGAGAAAACAGCCGAGGAAGTCAGAGAATTGTTTTAACTAGGGCCCGATCCCCTCTGTTTTTCTCGGTAGCTCCTCTAGCGAAGCGGGTGGTAAACAATCTTAAGCATACCAATATTAATCAAAATGATTTCGCATCATTTTGGGAGGAGAAGCTGTTGGGTGCGAAGATATGAATTGATGGGTGGAGTTATACGTATTAAACACGACTAAGTTGATCGTTTTTTACGGTATTTTGTCTGGACGCGATTTCAACGGGGGGTAAGGTGTCCGTGTTCTGGGTGAGAAAAACTTTTGTTTGTTGATGAAAGGAAAAAAGATGAAAAAGCTACTAATTATATTTTCACTTGCCGTTTCAGTTATCTGTCATGCCTCCCCCATATTCTCTGGGGCAGCTGCGGTAACATCTGTTGATCGAACGGCGACGTTTGATGGCTTGACCTCATTCGGCATAGATCTCAGTACCTATTCGGAAGATTCCCTGTATGTCACCGTGAACGGTGTATCCGCTCAGTTTGCCAACCTGTTTACTCCGGGAGACACTCGATCAACCGGTTATCATTATGACAGTCAGGGGAATTTTGGATATGTTTCAATCAGGGGGACAGATGGCATTGATTTAACAGCCGTTGACTTTCTTTTAGGTGATGGTGTTCTTGGGGATAACACGTTGACCCTTCGATGGGAAACATACCTCAATGGAGGTTTAACAGGTTCTGGCACCCAGAATAATTTGACGAAGGGACAAACGGTAGGGTGGTTGGATTTGGCAGGGTTTGATGAACTGCGTGTTGCTGGGGCTCCTATGATCGATCCGCTTCCTGGCTTTGGTAATCCCCAAGGAATTGCAATTGATGATTTAAGAGTTCAGGTCGTCCCCGAACCGGCAACGGCAGGCATGCTCGCACTATCCGGCCTGCTCATCGCCGCCTACCGCCGCATTCGTAAAGGCTATGGTTGTTAATCTGTTAAAAAGGAGATCCCCATGAAGACACTATTTAAATTCATTTGTCTCGGCATGCTTGTTCTTGCAGGTTGCCGGTCAACCTTTGGTCCCGTCGATCCCTACTGCTCAAAAGATGGCTCGCTGGTTACTCAAGAAGATTTGCGAAAACATGTGATCCATGTAGACCGCGATGGTGATTTTTACAAGATCCCAGAACGCATTGATGATAAAGACCAACCCATTTATAAGTGGGCGGCTAATTCTATGAGGATTAATCAGAAAACGGAGGGTATGACTAATGCCTACAAGAAGATTTTTAAAGGTATTGATGACTATGTAGCCCAGCGTGCTGGAGAGACTAATCCGTTATCAATTACCATCATGATTCATGGAGGACGTGCCACGCCGACAGCCACATTGAAACAGGAGCTGGAATCTGTTGGAAAAATGAAGGCCGATGGCACGTATCCAGTTTTCATTAACTGGCGTTCCAGTGAATGGACCTGTTTGAAAGATCATTTTTGGCGTATTCGGGATGGGGAAGTGTCGAAGTGGGCACCATGGACAGGGACGTTATATCTATCCGGTTATTTGATTAAGGCTATAGGCGAGGCTCCTTTGTCCTGGGGACGTTCAATTCGTGATAATTTTAGCAGCCTGACACAGGATGTGTCCAAAAATGTACCTCCTCCAAAAGGATGGAAGGGTGAAGGTCGGTTTCATCTCCCACCTTCAGAAGATTATCGTTTCAAGTGGGGCGAATCGATTAAGTATCAATTGGGATATCCGAGCCGAGTGGTGATAATTCCTTTTCTCTTTTCAACAGGAACGCCGGCTTGGAAGCATATGAAACGAAGAACAGATGTCATGTTTATCAGGCAGCATGACTTGTATCCTGTTGCGGATGTGATGCCAGAAAAAGAGATTTCGACGGCCTTTGTAATAAAGCAGCAGCAATACGCGCCAGACCCTTATTCTAAGGAGCTGCACGGAGCTGTTTATATTTTTGCGAAACAGTTTTCGGATACTTTTAACAAGCGAAAAACAACCACATGGAAAAATGTGGAAATCAACCTGATTGGGCATTCTATGGGTGCGATTGTCGTGAATCAAATTCTGAAGGAATTTCCTGATTTTCCGGTTTCCAATATTGTGCATATGGCTTCTGCGGATAATCTTGAGAACTATCGCGATATCACAATGGAGTATGCTAGAGCCAATTCTCAGGTGGATGTCTATAACCTGTTTCTGCACCCACGCAATGAATATACGGAGAAGAATGAATTCTTGGGCATTTTCGCAGCTCCTGTCGGATCGCTTCTGACGTGGATCGATCACAGTTATGAGCGCCCTGAATACGTGCTTCAGCGTACAGCTGGCCGTTGGGACAATATGCGGCAGATCGTAAAACTGATTGATGGGAATGCCCCTTTGACCAATGTGCATTACAAGGTTTTTGGCCGTAACAAACACGGCTTGGGACAACCCCAAAAACATGGTCATTTCGATGATGCCGTTTTCAAGTATTGGCGGGAAGATTTTTGGAAATAAGCTCATACAAGGAGAGTAAAATGAAAATGAAATTAGTAGCAATAGTGCTGACGGCTGTCGCGATGAGCGGTGGAGTGTATGCCGCCCCCGTATTTTCTGTCGCAGAGGTGGTAACGTCTGTGGATCGAACCGCAACGTTTGATAGCCTAACGTCAATCGGCATAAACCTGAGTAACTACTCGGAAGATTCTCTGTTTGTCACTGTGAACGATACAACATGGCAAGGTCCGCCCACATTCCAACCGTTCAAGTTTGTTTCAACGCGCAGCACGGGCTTTCATTATGGGGATGATGGGAACAACTCGTATGTTTCTATCAGGCCGACCGACAGTGCAATTTTTTCCGCTGTTGATTTTTTGCTTGGTGCCGGGAATACATCCGAACCTACGCTGAATCTTAATTGGCAGACCTACTTGAATGGAAACCTGACTGGATCTGGGCTACAAACCTCCCTTGCCCGAGGAAGTACAGTTGGTTGGCTGGATGCCGGTGGATTTGATGAGCTTCGGGTTGCGGCATCAGATCCTGGTTATTCTTCAAATCCTGGGTTCGGAAGCATACAACATATTGCTCTAGATGATGTTCGGATCCAAGTTGTCCCCGAACCGGCGACGGCGGGTATGCTTGCGATTTCGGGGCTTGTTTTTTACGCCATCCGCCGCATCAAAAACTTCAATCGGGGTTAAACTTTTCCGAAATAAACCCCAAACAAATCCTGCCCGATGGCCGCAAGCTGTCGGGCTTTTTTTGTTGGCTCGCAGAGCCAGCCCTACAAAGGGGATGCGCTCTCCGCACACGCGGAGTCTTTCGACATAGAGCGCACTCCAGACGGTTGATAAACCGATTCACTCGATCCAATCAGCTAAACTCCATTTCAGATGCTTTTTTGGCAAAATCATTAAGGGCAAAATAATTTTTTACCAACTGCATTTGGAGAGATAATGATTTTGCCTATATCCCTTTGGACAGGCAACGCGGTTGATTGAGCGTTCGGAAGAACGTTTGATTTCTGTGCAGACGTATATGGAATTGCTTCAGGGTGCTGAGAATCGGAAACAGCAGGATATTTCTAGGCAGTTTTTAAAGGACTTCGGGTTTAAAACCCTTCCCTTCACAGAAAACATTGGTCATCGCTCCGCCATATATGTTGAGGAATATGCGCTCTCCAACGGGTTGCGCGCCGGGGATGCGGTCATCGCAGCCACTGCGACGGAGAATAATCTGACGCTCTGTTCAGGCAACTCAAAACATTTTAAATTCATCCGGGATTTGAAGTTTAAGCCGTTTTTGCCCTGAGCCGGCGACAGCGGGCATGCTTGCGATGTCGGGGCTTATCTTTTACGCCATCCGCCGCATTAAGAACTTCAATCGGGGTTAAATTTTCCGAATCAAACTCCGCCCGACGGCCGCAAGCTGTCGGGCTTTTTTTGGTTGGCTCACAGAGCCGGATAGGAACGAATGTAGGGGTGCCCGCGACCGATCATTCTTCTGTTTATCGTAAAACGATCCGGTTTGTTTTGCGATATATCGTAAAATAGTCCTTTCTTTCTTTGTGAGACAGGGTAGGGTTTCGGCATGAAACGAATCTATGAGGGATTGTTGCAGGAGCATTTCGCAGAAGAACGCCAAATGGCGTTTGTCGCTGGGCCGCGTCAGGTTGGGAAAAGCACATTGATTGATCAATTGCTGAACGATAACGATGTGTTGTTTAACTGGGATCGGCCGGATGATCGGCGGAAAATTCTCCGGGGCTCTGATTACCTGCTGGAGCAATGCGGGTTGCTGGATCTTTCGGATGCGGAGCGTAGGAAGCGCATCGCTTTTGATGAGATTCACAAGTTCAAACGTTGGAAAAACCTTTTGAAAGGGTTTTTCGATGCGTGTGAGGGACAGGCATCTGTTCTTGTGACGGGAAGTGCTCGGCTGAATGTGTATAAGCGGGGTGGGGACAGCCTGATGGGGCGCTATTTTCTCTACCGCATGCACCCGCTGTCGGTCGGGGAGTTGACTTCCAGACCCTATGCGCCGCGCCTGATTTCCGACCCGGAACAAATTTCGGATGAGGCGTTTGAAACGCTCTATCGTTTTGGCGGGTTTCCCGAACCGTTTACCCGCGCGACGGATCGGTTTTATAATCGCTGGATCCGTTTGCGTATGGAGCAACTGTTTCGCGAGGATCTCCGGGATTTGACGAGGGTTCAGGAGATTGATCAGTTGATTACGTTGTCGCATGTTTTGATGTCGCAGGCGGGCTCGTTGGTCAATTACAGCGCATTAGCTTCTGAGGTTTGTGTTTCGGTGGACACGATTCGCCGCTGGTTGACCCTTCTGGAATCCATCTATTTTTCGTTCCGTGTTCGCCCGTGGTTTCGCAATGTCGCCAAGTCGCTCCGAAAGCAGCCGAAGGTTTATCCGTGGGATTGGAGTCCCATTGAGGATGAAGGGGCTCGAGTCGAGTGTTTTGTGGCCTCTCATCTGTTAAAAGCGGTTCATGGGTGGACCGATTTGGGGCTGGGCGTATTTGAGCTGTTTTATATTCGTGACACCACCCAGCGGGAGGTTGATTTTCTCGTGGTCAGGGACTCTAAACCCTGGATGATGGTTGAAGTGAAGAAATCAAAGAAAGAGCCGATTAGTTCTGCGCTAAAACACTTTGCGGAAAAACTGAATGTTCCTTTTGCCTTTCAGGCGGTGATGGATATGGATTACAGGGATGCCGATTGTTTTAAACCTCCGTCTTCAACGGAGGGGAAGGTTCTTCGGGTTCCCCTGAAAACATGGCTATCACAACTCGTTTGATTTTTTGTCATCTCGGGGCTTCTCGTAACCACCCGTCGCTTCTGCGGGGTTAAATTTTCCGAATCAAAACCCACCCGATGGCCGCAAGCTGTCGGGCTCTTTTTTGTCAAATTGAGCGTATTATGTCTTTTGTTTATCGACATACTATGATCTATT
>JAOZSE010000113.1 GCA_029939835.1 Pontiellaceae bacterium
TCTATAATAGTATCTTCTGTTAAAACTAAATCTCCTTTTATTGTTTTCATTTGTTCGCCTCCTCACGAGATTGTGTTATTAGTTCAAAAAACTCGGTCTTACAAGTATGACAAAACTTGGAACCTTCTTTCATCTCCTGTCCACATTCAGGACAATTAATCCCTTTCTGTTGAGATTGCGAACATAAGGTGTCGGGATTTACACCCGACTCTCCCTGCGAAGATTCTTCCATCTCAGAGTGACTAAAAATTGCTTTCTTGATTTCTAATAATTCATCCACGGTTAATTTATCTAAGATATAATTCTTAGAGGGTTCAAGTCTTAATGCTTTGCCGATAACCATTCTTCCCATTACCTCGTATAAATCTTTGGTTCGCATTTTATTTGGTTTCAGCATCCTCCGTATTGCTTGATTTAACTGTCTCAAACTGATACATCAGTTCTCTGTATTTTCCTGCAAAATCTACAAGTATCCTTTTAAGTTCTAAATCTGAAACTTCGAAAGTTCTTTTTATCTCTCTCTTTGCTTTCTCCGCTTCTTTGTCAATCTGCCTGAGTATTTTCTCTGTTGTTTCCATAATCATAATCCCTCCCTGTTAATTCTTTGTAAGCTTTTTCATAATGTTCAATTAATTGTGGTAAAGCCCTGTCGTAAGGAGCTGTCTCTTTTTGGAACTTCAGAGTATCCAATCTTCTTTCAAGACTTATTCTTTGCGCTTCGTGTAGGTTTGCTTCCATTTTGTTTTTGTTTGATTTTAATATGTGGGGGCGAAAATTAATTCCCATAACGCCTCTTTTACTAGTGTGATTTATCCGACGAATATTAATCCATAGGAATTACAGTATATGTAGTCTGCATACCTGAACCAGTCTTGTTCACTTTGAAAAACTTCAAATTTGGTTTAGCTTGTAAAATAGCTTTTAAGTTTGCTAATACAGTTGCAGGTACTCTATACTTCTGTTCATCAATTATAACAACATCAACAGTAAATGATTCTCCATCAGACTTTGTATGTGTTTCAGTTTTCACATCAAGTTCTGTAGAAACTTTTTCTAATTCGGCGATGTTATGGATTGTTGGTGCTTCGTAATTCAATGCTGAGTCCTTTAAATTTGCCATGTTTATTTCCTCCCTTGTTGATTTAGTTCGTCCATTAACTCCTCTGCATATCCACAGGTTGAAGTCATATTGGTATAAACCTGGAGTGGTATCAATGAACCTGGTGTCCTCTGAGGTAGAGGTGACAACCTCATTGGAGGTTTGGAGGTATTCGAACCAATGCCCTTATTTCCCCGTCTAGCCACTCCAGAATATGATTGGGTGGCTCCTATGCTTAATGGTTGTTCCACCTCTACGTGTTTAAACACGTTCTCTCTTACATCGTCGTTCATGAATAGTGATAGTCTCATTTTAATGACCTCTCTAGTAAATATATTATTGCAATTATTAAAAAGATTATTGTTAATGCGACCGCAGAGATAGTTAGTACTTGGAGTGCTGGAGTCATTCTCTTACCTCCGTACCAATCACACCATAGTTTCCGCACTCTGCTGAAACTTTCTTTAACTTAAACCCTTTGAGTTCTTCTTCATAGTTTGTTAGTTCTGTTTCGCTAGCCATGCTTTTGCCCTCATTTCTTTAATTTTCATTGCTTCGTTTAAACGTTCTCTTATTACCTTTGCTTCTTCAGGAGTAGTTATTTGCATTGCTTCTACATTGTAGAGATCTAGAGGGTCTCGAGGTTTCATATTATCATGGCCTCCTTAAATCTTCCCTTACCACATTTGAGGCAAACGTTTGCTGTTGTTCTCCTGAAATGTTTTTTAATTGTTAAACTGTGGGTTGCAAGTTTATCACAATAAAGACATTCTTTTTCAATAGGTTCTAAATTTACACTCATTTTTTCTTCCCCTTTGTTTTAACTATTACAATATCATCTACATCAACAATAGTTCCCTCAGTTAATCCAAGGTCGCCTTCATCAGCAGGGTTTAGTTTTATAACCAACATTCCTGCGTATCTTTTTACTTCTCTATTTCTCATACCGTATTAAGAAAAAGGTTCTTTATAAACCTTTGTATTCTCTTTGCAATAACAAAGGAAGTGTTGTCACTTTAAAATAGATTAAGTAAAGTATATAAAGAGAACTGATTTGTAAGTAACACGATGGAAATAAACGAACACAAAACGAGGATGATGGAGAAATTCAATTTCTTTTATTCCGAGCATGTGCCAGTACATATCAAGAAAGTTAGTGGTGAATGGGCTAATGGTCATTTAGTGGAGAAGAAATCTGATTTAATATTTATGTTAGAAGAAAGAGAAAAAGGATTGGTTACTATATTTGTTTCTGAAGTTAAGGATATTGAGATGTTAAAACCGAAAGAGGATGGGGAATGAGCTACGGAGATAAGAACATATTTAGCATTCCTACAGTATATAAAGGAATTGAAATGAGAAGTAAGCTTGAAACAAAAGTTGCCTTATTCCTAGATGCTTTAAAAATAAAATGGGAATATGAACCAAAAACATTTCTATTATCTAATGGAATTCCATACAAACCAGACTTCTACTTATCTGAAGCTAAACAATGGATTGAGGTTAAGGGGGTTGTAGGTAAGAACAATCATGGTATCTCTGAACTATTTGTAAAAGATACTCAACAAGAATTAATCTTAATCTCTAGTGAAGCTGTTTGGTTTTATGAATTATTTGGAGAACCTGGGGAGGTTTGGGGACAAGATGGATTGCAAGTCGGGAAGTGTTCTTCTTGTGGAAACTATTTTTTCACAGGGCCTTATGGAATCTTCAGTTGTAGAAACTGTGGAACGCATGAAGGAGACCATGATATATTTGCATTATTACAAAACCTTTCTTGGGATGATGAAATAAACTTCTCTTGTATTAAGTCAATTAAATCTTGGTTAAAAAGATATAAGGTGAAAGTATGAGATTCAACGAGGAAGACGTAAGAAGGTGTTACAAATTCTTAGCACATGAGAAAGAAAGTGAAATAAGACTTATAGACCCTAAGAAAAAGAAATTCCCTCTATCGAAATTTGTAAAAACTGAAGATGAATTTGTAAAAGTATGTAAGGAGTTTAATGAAACTTATAATATCTATGTTGGTATTCAGGAAAGACAAGAGAATGGAACTGACAAGAAGGATGTTATCTCTGTTAGGAGTGTTATCTTAGATATTGATGCCGTAAGGGCAGAAGGTTTTGAAAAAGAACCTGCTACGGATGAGGAATTATTAGAGTGTGAAAAAGATTGTGATGATATTATTGCCTCTATGATGACCGCAGGGTGTGAAACACCAACAAAAGTATTCACTGGAAATGGTTATCAAATATGGATGTCCATTCCTGAAATAAAAATAACTGAAACTAATCGAGATTCAGTAGAAACAAAGATGCAACAGTTCCAAGACTTAGTTGCTAAGAGGTATGAGAATCATGGGAGTATTGACAAGATAGGTGACCTCCCAAGAATCATAAAGGTTTGGGGTTCATGGAATATAAAGGGGACAGATAATGGAGTAAGAAAGCATCGTTTATGTAAGGTAGATATTGGTGGTGAAAGAATAGAAGATAAAACTCTTTGGAAACAAATTGATGAACTCAAAGTTGAACAAGAAGATTATACTATAAAGATTGGAGAAATAAGCGAACTGGAAAGAGAATACCTTCCATACCCTATACAATATTTATTATATAAATATGAACATAGAGATTCAAAAAGTTGGATGAGGATAATAGAGACCCTGGCTAGTTTTTTCAGAGGAATAGGACTGAATGAAGAAAATTCAATAGGTCATATTATTGAATGGAGTAGAAGACAACCTTATAGAGAAACTGGGGAGGAAAGTGAAATCGTTAGAATAACCAAAAGAATATTTAAGAATAAAATAAATTGTCCAAATTTTGAGAAGTTAGTTATGAAGGAAGCGGGTTATCCTTTTTTTGGATTAAAAGATGTTTTTGAGGGGATTGAAATAGATGAGAGTTGGAATAAATATAAAAATCCTGTTAAGTATTACAAAGTAAAAAGAGATAGAAGTTCGATGAGTACTATAGAAAAATTAAAAAGTGATATAAAAAGTTATTTACTTGGAAGGAAACGAGATGAAGCAACTGAACTTATTACAAAGTATATTCTAGAGAAAAATTCGGTATACACAACAAGAGATGACATCAAGTCAGAAATCTGGATTTATAAGGATGGGATTTATACACCTAACGGGAAAACATATATCAAAGAAATCTGTAGACTTTTATTAGAGGAAAATTTTACAGTGAATATTGCTAATGACGTAATCAATAAAATAGAAACAGATACCTATATTGAACAAGATGATTTCTTTAATTCAGAAACTAAAGAGGAGTTAGCTGTAGAAAATGGAATCTTGAATATTAAAACAAGAACATTAGGAAAGTTTGACCCCGAAAAAATATTCTTCAACAAACTCCCAGTATTCTATAACCCCGATGCTACATGCCCCAATACTAAAAAGTTCTTCAGAGATATATTGAAACATAGTAGTGATTCAGAAGTTATGTTTGAGTTAATTGGGTATTGCCTATACAAAGATTATAATTTTGAAAAAGCATTTATGTTTGTTGGTGGTGGGAGAAATGGTAAAGGGAAGACGTTACTATTAATGAAAAAATTACTTGGTGTAGAAAATTGTTCTTCAATCCCTCTATCTCAAATAACCCCTTCTTCAACTTCAGTTGCAGAACTACACGCAAGATTGGCCAACCTGGCAGGGGATTTAAGTAACTCTGACTTAAAAGATACTGGAATGTTCAAACAAGTAACTGGTAGAGATTTAATTACGGCCAAAAGAAAATACCTAAGAGACTTGTTCTTTACAAACTACGCTAAGATGATTTTTGCTTGTAATGAACTTCCAAGAGTTTACGATTTGAGTATTGGGTTTTGGAGCAGATGGGTGCTTCTGGAATTCCCCTATGAATTTGTACAAGAAAGTGTTTATAATGAATTACCTGAAAAAGAGAGAACTTATAAAAAAATAATGGATGAAGAGATTATAGATAAGATTTCTACTGAAGAAGAATTGAGTGGGCTACTGAATGAATCTCTGGATGGTTTAGATAGACTTCTTAAAAATAGAGAATTTAGTTATACTACTGGAACAAAAGAAATAAAAGAGTTTTGGATTAGGAAATCAGATAGTTTTACTGCTTTCTGTATGGATAGTATTGGAGAGGATGTTGATGGTTGTATTACAAAGAAGGATGTTAGGAAGGCATTTATGAGATACTGTAAGGAACATAAGATAAAAGGAGCCTCAGATAAGGCCATAAAAGCAATTTTAGAAGATAATTATGGGGTTACAGAATCAAGGAAAGAAATCTTAGGTGGGTTTTATCCTGTTTGGGAGGGAATTAAATGGAAATGAGGCAACTTTACAACCTTTACAAGGGTTTCTATCAAAGTCTATGGCACATAAAAGTAATAGGTTTTGGTAAAAAAGGTTGTAATCCTTGTAATTTGTATAAATTACAATGAAATACCCCCCAATTCTCACCCCCGCCCAACAAAAAACAATCGAAGATGCAG
>JAOZSE010000114.1 GCA_029939835.1 Pontiellaceae bacterium
TTTCGCGGAAATTTTTCCAAGGCGATGGGGGCGATATCCGGAACGTCGGATTGGATCGATATTGTTCCTGTCACCATATCGAGAGGGACTGCAAACTCGGTATTTTTCCAATACTTGGAACATGTTTGGTCAATTTTTCCAAGCATTGGAAAATATAATGGGTGGAGGCTATTGGTTTTTTTGCAGTTTGAACAGGAAGGGGATTAATTTAGCTATAGAATGAAATAACATTAAAGGATGTGTCATGAAAAAGAAAGCTTGTTTGAAAAGGTAGCCGGGGCGCATAAAGAACCTCCGGTAGCTGGTATGATAGAAATCCAGGATTTCCTGAGGTTCGAGGCCGGGCACTTTCATAACGACATTATAGAGGTCGTACTTTCGCCAGTCGTGCGTGAGCATAAGACCTTGCTGCTCAGCCTGTTCATACATTTCGGTGCCGGGATAGGGCGTGGTGATATTGAACTGCACGAGATCGGGGTCGACGGAGAGGGCGAAGTCGAGGGTCTGTTGCATGGTTTCGCGGGTTTCGCCGGGGTTTCCGTACATGAAAGAGAGGCGGGTTCGAATTCCGCTTTTTTTTGTCATTTCCACGGCAGATCGCACTTTATTCAGATTGATTCCTTTTCGGATGGTGCGAAGGATATCGGGGCTGGAACTTTCGACACCGTAGCAGATCATGTGGCATCCGGCGCGTTTCATCCATGCGAGGGTTTCCTCGTCTGCAAAATTCACTCGGGACATGCAGGACCAGGTGATGCGAATGTTTTGTTCAATAAGGTTTTTGCAGATTTTTCTGACCCGCTGACGGTCTGCGCAGAAGGAGTCGTCATAAAAACTGACTTCGCGAATGCCGTATTGTTTAGTGAGGAGCTGGATTTCCTTGATGACGCGATCTGCACTTAGGAAACGAAGTTTCTTAGAGAGCGCGCTGTTGCAGAAGGTGCAGTTTCCGGGGCAGCCGCGGGTGGAGAAAATTGACATGCAGGGTTGCCGGAGGGCTCCGCCGAGCGGCGGGCGGTAGTGTTTCATCGGCAACAGATGATAGGCGGGCATGGGCAGGTCGTTAAGGTTTTCAATAAGGTCACATTCAGGGTGTTCCCAGTATTGCCCGTCGCGGAGTAGGGCCGTTCCTTTCACGGTTTCGGGCGGCTCGCCAGCGACGAGAGCCGCCATACTGTGTTCGCTTTCTCCGCGCAGGAGATAGCAGTCCGGAAACTTCTCGAGAACTTCGTGAGGGAGGATGGTGGGATGCACTCCGCCGAAGATGACGGGAATACCGGGCCATTGTGTGCGCGCCGCTTCGCATGTATGGTAGGCGGAGTCGGCCAGAACGGTGGTGCTGGAGATGCCGATCCAGTCGGGGCGGGAGAGCCCGGCAAACGGGTCGGGGTCAGGAACGGCTTGCAGGTCGAGGATCTGTACGCATGCGCCGCAGTGTTCTAGATAGGCGGCAATCATCGCCAGACCGATGGAGGGGTAGCAGCTGGCCACGGATTTCCAGATGTTGTCTTCCTGCACCTTCCATTCCGGATTGATGAGGAGGACGGATTTTCCCTTTAGATCATAAAGAGGCGGGCTGGGTGGGATGGCAGTCATGATTCTGAATCTCGGCTGGAGGGTTTGGAAAGAAAGCGGGGGCGGGCAATCTGTTTGGAGAGAGTCTGGTCGAGTTCGAGAATACGGGTGTTGAGGGTGTTGAGGGTGATGCCGATGGAGGCGAGGATTAGTCCGACAGAAAATCCCGCCGCGGAAAGGATGCCGAGTTCAGCATCCTGCAATGGGTCTTGCGGGTCGAGGTTTTGAAAGATGGTGAGTAGTGGCAGGGCGGAAAACGTCCAGCACAGTAGTCCAAGACCGCCAAAGAAGGTGAGCGGCTTGTAGGCTTTGAACATGCCGAAAATTTTAAAAAGGATGCAGAAACCGTCTTTAAAGGTGTTCAGCTTGGAGTTGCTTCCGTCGGGACGTTCGCGATAGGGAACGGGGATTTCCCGGAGAATCATATTTCGTTGGAGGGCCTGAAGGGTTATTTCGGTCTCCACATCGAAGCCTATAGAGGTGATGGCGAGCATATCGGCCACTTCCCGGTTGAAGGCGCGGTAGCCGGAAAGGACATCTGTAAGCCGAGCACAGAAAATGAGATTGATGGCACCACGAATCAGCTGGTTGCCGAGAAAATGAAAGGCCGGAAAGGCTCGATCCGTGCAGGTGGAGAGCCGCTCTCCGACGATCATGTCGGCTTCATCCCGATAGATGGGATTTAAGAGGTCGAGGGCGGATTCGGCAGGGTAGGTATCGTCGCCGTCTGCCATCAGATAGTAGTCGGCATCAATCTTACGTAGCATGGCGGCCACGACATTTCCTTTCCCTTGCCGTTTTTCGCGGATAACGGTTGCTCCGGCTTCTTGCGCTAGTTGAGCCGTGCCGTCGGTGCTGTTATTGTCAAAAACGAAGACGGGTGTGTTGGGTAGCGTTTTTTTAAAATCAGAGACTACCTTTTGAATGGTGGGGCCTTCGTTGTAGCAGGGGATAATGACAGCGGTGCGTTCAGGGAGAGTTTTCATGGTCAGTTTCCTTTTGAGGTTTTTCGGCAACAGCCAGCAGGGAGAGCCCGCAGAACGGCGGGATGATGCGTTCGAGTGTAGAGAGGTAGGGAGCCAGCGCGTTAAACAGACGGATCTGTGCAATGTTTTGTCGGGTGCTATGGCGGATTCGCCCGTTTATGAACCAGCCCAACAACCCAATGGCATTGCTGTAACGGAGTCGGATGGGACGGAGATGGGCGGTAATGAGACAATTCCGGAGACCTTTGGCGCTGTAGCGTCGAAAATGGCCAACAGCCCGGTCGATTGTGCCGAAAGCCTGCGGCACCGCCGGCACAATCAGCACAAGCCTTCCGCCGGGCGGAAGCAACTCTGCTACACGTTTCAGGAAGACTTGATCGTTCTCAATATGTTCCAACACATTGACGGAGACAATCGTTGCAAAGCGAGTTTGCCTCAGTTCTTCGTCGGAGCAGTCCTCAATAGTTTTAGGCAAGAGGTGGAAGTGTGGGGAACCATCAAACTTGTTTCGGAGTTCCTGAATGCAAAAGGGGTTGGGCTCAATGCCGGTGACGGTTTTCTCTTCACAAAGCAGATGTTCAGTGATGGTCCCTGTTCCGGATCCGACTTCGAGAACAGAAGAGCCGATAAAGGGTTTCAGGAGGCGGTAGAGCCATGCCGAATAGTTCGGGGCGAGTTCCATCTGTTTCAAGTCTTCGGCAATAAACGGATCGGAGGTCTGGGAAAGCCTCCGGTCGGTCGATGCTGTGGATTTTGAAGGATGGTTCATGGGCGGGTCTCCGTTTTTAGGGAGGTGAGAGGAAGCGATATGGTGCTCCAGTCAGGGCCTTTTCCGGTACCGGAAATTATCCCGTTCGGGATGTCGCCATCGTTCAATTCGTTCAGGGGGATGATGCCAAGACTGTTGTCCGCAAACCATACCATGACGTGTCCGGTGCGCTCGGGATGAAGCTGCATAAAGCGACGATCGTCTTCCAGAGAGATGTGGTTGACCCATAGAATGTTGCTGTCCAAATCAGGGTGATTGTTTGGTCGAGCAAATACATGTCCGGGGTTTTCCTGCATCGGGGCGAAGGGTTTGGATGTGAAAACTATAGCCTTGTTGAGTTGTAGATGTTGAACGGCATTAAACGGGATAGCTGTGCGGGCTGTTCTATGAAAGAGAGTGGCAAGTCGTATAGGGGTTGTGCCGAAAAATCCTGTCAGGATCAGGGAAGCCAGCACCGCGATCGGAAGATTTGCCAGTGGGTGCTGAGGCGAGGAAAGTGCGCCCCGAAATTTTCGGTGAATTTGCCTGACTCCTGCGACGGTTAAAATGATAAGAGGAATTGCCAGTTCCGTGTAATGTACCGGTCCAAAGGCATCGATACCTTGATCGCCGACAAAGAAGTGGATCAGGAAAAAACTGCCTAGCGTGGCGGTGAAAATCCGGGTTCGCTGACAGCCGACACCGAACGGTATAAAAAGAAGTGCGGCAGGCCATCCCCAGAGAGAATAGTTCAAGCGGAAAAGAGCGATGCCTTGGCAAGCTACGGCTCTCAGGGGTTCGCTAAAGTTCATATTAATCATTTGCACATTGCGGGCAAATTCCACGGAAGGGTACACGCTGAAGCGGCAGCCGTTTTCAATGGAATAGTCGATATACTGCCGATAGGCACTCAACAGAGGGTGTCCGCACTGCATGTAGTTTACCCACAAAAATAGAGTCCCCATGATGACTGTAACGGCTGAGGCCAGTCCGAGCGTGAGCCGCCACTGATTCGGAGGCCTTTTAAGCTGACCCATAGCCCAAACCAGCAGAAAAGGAATTCCTATTCCCAATGCGGCAGTAGGACGAATGAAAAACGCGAGGCAGAAGAAAAAAACAAAAAATGCATGAAGAAACCAGTCATCGGGTCGCTCTTTTAGGCGAAAAAAAAACCAGATCATCCAGGTGAGGGTCATGATGCAGCTGGTGTGGGAAAGAGTAGTTGCTGCGCTGAGCATAAGAAAAGGGGAGAGGAGGTAGAGCAGTATGCCGAGCTGTGCACCGCGCCTGCTGGCAAGCCGTTGCAGAATATCGTAAAGCGGGAGGACGGTTAAAGCGGAGTAGAGGGCGTTGGCGGCGGCGGGCAGGCCGATCCATACGCCAGGAATCATCATCGCCGGCCATCCGATGAAATACTGAGAAAATAACCGTCCGTTATTGATCATAAACAGGTGATCATAAAAGAGTTTGGCTGGTGGAGACGGGACACTCAGCCGACCGGAAGCCAGCAATCTCGCCATGAACTCATAGCAGGTTTCATCATCTGAGACAGGCATGTTGTGCAAAACGGTAAAACGAAGAATCAGGGGGATGGCCAGTGCGATCATAGAGGCTGTCAGAATAAACGATCGTTTTGAAAATCCATCGAAAAAAGAAAAAAGCCATCGAAACCATTTTTGATTCAGTCTCAAAAATCCCGCCGCGAGAAATCCTGCGGTAGCAGTGCCGCAAAACATCCAGAGTGTGATCACGTAAAGATGCCTTGGTTTGGGCAGTCCGATAGACCCCGAAGTCGTCCGATAACCGTTTATTGAGTAAACGCCGATGGCATGAAAAAGAAGGAGGAAAAGAAAAGCACTGACAAATGGAATCCAGTTGCGAGAAAAGGTTCCCCTTGTTGCCTCAGCAGTACGTTTTCTATGAAGCTTTTCGGTGGGCGGCATCCATTTAATGTGGAGAAAGATTTTTTGGGAGTCAACCCTTTCCTTCGCCGCAGAAAAAAGGGTAGGAGTATCATTTACTGGGTTATTGATAAAACCAGTACCCGCAGGAGAAGTGATCGCCCGCCACCGTGATTTTAGGGGCTTCGCTTTTTATATATTCGGCGGGGAGCGTGAAGGAGGTGTCCGAAAACCCGGTCTCTTTGATTTCGAGCGAAACTTCAGCGGGCTGGCCGTCGATGGTTACCATGAGTTTGATCGGTGAAGTGAATTCATATTCAGGGAAAGAAATGGTCTGATACTGACTGACGAATGCGCGGGTCTT